>WHUD01000147.1 GCA_009377385.1 Actinophytocola sp.
CAGCAGCCCGGCGAGACCGAGGTCGGTGGCCAGCATCGGCCACAGCTCGCGGCCAAGGTCGTGATCGCCGTCGTACCTAGCGATCACGCGGTCGGCGGGGCACCGGTCGTCGAGCAGTGACCGCACGCTGTCCCGCAGCGAGTCCTCGACGTCGGTGTAGAGCAGGTTCAGGTCGCTTGTCGTGCTCATCGGGGCAGATCCTTCCACGGGACGTCCTTGTCGTCACGGTGTTCCGGCGGCAAGCCGAGCACCCGCTCGGCGATGATGTTGCGCAGCACCTCTGACGTGCCGCCCTCGATCGAGTTGCCCTTGGCGCGCAGGTAGCGATACCCGGCGTCGCGGCCGGTGAACTCCACGATCTCCGGGCGCACCATCGTCCAGTCCGAGTAGCGCAGACCCTCCTCGCCGAGCAACTCAAGCTCCAAACCGGACAGTTCCTGCGCCAGCCTGGCGAACGTCAGTTTCATCGCGGACCCCTCCGGACCCGGCTCACCGCTGGCCAGCTTCTGCCGCAGCCGCGTGCCGGTCAGCCGCGCGACCTCGGCCTCAACCCACAGCCGCATCAGCCGGTCGTGCGCGGCGGGCGTGCGCACCTCGGGGTGCTTGCGCCAGGTGTCGGCGACGACGCCGATCAGGCCGCTCTCCCTTGGCGCGTCCCCGCCGCCGATGGCGACCCGCTCGTTCATCAGCGTGCCCATGGCGACCCGCCAGCCGTCGCCGACCGCACCGAGCCGGTTCTCGTCCGGGATGCGGACGTCGGTCAGGAAGACCTCGTTGAACTCCGCTTCCCCTGTGATCTGCCGCAGCGGCCGGACGTCGACGCCAGGGTCGGTCATATCGCACACGAAGTACGTCAACCCGGCGTGTTTCGGCTGGTCAGGGTCGCTGCGGGCGACCAGGATCGCCCAGCGCGCCTTGTGGGCGACCGACGTCCACACCTTCTGGCCGTTGACCACCCAGCTGTCGCCGTCGCGTACCGCGCGGGTCGCAAGCGCCGCGAGGTCCGAGCCAGCACCAGGCTCGGAGAACAGCTGGCACCAAACCTCCTCGCCGGTCCACAGTGGACGCAGGAAGCGCTTCTTCTGCTCCTCGGTACCGAACGCAAGGATCGTCGGCGCGGCCATGCCGAGCCCGATGCCGATGCGTCGCGGGTCGTTGTCCGGCGCGTCCACCTTCGCCAACTCGATGTCCACAACGGACTGCATGGCGCGCGGCAACCCGAGCCCGCCGAGCCCTTCCGGGTAGTGCACCCACGCCAGTCCGGCGTCGAACCGCGCCCGCAGGAACTCCAGCCGGTCCGTCGTGGCCGGGTCGTGCTCCCGTAGCAGGTCGGCGACCCGTCGCCGCAGGTCGTCACTCATCGGTGCGTTCCCCTTCCTGACTGGCGCTTCAGCTCCGCCTTGGCCAGCGCGTTCTTGTGCACCTCGTCCGGGCCGTCGGCGAAGCGCAACGTGCGGATGCCCGCGAACAGCCCGGCGAGCGGGAAGTCCTGGCTCAGCCCACCGGCGCCATGCACCTGGATGGCCTTGTCGAGGATCCACTCCACGGTCTGCGGTGTTGCGATCTTGATCGCCTGGATCTCGGTGTGCGCGCCTTTGTTGCCCACGGTGTCCATCAGCCACGCGGTCTTGAGCACCAGCAACCGCAACTGCTCCACCCGCACTCGCGCCTCGGCGATCCAGTCACGGACGACGCCTTGGTCGGCGATCGGCTTACCGAACGCCACCCGCTCGGCGGCACGGTCGCACATCAGCTCGATCGCACGCTCGGCGACGCCGATGGAGCGCATACAGTGGTGGATGCGGCCAGGACCGAGCCGCGCCTGCGCGATGGCGAACCCGTCGCCCTCATCGCCGATCAGGTTCTCGGCGGGCACCCGGACGTCGTTGAACACCATTTCGGCGTGTCCGCCGTGGTCGTTGTCGTCGTAGCCGAACACCCGCATGCCGCGTTTGATCTCGACGCCGGGGGTGTCACGCGGCACCAGGATCATCGACTGCTGCCGGTGCCGTTCTGCGGACGGGTCGGTCTTGCCCATCACAATGAAGATCGCGGCGTCCGGGTTCATCGCACCAGTAATCCACCACTTCCGTCCATTGAGGACGTAGTGGTCACCGTCGCGCTCGATGCGGGTGCTGATGTTGGTGGCATCGGACGACGCGACGTCTGGCTCGGTCATCGCGAAGGACGACCGGATCTCGGCGTTCAGCAGCGGTTCCAGCCACTCCTTGCGCTGCCTCTCGGTGCCGAACATCGACAGCACTTCCATGTTGCCGGTGTCCGGCGCTGAGCAGTTCAGCGCGGGCGGGGCGAGCCTGCTGCGGCCGGTGATCTCGGCGAGCGAGGCGTACTGCAGGTTGGTGAGCCCGCCGCCCTCCTCCCCTGGCAGGAAGAGGTTCCACAACCCCCGCTCGCGGGCCTGCGACCGCAGCTTCTGCAATACCGGCACCTGGGACCAGGCCCAGCGGTTGTCCGCGGCGTCCAGTTGCTCCTCGAACACCGCCTCGGCCGGGTAGACCTTCTCGTGCAGGAAGGTCAGCAACGTCTCGCGCAGCTCCTCGGTGGTGCTGTCCAACGCGAATTCCATCGGCTCTACTCCTTCAGTGCGGCCAGTCCGGCATCGATCAAGGGCACGACGAGGTCGCCGACGGCGTCGAAGCCCTCGCCGACCGTCTGCCCGTGGGTATAGCGGTAGTGGATTCCTTCGAGGATCGCGGCAAGCTTGAAGTACGCGAGTCCCACGTAGAAGCCCATCGCGGAGAGGTCCCTGCCGCTGTGAGTGGCGTAGCGGGCCAGCATCTCGTCCGCGTCGGCGAAACCCGGCGCGGTGGCGACGTCGGCCACCGCGTCTCCGGCGTCCAGCTCCGCCATCCGCTGGTAGACCAGCAGCAGCGCGATGTCGGTGAGCGGGTCGCTGAGGGTTGCCATCTCCCAGTCGAGCACCGCCGTGACCTCGTCGTCGGCGTCGACGAGCAGGTTGTCCAGCCGGAAGTCGCCATGCACGATGCCGGGCGCCGACTCGGCAGGCACGGACGCCGCCAGCGCGTCGTGCAACTGCTCGGCACCGGGCAGGTCCCGGACGTGGGAGGCGTCGAGCTGCTTCTTCCAGCGCCGCACCTGGCGGGCCAGGAAACCCTCCGGCCTGCCGAAGTCGGACAGCCCGACCGCGTGCGGGTCGACGTCGTGCAGCGTGGCCAGCGTGTCGATCATCCGAAGCGAGATCGCGTGCGTGCGCTCGGCGCCAATCGGTGCGAGCTGCGCGGCGTACCGGTACGGCGTGCCCTCCACTTTGGACATCACGTAGAACGGCGCGCCGATGACGTCGGTGTCCTCGCAGTGCGCGTAGGTCTCCGGCACTGGGACGTCGGTGGGCCACAGTGCCGTGATCACCCGGTACTCACGCCCCATGTCGTGCGCCGTGGCGAGCACGTGCCCGAGCGGCGGGCGGCGCACGATCCAGGTCGACGTCCCGTCGGTCACCTCGTAGGTCAGGTTCGACTTGCCGCCCGCGATCAGGCTCGCGCGCAGCGAGCCGGTGATCGCGCCGGGACGGACACCGTCGAAGTATTCCTGGAACCGTGCGAGATCCAACCCGGGTGGTTCGGCGTCCATCCCCGGCATGATCAGTCCACCAGTACCGAGAGGACTTCGGCCACGCAGGCTGGTTTGTCGCTACCCTCGATCTCGATGGTCACGCGTACCATTGCCTGCGCGCCGTTGTCGCCGCGCTTGAGTTCGACCAGCTCAGCCCCGGCGCGCACCCGCGAGTCGACCGGCACCGGCGCGGGGAACCGCACCTTGTTGGAGCCGTAGTTGACGCCCATCTTCAGGCCGTCGACCTTGTAGATCTCCCACACCAGCATCGGGACGAGCGACAGCGTCAGGTAGCCGTGCGCGATCGTGCCGCCGAACGGCCCCTTCGCCGCCTTCTCCGGGTCGGTGTGGATCCACTGGTGGTCTCCGGTCGCCTCGGCGAACAGGTCGACACGCTCCTGGGTGATGGTGTGCCAGTCGCTGTAGCCGAGGTGGGTGCCCACCGCTTGTTCGAGCTCGCCAAGCCCGTTGAACGTCTTCATGCTCACTCCTCAGTCGCGCGGGCCGCCGGCGACGTAGATGACCTGGCCGGACACGAACCCAGCCTCCTCGCTGACCAGGAACGACGCCGTCGCGGCGATGTCCTCCGGCTGCCCGACCCGCTGCACCGGGATCTGCGCGGCGGCGCCCTTCTTGAACTCGTCGAACGGCACGCCGACCCGCTCCGCGGTCGCGGCGGTCATCTCGGTCTCGATGAAGCCGGGCGCGATCGCGTTCGCGGTGACGCCGAACTTGCCCAGCTCGATCGCCAGTGTCTTCGTGAAGCCCTGCAGCCCCGCCTTGGCCGACGAGTAGTTCACCTGGCCCCGGTTGCCGAGCGCGGACACGCTGGACAGGTTCACGACGCGCCCGTACTTCGCCTCGGTCATGTGCTTCTGCACCGCGCGCGTCATCAGGAACGAGCCGCGCAGATGGACGTTCATCACCGCGTCCCACTCGTCGACGCTCATCTTGAACAGCAGGTTGTCGCGGGTGATCCCGGCGTTGTTGACCAGCACGGTCGGCGCGCCAAGCTCGTTCGCGACCCGCTCGACGGCCTTGTCGACCGCCTGCTCGTCTGCGACGTCGACGCCGACCGCCAGCGCCGTGCCGCCCGCGCGCTCGATGTCGGCGACGGTCTGCTTGCACGCCGCCTCGTCGAGGTCGAGCACCCCGACGTTACAACCGTCGGCGGCCAGCCGCTTCGCCACGGCCGCGCCGATGCCCCGCGCCGCTCCGGTGACGATCGCGGTGCGCTTGGTCTGATCACTCACGTGTGTCTCCTTACTCTCTGCTGTCAGCTTCCCGGTACGACGGCCAGCCGGCCAACCGTGACGCCATCGGCGAGCCGTTGCACACCGCTGGCCACATCCTCCAGCGCGACGCGCTCACTCACCAGAGGCGAGACCTTCCCGGCCGCCGCGAGCGCTGTGAGGTCGTCGTGGCACGCCCGCACCGCGTCCGGGTCCTTGCCGGTGTAGAGGCCCCAGTGCAGCCCGAGGATGGCGTAGTTCTTGACCAGCGCATGGTTCAGCGCGGCCGACTGGATCTCGCCGCCAGCGAAGCCGATGATCAAGATCCGACCCTCGAACGCGATGCACTTGGTGGAGCGCTGGTACGTCTGTCCGCCGACCGGGTCATAGACGACATCGGCGCCCTTGCCGCCGGTTTCCCGCTTGACGACGTCGACGAAGTCCTCGGTGTTGCGGTCGACAACGACGTCCGCGCCCAGCTCACGGGCAACCTCCGCCTTGGCTGGACCGCCGACGACCCCGATCACCCGCGCGCCTGCTGCCTTGCCGAGCTGCACGGCGGCGCTGCCAACACCGCCTGCCGCCGCGTGCACCAGTAGCGTCTCTCCTGCCCGCAACCCCGCGCGGCGATGCAGGCCGAACCAACCGGTCTGGTAGCCGATGTAGAACGACCCTGCCTGCGCGTCGTCCAGCGCCTCCGGGGCGGGGAACGTGGTCGCGGCGTTCATCAGAGCATACTCCGCGAACGCGCCCGAGGGGATCACCGACGCGCCGATGACTCTGTCGCCGTTGTTGAACCCCGTCACCTCGGCGCCGGTCGCGACGACCTCGCCGCACAGCTCGACGCCGGGTGTGAACGGCAGCGGCGGTTTGACCTGGTACTCGCCCCGGCACATCAAGACGTCGGGGAAGTTCGCCGCCGCACCGCGCACCCGCACCATAAGCTGGGTTGGGCCCGGCTCGGGCTCGGGGACGTCGACCAGCCGCATGACCTTCTCCGGCTCGCCAAGCTCGGCGACCTGCCACGCCTTCATCGCGCGCCTCCCTCGTCGAGTCGCTGTTGCAGCTTGCGCATCGCGACCTGCCACTTGTCCGGCTTCGCTGCCCGGTATGCGTAGTACTCCGCCACCTCCGGGTGCGGCAGGACGAGGAACGAGCCGTCGGCCATGCCCTGCCACACCGATTCCGCGACCTGCTCCGGGGTGAGCGCGGTGTCGTGGCTGAGCAGGTCCTTGAGCGGGCCGGCGTTGTCCAGCATCCGGGTTTGCACCCCTTGTGGACAGACACAGTGGACGGTGACGCCCCGGTGTCCATAGGTGACGGACAGCCACTCCGCGAACGCCACCGCAGCGTGCTTGGTGACCGAGTACGTCGGGCTACCGAGCATGGTCAGCAGTCCGGCTGCCGATGCCGTGACGACGAACGTGCCGCCTTCGGCGTCCAGCCATGCCGGCACCAGCCGACGTGCAGCGCGGACGTGCGCCATGGTGTTGACCTCGATGGCCTTCGCCCAGTCCGATTCTGGAGCGTCCAGCCCTGCGCCGACGTCGACCCCGGCGTTGGCGCAGTAGACGTCGATGGTGCCGAGGTGGTCTCGCGCTGCGTCGATCAGCACGCCGACGCCGTCGTCGCTCGCGGCATCTCCCGGCGCCGCGTAGCCGTCCACTTCGGACGCCACGGCGCTTGCCGCGCCTGCGTCGACGTCGTTGACGACGACCTGCGCGCCCTCGGCGGCGAACCGATGCGCGAGCGCGCGGCCGATGCCGTGGCCCGCTCCGGTGATGACGACACCCTTACCCGTGGCGTCCACTTCAGACGCCCCCGGTGAGCGTGACACCGCCGTCGATGACGATGGTCTGGCCGGTGAGCCAGCCCGCGTCACTGGAAAGTAGGAAGGCCACCACGCTGCCGATGTCCTCAGGGACGCCGAGACGCTTGAGCGGGTAGCTCGCGGCGACCTCGCTCTCGCGACCCTCGTAGAGCGCGGTGGCGAACTGGGTCTTGACCACGGCGGGGGCGACACCGTTGACCCGGATGTGCGGACCGAGCTCGACGGCGAGCTCCTCGGTGATGTGGGTCAGCATGGCCTTGCTCGCGCCGTAGAAGCCGATGCCGGGTGCGGGCTTCTGCCCAGCGACGGACGAGACATTGACGACGGCGCCGCCGTGCTCGCCGAGCCACGCCTTGTGCGCCTGTTGTGTCCATGACAGCGCGGCGAGACAGTTGACCTCCACGATCTTGCGGGCGGCGTCGAGGTCCAGCTCGATCAGCGGCCCGTAGACCGGGTTGATGCCCGCGTTGTTGACCAACAGGTCGAGGCTGCCGAACGCCTCGATGGTGCGACTGATCGCCTCGGCCTGGTGCTCCGGGTCGTGCGCCTTGCCCGCGACCGCGATGGCGTTGTCCTCGCCGAGCTGGCGGACGGCGTCGTCAAGGGCCTCCTGCTTGCGCGCGGTGACGCAGACCTTCGCACCCTCGGCGACCAGCCGTTCGGCGATGCCGAGTCCGATGCCTCTGCTCGCTCCGGTCACCACCGCGACCTTGTCGCTAAGCCTGTCGCTGACGGCGTTCGGCATGGGCTAATCGTCCTTCCGTACGGTACTGAGGTCCACCTGAGCTGCACAGGTAAGCGCTTGCTTAGTGGTAAGCGTTCGCTTAGCATGCCGTAGGTACGCCACGCCCGTCAACACCCTCCGCCGACACGAAAGGGACCACGCCCATGCCGGGCGCACAGCCCAACGCGCGAAGCCGCCTTGTCGACGCCGCGATCGAGTCGTTCGCGGCGAAGGGCTTCCACGGCACGACGACGCGCGACATCGCGTCGGCCGCCGGAATGAGCCCCGCCGCGGTGTACGTGCACCACAAGTCCAAAGAGGACCTGCTGTATCTGATCTCGAAGGAGGGCCACGAGCGGACGTTGCGGCTGGTCGACGACGGTGTCGCCAGCTCGGCGGACCCGGTCGACCAGCTCACCGCTGTCATGCGCGCCTTCGCGGCGCACCACGCGCGCGGGCACACCGGCGCACGGATCGTGAATTACGAACTCGCCGCGCTCAACGACGAACACCTCGCGGAGATCAGGGAGTACCGGCGCGCGATCGAGCAACGGATGCGGGACGTGGTGACGGCCGGGGCCGCAGCGGGGGTCTTCGCGACGTCGAACCCCCGGATGACGGCGCTGGCGCTGTTGTCCCTGGGCATCGACGTCGCCCGCTGGTACCGCGACGAGGGCGACTGGAGCCCAGAGGACATCGCCGACCACTACTGCGAGCTAGCCCTCCGAATAGTCGGCGCCACCCAGTAACAGCGCGCCCGGCGGGCCGCGCGCCCGGCGGGCCGCGCGGGGCACGGCGCCGGGCGGGACGGACAAGCGCGCCGGATCGGACTGCTGCGTGCGGCCCGGTGCGCCGTGTCCCCCGCTCCCGACGCCGTGTTCGCCCCTCACGCCCGCGAGTTCGCCGTTCCCGGCGTCGTCTTCAACGCTCAGGACGCTGTGTTCGCCGCCCTGGACGTCGTGTGTCTCCTTAAGATGACGCCGAACTCTGCCGAGGTCCAGGTCAGACGTGATATCTGCCCCGCGATCGAACTTCGCGTCGAATTCGTCGGCCTTCACGTGCGGAGCAACGACGAGCACGACGTCCTGGGCGGCGGACATGACGTCCAGAGCGACGAACACGACTTCCCCAGCGACGAACACGGCGGCAGGAGCGCGCCACACGGCGGCCGGAATGGCGAACACAGCGTCACGGGCGTGGGACACGACGTAGTGGGGCGACGAGCATCACCCGCACGCCGGTTGGTTTCGATGCTCCGACGGTTGCTTTCGCTGCTCCGGATAGATAAGTTTGGCAAGACGAAACCTTGTCTCCGCCGTGAGGAATGGTCAGCCGATGACCGCGTCAGACTCGCCAGAGCACGACCACACCCCGCCGTCACGGCGCCGGTTCCTGCTGGGAGGCGCACTCGCGGGCACGGCGGGAGCGGCAGCGCTAGGGATGGGCGGCGCCCTGACGGCGTCGGCGGACAACGGCCACAACAGCGGCGGCCACAACGGCGCGAACGGCGGAGGCCACAGCGACGGCACCAGTGGCCAGAGCGCGGACGGCCACCACGGCGCACGCGGCGGCGGCGCAAAAGGCCCCACCTTCCGCACGGGCAGCACGGTCGACCACAAGGCGAACGGCTTCCACCCCACCGAGGTGCTGCGGGACTTCGACTACGGCCGCACCTCCCGCACCGCCGACGGTCGCACCATGCGGGAGTACGACGTCTACGCCAGCGACGAGGAGATCGAGGTCGCGCCGGGCGTGAAGTACCCCGCATGGACGTACAACTCCCGCATCCCCGGCCCCACGCTGCGCTGCACCGAGGGAGACCGACTCCGGGTGCGCTTCCACAACGGCTCCGAGCACCCACACACCATCCACTTCCACGGCATCCACCCCGCCGAGATGGACGGCATCCCCGAGGTCGGCGCTGGCGTCATCGAACCGGGCGGCAGCACCGTGTACGAGTTCGACGCCGAGCCGTTCGGCGTGCACCTATACCACTGCCACGTCGGACCGCTCGCCGAGCACATCGCGCGCGGGCTCTACGGCACCTTCATCGTCGACCCGAAGCAAGGCCGCCCCGACGCCGACGAGCTGGTGATGGTCATGCACGGCTACAACACCACGTTCGACGGCGAAGGAAACCAGCTGTACGCCGTCAACGGCATCCCGTTCCACTACATGCACGAGCCGGTGCGGGTGAAGCGCAACGAGCTGGTGCGGGTCTACCTGGTCAACACCCTGGAGTACGACCCGATCAACAGCTTCCACCTGCACGGCAACTTCTTCGACTACTTCCCCACCGGCACACGGCTGGAGCCGTCCGAGTTCACCGACACGATCGTCCAGGGCCAGGGCCAGCGCGGCATCTGCGAGATGCGCTTCAAGTATCCGGGCAAGTACATGTTCCACGCCCACAAGACCGAGTTCGCCGAGCTGGGCTGGATGGGCTTCTTCGAGGTGGTCGAATGACCACCAGGTTGAACCACGTGCGCACGTGGGGTCCCGCGCTCGGCGTCGTCGCGCTGATCGCGCTGACGCTGACCGCGCTGGCGCTGTTCGGCGGCAACACCCTGCCCGACCGCACCGGCCCGCCGATCGAGGAGCTGTCCGTCGAGCAGACCACGTTGACGCCAGGCCAGATCGAGCTGACCGTCCGCAACACCGGGGCCGATCCGGTGCGGGTGGCGCAGGTGTTCGTCAACGACGCCTACGTCGACTTCTCCGGCGGCGACACCGCGATCGAGCGACTGGGCACCGAGAAACTGCGGCTGAGCTACCCGTGGCAGTCCGAGCAGCCGTACCACGTCTCGATCCTGACGTCGACCGGCGCGGTCATCGAGCACGAGATCCACGCCGCGGTGGCCACACCACAAGCCGACAGCGGCTTCTTCGCGCTGATGACGCTGCTGGGCACGTATGTCGGCATCATCCCGGTGGTGCTGGGGATGCTGTTCCTGCCGACCCTACGTCGCATCGGCAGTCAGGGGGTGCGGGTGCTCCTCGCGGTCACCGTTGGCTTGCTGGCGTTCCTGGCCATCGACGCCACCCTGGAGGGCTTCGAACTCGCCGAGCAAGCGGGCGGCGCGTTCGGCGGCGCGGCGCTGGTCGTGCTGGGCGCGCTGCTGGCGTTCCTGGGGCTCAGCGCGTTGGACCACCGGCTCAGCCGAGGCGACACCGGCGGGCTGCGGCTGGCGCTGCTGATCGCCATCGGCATCGGCCTGCACAACCTCGGCGAGGGGCTGGCGATCGGCGCCGCCTATGCCGTCGGGGAGCTGGCGCTCGGCGTGACGCTGGTCGTCGGGTTCGCCATCCACAACACCACGGAGGGCCTCGCGATCGTGTCGCCGTTGACGCAACGACGTCCCAGCATCGCGAAGCTCCTTGGCCTCGGGATCATCGCGGGCGCACCGGCGATCCTCGGCGCGCTGATCGGCGGGACGGTAACGAACCCCGAGCTGTCCAGCTTCCTGTTCGGCATCGGCGTCGGCGCGATCGCGCAGGTCATCGTGCAGCTGGTGCCCGCCGTCCGCGACAAGACGGGACGACTGCTCGACCCGGCCACGGTCGGCGGCGCGACGGCGGGCCTGGTGGCGATGTACCTGACGGGGCTGCTTGTCACCGCCTAACCGCTCGCGAGCAACGCCGTCAGCTCATCGGGCGCGGCGTACATCGGCATGTGTCCGGTGTCCATCGTGAACACCGGGTCGCAGCAGGCAGCCGTGTGCATCCCACCGGCTCAGGCTCGGCGTCAACGACGTCAAGCACCTGCCGCACGTAGGTGTCCATGGTGATCTCATGCGGCGGCGTGCCGTCAGGACTTGCCGATAAATAAGCGCTTCATTTAGTGGTCCATCCGTCATGATGTGGT
>WHUD01000148.1:0-10716 GCA_009377385.1 Actinophytocola sp.
AGCGTGGTAGTCGATGGTGACGCTGTACCAGTCCATCGGTCAGTCCTCCTTTGGTGGCCAGGTGCCGCCGCGTTGCCGCACCTTACGCGCGAACACCGCCAGCGAGTGTCGCGAGCTGGGTGTCTTCGGGATCGAGATCGGTGGCTGAGCCCGGTCGCCCGGATGCAGTCGGGGATATCCCTTGCCGGACGCGTCGTACCGCCAGCCGTGGTGATCGATCTGGTAGTTGACGATGTCGCGGTACTCCTTGGCGATCTCGCGTCCTGGTCTCGCGACCATCCTCCCACCTTCCTAGACGACTGTCTAGAGTTTACAAAAAGACGAGTCACCGTCAAGAGTTTCGGATGGGTGGCTATCCTCCCGAACGCAGTGGCCAACGTCACTACTCACCGAACCTGCAGACGCTGCGCGTGTCGCTGGCCGTGTGGCCAGCCCATCAAGCTCCGCGCGACGGGAGTGCGCAAACCGCAGCGGTGGCCGTGGAATCAAACGTGGTGCGAAACGTGGTGAACTGCTGAGGGAGCAGAGGCGTGGTGCGAGTGGCGATGTGGGCATAGCCGCAGGTAGATGGCAGAGTCGACGCGATCGAGGCCCCTCTTAATCCGTGGGTTCGGGGTTCGAGTCCCTGGCGGCGCACAGTAACACGAGGTCAGGGCCATGGTCACCCGCTGCGATCATGGCCCTTCCCAGGTCAGTTGTGGCAGGACTGGTGGCTGAAGCACGCGCTCGAGCTCGACGTCGCAACCGGACGGTAGGTGGGTGGCGGCGTGACCGCATCGCGACACTGGGGTGTCCGTGGGCCTTCTGCACCCGGATCCTATGTTGGCGGGCGATCCGCGCGCGGCTACGGTGTCGGGATGTGCGTAGAGATCGACCACCTGGTGTGGGCGGTCCGGACCTCAACGGGCTGGTCGCCACCGTCGCTCGGACCATCGGCGTGCAGCCGCCGCAGCCAGGTGGCCGGCACGAGGGACACGGCACGCGGAACTACCTCGTCGGCCTGGCCGGTGGTCGCTACCTCGAACTGCTCGGTCCTGATCTCGACCAGCCGGATCCTGCCGGGCCACGGCAGTTCGGCGTGGACGAACTGACTGGCCCCGCACTCGTCGGCTGGCGGTGCGGACGGCAACGACGCCGGAGGTGCTGGCGACGGCCAGGGACGGCCTATACTACCCCGGCGAGGCGCGCGCCATGTCGCGGCGCCGACCTGACGGCACCATGCTGAGCTGGAATCTGACGCCGACCGTGGGCGGCCTCGGCGGCGTCATCCCGTTCGTCATCGACTGGCGCGACACCAGGCATCCGTCGACGGACCTGCCGTCCGTGCGGCTGGTCTCGCTCGTGGTGCTCCATCCGCGGGTCGACGAGCCGACGCGGGCCCTCGGCGCCCTGCGGCTACGCGACCGCCAGGACATCCAGATCGAGGACAGCGACACCGAGCCTCCGCGCGGAACTGCGCACGCCACGCGGCCACGTGCAGATCTGCTAGCTCGGCAACCGCCGGCGGCGCTGGCCGGGCCCGAGCGCCCCCTCGCGCCCGGCCAGCAAGGTGTCGGCCACACGTGCAGACCCCGCCAGGGACGGGCCGGGGGACCACCTACCCCGCCGGAGTGCCGACACATCCCAGTGTGCACCGCGACCCCGTGTCGGCGCTGAGAAACGGCTGAGAAGTCCGCCACGGTCTCGTCACGCTCCCCGGGGTGGACCTCCCCTACCCCCCGCCCACGCCGACCGTACATGCGTGCGGGCGCCGTGGGTAGGGAGGACGGAGAAGGAGGTGGCAGCGATGCAACGCGGTAGTGACAGGCACGGGCAGCGCCTCGACGACGAGATGCAGCACGAGACGGAGCCGCTGGAGCGCTCCGGCGTGCAGTCGCGCAGCGAGGAGTGGCGCCAGCCCGAGCCGGCCGCGGAGGACGAGCCGGAGGCCACCCGCACACCCGATCCTGTGTACCGCGGGAGCACGCCGCCAGGGCTCGACCCCGCGGAGGTCGAGGAGCGCACGGAGATGGGGCGGCACCTGGACCCGTCGATCTTCCCCACCGACCGGTCCGGCGTCCTCGGCAGCGCGGCGGAGAACAACGCGCCCGACGCGGTAACGAGCCTGCTCACGGCGCTCCCCGAGAACGTGCGCTTCGGCACCATGCAGGACGTGTGGAGTGCGCTGGGCGGTGGCCAGGAGCAGCGTCCTTAGCCCGTCGGCTCGCTGAGCGAACGAACGCCCCACGACACATACCCGCCGCCGTTCTGGATATGAGCAGGGTGAACGGTGGTGTGCACCGACAACGGGAGGGGCAACATGGTAACGCGTTCACCCAGCCGCGGCCGGCCGGTGTCCTGGATCAGCGTCACCATCATGCTCGGCGGCTTCCTGCTCGGCGGGGTTGCGCTCACCCTCGGCCAGTGGTGGCTGTTCTTGACCGGCGGAGGCATCGTCGTGGTCGGCGGCCTGCTCGCCGTCGCCACGGACATCTTCAGCGACGTCATGCTCGACCCGATCCACCAGTCGCACGCCGACTCACACCTCAGCCCGATCAAGGGCGTGGTGTCCGCTGAGGCACCGGACGAGGTGGACCCGTCGCTGCCAGGGCACGCCCCTGACATCGTGTACTCGGAGGAGACCGACCGGTGAGGGCCAGCTGACATGCCCGAGCTCCCCGACGTGGAAGGCTTCCGGCGCGTCGCCTCGCGCGCGTCAGGGCACCGCGTGGAACGCGTCGACGTGGCCGACGCCACCGTGCTCCGCGGTACGAACGGACGCCGGCTGCGACATGCGCTGCGGCATGCCGTCCTCGGCACGCCCCGCAGGCACGGCAAGTTGCTCGCGCTCCCCGTCCGCGCGGCCGGGCGCAAACACCGGCACGACGAGCCGTCGCTCGTGCTGCACTTCGGCATGACTGGGTCACTCTCCTGGTGCTCAGGCGACGAGTCGCGGCATCGGCACGACCGACTCGTGCTCGCCACCGGCGGCGGCGAACTGCGGTACCGCGACATGCGCAAGCTGCAGGGCGTCCGCCTGGCCTCCGACGACGAGCAGCTCACCGAGGTGTTCGGCGAGCTGGGCCCGGACGCCGCCGGGCTCGGGCGCGCCGAGCTCGCCGAACTGTTGCGGCAGCCGCGTGCCGCGGTCAAGTCGGTGCTGATGGACCAGCGTCTCGTCGCCGGGCTGGGGAACCTGACCGTCGACGAGATCCTCTGGCGTGCCCGCATCGGTCCGGCCAGGCCCGCCCGTGAGCTCACCCACCCGGAACGGTCGCGGCTGCACCGCGCGATGAGCACCGTCCTGCGGCAGTCGGTGCCGGCGGGCCGGGTGCCGGACCGGCCATCGTGGCTCACCGGACACAGGGACGAACACGCCGGCCGGTGCCCCCGCTGTGGCACCCGGCTGCGGCGAACCAGAGCGGGTGGACGCGGCACCGCCTCGTGTCCGCGCTGCCAACCGTCGTGACGAAGAGACGACTCCTCGATGCCAAGGAGGCGATCGTGCAACACGACCAGTTCATCGGACGCGTCCAGGACCGCGCGAAGCTCGCCAGCAGGGGCGACGCGGAACGCGCGACCCGGGCGACCCTGGAAACCCTGGGCGAGCGGATACCCGGCGGTCTCGCGGAGAACATCGCCGGCCAGCTTCCCCAGGAGATCGGCGAACATCTGTGCCGTACCGGCGGGCCCGAGGACAGTGCCGAACGGTTCGACGTGTCCGGCTTCATCACCAGGGTCAGGGACCGCGCGGGCGGCAGCGTCGACGAGCCGCAGGCCGTCTACCTCGCCCGCGTCGTGTTCGAGATCACCGACGAAGCCACCCAGGGCCGCCTCGCCGAACGCGTCCGCGAGGCACTCCCCGAGGGCCTCGAGGGAGTGCTGAGCAAGGGCAGCACCGACACCGCGAGCCAGTGACCCGTCACCGCTTCGGCGGGAGCAGACCATGTCGAACGAGCTGACCGACACCCAGGTAGCCAAGGCTCTGGAGAGCCTGCCGGAATGGACCAGGCACGGTGACGCGCTGGTCCGCGACATCGCGGTCGAGGATGACACCCGCGACCTCCTCGTCCAGGACGTGAAGGCGGTGGCGGATGGCCTCGGTCACCAGCCCGTGCTGGAGACGACGCCTGACGGCATTCGCCTGCTCCTGTCGAGCCGGCCAGCGGCCGGCATCACGACGAGGGACGTCGAGCTGGCCGCCGCACTCGACCAGGTGCTCTCCGGCACGACCCGGCACGAGGGCCCACAACCATGACCCGCGAATCTCGGAGGCATCATGACACGTGACCCCGACGTGCCGGTTGAGGAGCTGTGGCAGCGGTTCCACGAGCTCGTCAACATGACCTCACGCGAACTGACCGACTGGCTGGGCACGAGCGAGGAGCTCGCGCCCGACCCCGCGCAGAGGGCGCCGGCACTGGGCGTCGCCGTGCTGGGGATACTGCGCAAGCGGCGCACCGACCTGACCGGCGACGACCGCGACATCATGTGGCAGGTGATCTCGGTGGTCGAGGACGAGACGGCAGGCCGCTCGACCGCCGAGCTGCTCTCCGACGAGCGCCGCCGATATCGCCTGCTGAACGTCGGGCACGACCCGATCAAGGCCGGGTGACACGAGACCGCCATCTCCCCACGCTCCGCACGGCGACGTGTGCGCGCGCGCGAACCGGGTAGCCGAACTGCGACAACCCCTCGTCGCAGGAGAGTCAGAATGGCCAGCTACATGGGGCCAGGAGAGTTCGGACCTGGCCCGTTCGACGAGTTCTTCGCCCGCTTCTTCGGTCCAGGGGCGTCCCGCCCGTCCCGCAGGATCGACATCGGGAGTCTACTGAGCGAACCGGCGCAGCAACTCGTCGCCACCGCCGTACGCCAGGCCACGGCGTGGGGCGCACGCGAGGTGGACACCGAGCATCTGCTGTGGGCGGCCAGCCAGGTCGAGCCGACCCGCGAGCTGCTGGAGCGCACCGGTGTCGACGCGGACTCCCTCGCGGAGCAGCTCGGCCGGCACGCGGGACACGGGGAGACCGACGGCCCCCAACCGACCACACTCACCCCGGCCGGCAAGCGGGCGCTGCTCGACGCTCACCAGATCTCCCGCGCCACCGGGTCGACGTACATCGGTCCCGAGCACCTGCTGCTGGCGCTCGCCGCCAACACGGAGACCGCCGCGGGCCAGCTGCTCGCCGAAGCACAGGTGACACCGGAGGCCCTGCAGCAGGCGGCCGCGAGGGGACAGCCCGTGTCCGGCGGTGGCACCCGGCGGCGGACGGAGACGCCGACGCTTGACCAGTTCGGCTCCGACGTCACCGCGCTCGCGCGCGACGGGCGGCTGGACCCGGTCGTGGGGCGTGCGGACCAGATCGAGCAGACCGTAGAGGTGCTCTCCCGGCGCACCAAGAACAACCCGGTGCTGATCGGTGAGGCCGGCGTGGGGAAGACGGCCATCGTCGAAGGCATCGCGCAGCAGATCGTGGAAGGCGACGTGCCGGACACGTTGGTCAACCGGCGGGTCGTCCAGCTGGATCTCTCCGGCATGGTCGCCGGCACCAGGTACCGCGGCGACTTCGAGGAGCGCGCGAAGAACCTGATCGACGAGATCCGCGCGCACGCGAACGAACTCATCATCTTCATCGATGAGTTGCACATGATGGTCGGTGCAGGGAGCACGGGCGCGGAGAGCACGATGGACGTCGGCAATCTGTTCAAGCCCGCGCTCGCGCGGGGCGAGCTGCACGTCATCGGCGCGACCACGCTGGACGAGTACCGGCAGAGCATCGAGAAGGACGCCGCGCTCGACCGGCGGTTCCAGCCGATCCTGGTGCCGGAGCCCAGCGTCGAGGACACGGTGACGATCCTCCGCGCCCTGCGCGACAGGTACGAGGCACACCACCAGGTGCGGTTCACCGACGAGGCGCTGGTCGCGGCCGCGGAGCTCTCGGACAGGTACGTCAGCGACCGGTTCCTGCCTGACAAGGCCATCGACCTGGTGGACCAGGCCGGGGCCCGCGTGCGGCTACGCACCCGGGTACCCTCCACCGATCTGCGCGAGCTGGAACAGCGCCTCGACGAGCTCATCCGCAACAAGGACCAAGCCGTCGCCGACGAACAGTACGAACGCGCGTCCGAGATACGCGACGAGATCAGCGAGGTGCGGCGTCAGCTCGACGCCACGCGGCAGCATCGCGAGCCGTCGACCGCCGACGTGCGCGTCCAGGACATCGCGGAGATCGTGTCCAGGTCGACCGGCATCCCGGTGAGCCAGCTGACCGAAGAGGAGAAGGAACGGCTGCTGCACCTCGAGGAGCAGCTGCACCGGCGAGTCATCGGCCAGGACGAGGCGGTGGACGCGATCGCCGAGGCGGTGCGGCGATCCAGGTCCGGTCTCGGTGATCCCGACCGCCCGGTGGGCAGCTTCCTCTTCCTCGGGCCGACCGGCGTGGGCAAGACAGAGCTCGCCAAGGCGCTCGCCGAAGCGCTCTTCGGCACCGATAGCAAGATGGTCCGGCTCGACATGAGCGAGTTCCAGGAGCGGCACACGGTCAGCCGGCTCATCGGCGCGCCACCCGGGTACGTCGGGTACGGCGAGTCCGGCGAGCTCACCGAGTCGGTGCGGCGCCGGCCGTACTCCGTGGTGCTGCTCGACGAGGTGGAGAAGGCCCACCCCGACGTCTTCAACCTGCTTCTCCAGGTGCTCGACGACGGGCAACTAGCCGACGGGCAGGGGCGCAGCGTGGACTTCAGGAACACCGTGCTCGTCATGACCAGCAACGTCGGTTCCGAGCTGATCGCCGGCAGCGCCGGCGCCGTCGGGTTCGTCGGCGGGGAATCCGAGGCACAGAGCAGGTCACTGGAGGACCGGCTGCGGCCACGGCTGCGCGACACGTTCCGTCCCGAGTTCCTGAACCGGATCGACGATGTCGTCGTCTTCCGCAGGCTCGAGACCGAGCAGCTGCGGCGCATCACGAACCTCATCCTCGACGACACGAAACGACGGCTGCACGGGCAGGGCATCACGCTCGAGCTCACCGACGACGCGGTCGACTGGGTGGCCGCGCGCGGGCACCAGCCGGAGTTCGGCGCGCGCCCGATCCGGCGGACCGTGCAGCGCGAGGTGGACAACCGCCTGTCGCGGATGGTGCTCGGCGGCAACCTGCGCGCCGGGCAGATGGTGACCGTCGCCGTCAAGGACGACGACCTCGTGTTCGAGGTGGACGAGCGCACCGCGAGCTGAGCATCGAGGGCAGGCTCCCGACCGGAGCGGAAGGTGTACCAGGTGGCGAAGAGCGGCTCCACCGAGCACGACCTCAGCGAGGGGACGTTCGAGGTCGAGGGCAAGCAGCTCGCGCTGAGCAACCTGGACAAGGTGCTCTACCCCTCGACGGGCACCACCAAGCGAGACGTGCTCACGTACTATCGCGACGCGGCGCCGGCGCTCCTGCCACACCTGCGCGGCCGGCCACTCACCATGAAACGGTACCCGGACGGCGTGGAAGGCGCGCACTTCTACGAGAAGCGGTGCCCGCCCTGGCGTCCAGACTGGATCACCACCGCCGCGGTGTGGAGCGACCGCAAGCAGCGAGACATCGACTACTGCGTGATCGACGACCTGCCGACCCTGCTGTGGGCCGCGAACCTCGCCGACCTCGAGCTGCACACGATGCTCGCCCGCAGCGACGACCTCGACGTCCCGACCATGATGGTGTTCGACCTCGACCCGGGCCAGGGCATGGACCTCGGCGACTGCGCGGTGGTCGCATCGCAACTCGGCGACGCCCTCGCTGAGCTCGGCCTGACCACCCTGGTCAAGGCGTCCGGATCCAACGGTCTGCACCTGCACGTGCCGCTGAACACCGACGTCACCTACGAGCGGACCAAGCCGTTCGCCAAGGCCATCGCCAGGCGCATGGAACAGGACAACGGCGACCGGGTCGTCTCCCGCATGACCCGCAGCGCCAGGAAGGGCAGAGTGCTGATCGACTGGAGCCAGAACACCACGCACAAGTCGACCGTGGTGCCGTTCTCGCTCCGTGCCAGGCAGCGCCCGACGGTCGCGGTGCCGGTGACCTCGCAGGAGGTCCACGCGGTCGCGGACGGACACAGGCAGCCCGAGCACCTGCTCTGGGACGCGTGGACCGTGCTGGCCAGGTTGGACGAACGCGCCGAGCTCGCGCAGCCGCTGCTGACGCTCCAGCAACACCTGCCCGAGTCCACCGAACCCTGACGACTCCGCTGCGGCGCGACACCTACCGCGCCGCTGGTCCCGTCCCGGGCCGGCAAAGAGCCTCACGTGAACGTGATCTTTCATTAGCCAGGCGGACGGCGGGCGCCGCGAGCGGGAAAGGCGGCGACGGCACGGACCGTGGGGTTACGCCGCCTTGAGCTCGGCGGCGTCCTTGGCGAACGTCACCCGCACACACGCGGAGACCAATCGGGGGAACTCACCGGCGGCGACGAGCGGGGACATGCCCCGTGCGGTGGTGGGCAGGCCGAGCATCTTCGCGCCCGACGCGGCACGCGAGTCCACGAACGGGTACACCTCGTCCCATACGCCCTGCGCCTCGCGCAGGAAGATGTCGGCGCCGACGTTGCCGATTCCGCTGAACTGGGTGAGCAGGGTGCGCAGCGCGCCGGTGTCACCGTCCGCAGCGGCGCGCAGCCGGCGCAGGTCCCCGCCGTACTCGGTCAGCAGCGTCTCGGCCGTGGTGCCCAGCATCCGCGACGTGCGCTCGTCGTAGCGTGCGTACCCGGACCGGTTGAGCACACCGGTGCGTGCGGCCCACGTCGCACCGGCCATCTTCGCCGGTGTGGTCCAGCCGGCCTCGCTCAGCGCCCGCGCGGCCGCGATCGCGATGTCCCCCTTGATCCGCGCGGAGAGCAGTAGCGACAGCACCAGGTGCTGGAACAGCGGCGCCGGTGTGTCGGCGAGCCTGATTCCGGCCTCGCTGGCATACGTCTGGCCGTGCCGGTCCAGCAGCGCACGCACCACGCGGTCGTGACGTCCTGGCATCGATAGACCTCCTCACCAGGGCAGCCGCACGTCTACCCAGACGATCGTCGGGTATCCCTGCCGCGGCAAGCGCACTCCGCCGCGACTTTATCCTCTGCTGGTGGAGTGTTTGCCTGGAGCATGGCAGCACGCGTATGGGGTAGGTGCACCGTGTTCGTGCTCGCCGACGAGGAGGTGCTGGTGCCATGGCGCGCGTCCCGCTGGCGGAGATCCTCGACAAGATGGGGGTCTCCGCGGACCTCGGTGCCGAGGACCGGGTGACCGACGCGGTCGTGCTGTTGAAGCTGGAGAACGACGGCGACGTCGCTGTGGCCATCGAGCACAGCGAGAAGACCACCTGGTATGACCAGCGCGCGTTGATCAACACCGCGGCCGCGGTCGTGGACCGTTCGGATCTGAAACCGCGGTAGCGGGCAGCGAGGTGACCCGGCTACCCCGATGAAGATGCGTGCTCGCACGCCCCTTCTCGACGTGGAGCACGCACTCATCGAGCCTCCTGCTCCTCGACTCAGGTCACGAGATCCTTGCGCAGTGTCGCAAGTGTCTGGCTGAGCAGACGCGAGACATGCATCTGTGAGATGCCGAGCCGGTCGGCGATGTCGCTTTGCGTCTTGTTGCCGTAGAAGCGAAGGAGAACCATCTCCTGCTCACGCTCGGGGAGCTTCTCGAGCAGCGGCCACAACGACTCGGTGTCGACGACGTCGTCCAACTTGGCGTCGTCGCCGCCCATCGCGTCCATGTGCGTCGTGCCCTCCTCATCGTCGCCGATGGGGGCATCCAGCGAGAGCGGGGTGAACGCGTCGTCGGCCCCGAGCGCCTCGTTCACCAGGTCCTCACTCGTGTCGAGGCGCACCGCGAGCTCCGCCGAGCTGGGCAGGTGCCCCGTCTCCTGGGAGAGCTCCTCGGTGGCGCCCTTAATCTGCATCTTCAGCTCTTGGATCTTGCGGGGCAGCCGCACCCAGCGGCGACCATCACGGAAGTGCCGCCTTATCTCACCGAGCACGGTGGGACGTGCGTAGGTGACGAAGTCGACGCCGCGTTCGGCATCGAACCGCTGGATGGCCTCCACGAGACCAAGATAGCCGACCTGTTCGAGCTCTTCGGCCTGCTCGCCGCGACCCGCGTATCTGTTCACCGCCCATCGGACGAGCCAGCCGTACCGTTGGACGAGAAGCTCGTAGACACGCTCCCTGGTCGGCTCGTCGTCGCCGATGGTCGCGAGCACCTGGAAGAGCTCGGCGTCGGTCCGGTCAGAGTTCAGTAGCATCGTCATGTCGATCAGTCCAAACCGCAGATCGGGTCATGGACGTGCCGCTTCCTCCACCGTACACACCGCGACTCGGTGTCGAGAGACGGTTTCGTCACACTGCGGGTGGGTACGTGTTCGGTTGCACGTCGTCCGATCGACCTGGAGCGATGATGTCCCAGACGATTGCCGACTATCTGCTCGAACGCCTGCACGCGTGAGGTGTCGAACACGTCTTTGGTTATCCTGGCGACGGCATCAACGAGCTGCTGGCGGCCTGGGAGCGCGCCGGGGACGCACCGCGCTTCGTGCAGTCTCGGCACGAGGAGCTCTCCGCGTTCGAAGCAACGGGGTACGCGAAGTTCTCCCGCCGGCTGGGCGTGTGCGCAGCGACCTCGGGCCCGGGCGCCATACATCTGCTCAACGGTCTCTACGACGCGAAACTCGACCACACCCCCGTGCTCGCGATCGTCGGGCAGAC
>WHUD01000148.1:10726-11190 GCA_009377385.1 Actinophytocola sp.
GGCACCGTGGCGACGCTGCTCTCCATGGTCTTCTACCTCGTGACGCTCGGCCTGACCGTGGTCACTTGGATGGGCGTAGACGCCTTGGTAAGTGACCACACGCCTTGGTACCGAGGCGCGGCGCGCGGCCGGGCGAGCCTGTCCGCGAAACAACGACTCGGGGCTCGGCCGGGCGGTGGTTAGCCGGCGGTCGCCGCGGGTAGGCGTACGGCATGCGTGGACTTCTCACCAGACTCCGCCGGCACGCCACCGCGCTGCTGGCGGGCAGGGCCGCGGCGCGACGCGGAACCGAGGCGGACGTCGGCGACGACGCGCATCAGGCGCTGAGCCGACCGGTCAACGGCGACACGCGCGGCAGCGGCCGGGCGTCGACCACCGACACAGGCGACAGCGGCACCTTCGTCGGCCGGATCGCCGGGGAGGACCCTGCCGAGGACGACACGACCGTGCGGCGGCGCGGCGCT
>WHUD01000149.1 GCA_009377385.1 Actinophytocola sp.
CTCCGTGACACCGTCGTCCATCGCGTCTCCCTCGGTCCGTCCACGACACAGTCGCGCGACGGACCCGTCAAGTTGCATCCCACCGGGCAACTCGGCGTCGACCTGTGCCCCTGTCGCACGTAGTTGATCTACTTAGCCTGCGCTATGACCCACCGAAACCAGACCAATCGTACGTCGCGAGTACCTGTTCCAGCCGGAGCTGGTGGTGCGGGCGACGACGAGAGCCTGGACATCATGGTGCAGCTCGCTACCGCACTGGAGTGGTCACCGATCGTCCAGCGGCCAGCCGGTGTAGGCCTGCGCGAGGTGGGTGGCGGCCGCGGTGCTGCTGGTGACCAGGTCGAGTTCGCCGAGCTGACGGTGGTAGTCGAACGGCGAGCCGTCCTGCTGCGTGTGCAGCATTGACGTCATCCACCACGAGAAGTGCTGCGCGCGCCACACCCGCCGAGAGGCGGTCTCGCCGTAGCGTGCCAGCCGCTCGTCCGACCCGGTGGCGTAGTAGTCCGCCAGCGCGCGGGCGAGCACTACGACGTCGGCGATGGCGAGATTGAGTCCCTTCGCCCCGGTGGGCGGCACGGTGTGCGCGGCGTCGCCAGCGAGAAAGAGGTTGCCGTACCGCATCGGGTCGCAGACGTAGCTGCGCATGGGGACGACGCCGCGCTGGAAGATGTGGCCTTCGGTGAGCCGGAAACCGTCGCCAGCGACCCTCGCCTGCAGCTCGGCCCAGATCTCCTCGTCGGTCCAGTCGTCGGCGTTGGCTTCTGGATCGCACTGGAAGTACATCCGCTGCACCTCGGGCGTGCGGGTGCTGATCAGCGCGAAGCCGCGGTCGGAGTGGGCGTAGATCAGCTCAGGCGCCGACCGCGGCGCCTCGACAAGGACGCCGAACCAGCCGAACGGGTACGCCTTGAAATAGTCGGTGCGCTCGGCGTCCGGGATGGTGTGCTTGCTGATGCCTGCCGAGCCGTCGCAGCCCGCGATGACGTCGCAGCGCAGCTCAACCGGGGTGCCGTCGGCGTCGGTGAAGGCGATGACCGGGTCGGTGGTGACATCGCGCAGCGCGACGTCACGTGCCTCGAACCGGATGTCGGCGCCCGCTTTCAGCCGCGCCGCGATGAGGTCCTTGAGCACCTCGTGCTGCGGGTACAGCCAGACCGAGCGCCCGGCGAGACCGGCGAAGTCGATGCGGTGCCCGCTGCCGCCGAAACGCAGTTCGATGCCGTCGTGCTTGGCGCCTTCGGTGAGCACCCGGGAGCCGACGCCGGTGCCGGTCAGCAGGTCGACCGTGCCCTGCTCCAGCACCCCAGCCCGGATGGTCTCCTCGATCGCCGCACGGCTGCGCGTCTCGACGATCACCGAGTCGATGCCCTGCGCGGCCAGCAGGTGCGACAGCATCAGCCCGGCGGGGCCGGCACCGACAATTCCGACTTGAGTTCGCATGCGCCTACTTAACCCCGCGTCCCGGAGCCGGAACCAGCGGATGCTTCCGCTCAACGGAAGACGATCGGCCTGATGCGGCAGAATCATCGCTGACACTGGCGTTGTCGCGGCTGGCGCGATGCCCTTCCGGCCAGCAAGAGACAGTCGAAGGAGCGTCATGGCAGGCAACAGCGGGAAGCCGGGGCAGTCGGTGACCGGAAAGGCACTCGCACTGCTCGGCGCGTTCGACGTCATGCACCCTCGGCTGACGTTGTCCGAGCTGGCGCGCCGCGCCGACCTGCCGCTGGCCACCACCCACCGGCTCGCCGGGGAACTGGAGGCGTGGCGCGCGCTCGACCGTGACGACGATGGCCGCTACCGCATCGGCCTGCGGCTCTGGGAGGCAGGCCTACTGGCGCCGGTGTCGAGCAGGCTGCGGGAGATCGCACTGCCGTTCATGCAGGACCTGTACGAGGCCACCAGGGAGAACATCCACCTCGCCGTCCGCGACGGCTTCGACGCGTTGTACGTCGAGAAGCTGTCCGGACATCGGTCGGTGCCGATCATCTCGCGTATCGGCACGCGGTTGCCGATGCACTCCACCGGCGTCGGCAAGGCGTTGCTCGCCAACGCCGAGCGGGCGTTCATCCAGGCCTACTGCGAGCGGCCGCTGCCCCGGTTCACCCGCTACACCATCGCCGAGCGCGGCAGGCTGCTGCGCGAGCTGCGCAACACCGTCGAGCGCGGCTACGCGCAGACCAACGAGGAGATGACGCTCGGCTCGTGTTCGGTGGCCGTGCCCGTGCCGAGCGAGCAGGGCGCACCGGCCATCTCCCTGGGCATCGTCGTGCACTCCGTGCGCGCCGACCTGCCCAAGCTCGTCCCCACCCTGCGCAGCGCGGCCGACGCCGTCGCGCTTCGGCTCACCGAGACGGCAGACGACCCCGCACCCGGTTTCCTGCACGACCTGCCGCCGCTGTCGGCGGGCAACGGCGGGGGAGCAGGGTAGCCATGGGTCCATACTGACCGTATGGCGAAGTCACGGACGCTCTGCAGCGAGCATCGGCCATACGTGGTGGCCGACAACGGGTTCGCGACTGTGGGACGCGCGGTTCCCTGAGCTGGCCGGTGCACGTCGCTAGACGGATACGAACGGTCGTGCTATAACTGACTCATGAGCAAGGGCGCGACAACGAAGCGAGCAATCCTCGATCACGCCGCCGAGGTGGCAAGCGAGGTCGGCCTGCAGGGGCTGACGATCGGCAGCCTGGCGACAAGGACCGAGCTGTCCAAGAGCGGCCTTTTCGCGCACTTCCGTTCCAAGGAGGCGCTGCAACTCGAGGTGCTGCGGCACGCACGCGAGCGCTACATCGACAACGTGCTGCGCCCCGCTGTCGCCGAACCGCGAGGCGAGCCGAGGGTACGCGCCCTGTTCGGGCGCTCGCTCGCCTGGATGCGCGGCGACATCCTGCCTGGTGGCTGCCCATTCACGGCGGCGAGCATGGAGTTCGACGATCAGCCGGGCACCGTCCGCGACTTCCTGGTCAGCGACCAGCGTGATCTGCTCGACAGCATCGCCCAGGTGTTCCGCACCGGGATCAGCGAGGGGCACTTCCGTGCCGACGCCGACCCGGAGCAGTTCGCCCAGGACATGCTGGGTATCGAGATGTCCTACATGCATGCCCACCGACTCCTCCGTGACCCGAAAGCCGAAGACCGCGCAAGGAAGGCGTTCGAGGCGCTGCTGACCGCGACGCGCTGACCACCCACCACCCGAGGGAGCACCGCCATGGCGATCCATCTGCCACCACAGAAACGCACGATCGTTCGTATCATTCGACGTCGCGAGTCACGTCCCGTCGTCGAGACGCTGCGCCCGCACCACCTGCCTGGTGTGGCGGCGATGGCGGAGTCGCTGTCCACCCGTTCGCTGTACTACCGATTCTTCGCGGGCACCCCGAAGGTGCCACCGCAACTGCTGCGCCAACTGGCCACCCTGGACCACGACCAGCGCGAGGCCGTCGTCGCGGTGCACCGCGGGCGGGTCATCGGCCTCGCGCTGTACGTCCGGCTTCCGGATACCCGGCGCGCGGACCTGGCCGTGCTGGTGGTGGACGCCTGGCAGCACCGGGGCATCGGACGCCGCATGGTCTCCCGGCTCGCCACACTTGCCGCGCGCCGCGGCATCACCAGCTTCGACGCCTCGGTGCTACCGGAAAACAAGGCGGCGCTACGCGCCGTCGCCCGGCTGTGGCCGGGAGCCGCGCCACGGCCAGACGAGGACTGCGTGCACTACTCGCTGCCCACGCTGCTCATGACACGTGGTCAGACGCCGTAGAGCCAGTCGACGTGCTGGTAGTCGGCAGCATCGCGCTGCCGGAACAGCTCGTTGCGCAGCAGCCGCGCGACGCCAGGATGTGGGTGCGGTAGTTGAGCCCGACGCAGAGCACCTTGCCCGGCCGCGTCACGACCGGCGCGAGATCGGCGCCCCGAGTCGGGTGTACGTCGCCGTCGGCTGTCGCCCTGCTGGGCCAGTCGTCGTGGGCGAGCAGCTCGCCGACGTCGGCGTAGTCCAGCTCGACGTAGCCGTCTGCGGTGAGCCGAGCGGCACGGGTGCCTCGGTTGGTGCGGATGGTCGCGAGTTTCACTGAGATGCCTCCGTGGTGTGGTTGAGTTCGAGTCGCTCGAAGATCGGGGTGTCGCTGAACCGGAACAGATCGAGCCCGACGTCGGTGTCAGCCGCAGCGGCTGCCAGGACGGCACGACGAAGAGGTCGCCGCGCTCGACGTGCCAGCTCTGCTCGCCGACGCTGACCTCGCCGGTGCCGTCGAAGACCTGGTACACCGACGACCCGACCTCTCGCACAGACGCGGTCCCGGTGTCCGGCGCGAGGCGGTGGAACTCGGTGCGCAGCGTCGCCATGATGTCGCCGCCGGTCGTCGGGTTGGTGTAGCGCACGGCGGCGTGGCCGGGCTCGATCGTCGCGGGGTACCCCTCGGCCTCCAACGCGAGCTGCTCGCGCAGCGCGTGGTCGGTGTACTCCCACCGGTACGCGAGCAGCGGGGTGGCAGGCGTCGGCGTGAGCTGGGTCAGCGGACGCAACCCGGGGTGCGCCCACAGCCGTTCGGAGCGGGACCGCTCCGGGGCATCGCGGGTCTCGACCTCGTCAGGGCCGGGGTCTGGGTCCCGCTGCGGCGCGGCGTCTACGTCAAGGCGTCGGTGATGACAGCGGTGGCAGGGGACGACGAACGCGAGCACGCGCTGGCCGTCGTGGGCGCACTCCTGGCACTTGACCGCGACGCCGTGGCGACAGGGACGTCGGCCGCGCGCATCCTCGGGATACCGCTGCTCGGCCGCCCGCACGCCAACCTGGCGCTCGCCACCGAGGAGGCTGCCGCCTGCGGCAGACGGGAGGACTACGTGCTGCGACGCGCGACACTGCCACCGCGTCACCGGACCGTCCGGCACGGCGTTGCCATCACATCGGCGGCCCGCACTGTCGTCGACCTCGCCAGGGAACGCGGGTTCGTCCACGGCGTCGTCGCGGCCGATGCCGCGCTGCACCGTGGCTTGGTGTCGCCGTCAGAACTCGACCGCATGTTGCGGGACTGCCGTGGCTGGCCGGGCCTCGACCGGGCACGGCGCGCGGTGGCGTTTGCCGACGCCGCCTGCGAGTCCGTTCTGGAGTCGGTGTCCCGGATCGCCATCCACCAGCAGGAGCTGCCCGCGCCCCGGACGCAGGTCGTCCTCGGTGACGCCTACGGGCCCATCGGCAGGGTGGACTTCCTCTGGGAGCACGCCGGGGTGATCGGAGAAGCGGACGGCCTCACGAAGTACCTGGCGCCTGCTCGCGCAGGTGAAGCGTCAACACCAGGGCGGACGACGCGCGACATCGTGCGGGCGGAGAAGCGGCGCGAGGAACAGCTCGCTGACCTCGGCTACGAGGTCGTCCGCTGGGGCTGGGAAGACGCGACCAACCCGCCCCGGCTGGCGCACCGCCTGCGTGCCGCCTTCGCCCGCGGCCTGGAACGCCGACGCGGACGCGTGGCGAGTTGATCAGCTTACCCTGTGCCGTGACCACCAGAACCGGTCAAATCGGACGCCTGGTGGTCACAGCCCAGGGCAAGTTGATCGACACTGCCGCCGCTCCACCGCCGACAACGAACTCGCCGCCGTAGCCAGCAAGACGTGGGCTCGCTGTTGCCCTGACCGTGGCCGGAAACCATGGGGGCGTTGGCGACGGCTGAGCTGGGCCAGCGTCGCAGTGCCAGCCGGCGGCTTTCATCCAGTGGAAACAAAGCGTTGTTGCGCCGGTCACCGGCCCTTACGTTACGCCACACACAACACCCCTCACCTCGAACAGGATGTCCCATGCTGAAGCGATTCCTCCGCGCGAGTGCCGCTGCCGCAACTCTGGCCCTGCTGGCCACCGGATGCGGTTCCGGCAGCCCAGCCGCCGAAAACCAGAACGGCAAGGACGCTGTCACGGTCGGCGTCATCCCGATCGTCGACGTCGCGCCGATCTACCTCGGCAAGGAGCAAGGCTTCTTCGCGGAACGGGGAATCGACCTGACGCTGGAAAGCAGCCAGGGCGGCGCCGCGATCGTGCCCGGCGTGATGAGCGGCCAGTTCCAGTTCGGGTTCTCCAACGTGACCTCGCTGCTGCTGGCGAAGTCGCAGGGCCTGCCGCTCAAAGTGGTCAACGCGGGCAACAGCACGACCGGTGACCCCAGCGAGGACTTCGGTGGTGTCGTCGCCCCCAAGGGCAGCGGCATCACAGACGCCGCCGACCTCGAAGGCAAGTCGGTCGCGGTCAACACGCTGAACAACATCGGCGACACCACCATCAGGGAGGTGGTGCGGCAGGCGGGCGGCGACCCGTCGACGATCAAGTTCGTCGAGCTGCCCTTCCCCGACATGCCCGCCGCGGTGCAGGAGGGCAGGGTCGACGCCGCATGGGTGGTCGAGCCCTTCCTGACCATCGCCACCGACCAGGGCGCCCGCACCGTCGCCGCGAACTTCGCTGAGACCCACCGTGAGCTGATGGTGGCCGCATACTTCACGTCGCAGCAGGTGATCGACGGCAACCCCGACCTCGTCAAGCGGTTCACCGATGCGATGAACGAGTCACTGACCTACGCCCAGGAGCACCCCGACGAGGCAAGGGATGTCCTCGGCAGCTACACCGACATCGACAAGCAGACCGCGGCGAAGCTGACGCTGCCCAGCTGGTCCACCGAGATCAAGACCGAGCCGGTGCAACGGCTCGCCGACCTCGCGGTGAGCGACGGCCTCATCGACAAGGCACCCGACGTCACAGGACTTCTGCCATGACAACAACCACGACCGCGCCCTCGGCGGCAGACACCCGCATCCGCCTCGGGCGCGGTATTCCCAAGGGCGCGTTCGGCACCGCCGGGTTCGCCGGTCTCATCCTGCTGCTCGAGTTGCTGCCCCGCGCAGGCGTTGTTGACGCCCGGTTCCTGCCGCCGTTCTCCAAGATGGCGACGGCGCTCAGCGACCAGCTCGCCAGCCCGGCGTTCTGGGACGCCCTTGCCGCCACCCTGCGCGGGTGGGCGATCGGGCTGGCCATCGCGATGGCGGCCGGTGTCACGGCGGGTATCGCGATCGGCAGCGTGCCAGTGCTGCGGGCCGCGACGGCGTCCACCATCGAGTTCCTGCGGCCCATCCCCTCGGTCGCGCTGATCCCGCTCGCGGTGCTGCTTTCGGCACGGACATGCGCTCCACCCTGCTGCTTGTGGTGTACGCCAGCTTCTGGCAGGTGCTGGTGCAGGTGCTCTACGGCATCACCGACGTCGACCCGATCGCCCGCGACACCGCGCGGTCCTACCGCTTCTCGCTGTGGCGGCAGGTCCGCACCGTGCTCTGGCCGACAGCGCTGCCGTACGTGATGACCGGCTTCCGGTTGGCCGCGGCTGTCGCGCTGATCCTGGAGATCACCGGCGAGCTGATCATCGGCAGCCCTGGGCTCGGCAACGCCATCGCCGTCGCCAAGAGCTCCGGCGCGGTCGACACCATGTACGCGCTGGTGATCGTCACCGGTGTCATCGGTGTCGGCGTCAACCTCGCCGCCCGGTGCACCGAGCGGCGGGTGCTGCGCTGGCATCCGTCCATCCGCCGGGAGGTGACCTCATGACCACGTCCGTTTTCTGGCGCGCGGGGCGCACGCTGCTGCTCATCGCGGGGCTGCCCGCCGTGCTGATCACCGGATGGTGGCTGGCGACGGCGAACAGCGCCAACTTCTACTGGCCACCGCTCCGCACCATCGTCGACGCCTTCGGCCCCACCTGGCTCGAGGGCAGGCTGGCCAGCGACGTCGCGCCGAGCCTCGCCCGGCTCGGCGTCGGCTACCTCGCCGCGCTCGCGCTGGGCATCGGCATCGGGGTGGCCGTCGGCTCGTCGACGACGCTGCGCGCCACGGTCGAACCGGTGCTGGAGTTCTTCCGCGCCATCCCGCCGCCGGTGCTGGTGCCGATCCTCATTCTGTTCGCCGGGATTGGCGACGGGATGAAGGTGCTGGTCATCATCTCCGGCGCGATCTGGCCCATTCTGCTCAATACCGTCGAAGGCGTCCCGCTCCATCGACGAGGTGCTGCGCGACACCGCCGCCTGCTACCGGTTCCGCACCAGGACGCGGCTGGCCACGCTGATCCTGCGCGGCGCGAGCCCGCAGATCATGGCAGGCGCACGGCAGGCATTGTCGATCGCGATCATCCTGATGGTGATCAGCGAGATGTTCGCGGCGAGCAACGGGCTCGGCTTCACCATCATCCAGTTCCAGCGCAGCTTCGCCCTGCCGCAGATGTGGAGCGGCATCATCCTGCTCGGTCTTATCGGAGTGGCACTCTCGCTGCTCTTCCGGTTTGTCGAGACCCGCGTCCTTGCCTGGTACTTCGGCCAGCGCAACACCCAGCACTCCGGCGCATGACACAAAAGCCCTGAGAAAACCGAGGACATCATGAGTTTCGTCAGCACCCTCACCCGCCGCACTCCGGAGCAGGACACCGACATGAGCACCGCGAACACCGGACAGCAGACCCCCATGCTCGACGTCCGTGGCCTTCGCAAGGTCTACGCGAGCGCGAAGCGCTCGGTCGAGGCGGTCCGTGACCTGACCTTCAGCATCGACCCCGGCGAGCTGGTGTGTCTCGTCGGCCCGTCTGGCTGCGGCAAGACCACCCTGCTGCGCTGCATCTCCGGCCTGCTTGAGACGACGTCCGGCGAAGTCGTGCTGGAAGGCAAGCGGGTGTCCGGTCCGCCGGAGGGCATGGCCGTCGTCTTCCAGGAGTACGGCCGCAGCCTGTTCCCCTGGCTGACCGTGTGGCAGAACGTCGAGCTGCCGCTGAAGGAGAAGGGCATCTCCCGCGCCGAGCGCAAGCGGCTCACCACCGAGTCGCTGGTCGCCGTCGGGCTCGCCGACTTCCACAGCGCGCACCCGTGGCAGCTCTCCGGCGGCATGCAGCAGCGCGTCGCGATCGCCCGCGCGGTCGCCTACGAGCCGCACGTGCTGCTGATGGACGAGCCGTTCGCCGCCGTCGACGCGCAGACCAGGGGCGAGCTGGAGGACCTCGTGCGCGCGCTGTGGGAGCGGCTCGGCGTCACGGTCCTGTTCGTCACCCACGACATCGACGAGGCCGTCTACCTCGGTCAGCGGGTCGTGGTGCTCTCCAGCTCCCCCACCGTGGTGCTGGAGGACGTCACCATCGACCTGCCAGCCGAGCGCGACCAGCTCACCACTCGCGCGCTGCCCCGCTTCACGGAGCTGCGCGCCCACGTCTACGAGCGGGTGCAGCAAGCGAAGTCCGGTGCGCAGGCCGCCGAGTAGCGCGGTGGGTCACTCCAGCCTGCTGCCCTTCGTCTCCGGCATGAACCAGGCGACGGCGGCCATGACCAGCATCAGCACAACGGTGTAGCCGAGGAAGACGTCGCCGCGCCCGTGGCTGGACAGCCACGCCTGGAGGTAGGGTGCCGTGCCGCCGGTGAGCGCGACCGCAAGCGAGTACGGCACCGCGAAACCGGAGGCACGCACGTGGGTCGAGAACAGCTCGGTCAGCGCGGCGCCGCAAAGCGCGGCGATCAGGAAGTTCGGCCTGCGGCCGATGCGGTCGGACAGCGCGCCAGCCAGCGGCAGCAGCACGATGGCGAACGCGGTGGCGCCGACCCCTGCACGACAGGGCGGTGACGCTGCGCATCGCGCCGGGCACCCGCGACGCCGTAGCGTCGGCGGAATGGCGATCAGGACCGCTCCAGCCCGTGAACGCGCTCCGGTACGCCGGTGGCTGCTGCTCACGGCGGTGGTCCTTGTCGCGGTCAACCTGCGTGGTCCGATCGCCGCCGTCTCCCCTGTCCTGCTCGACCTGCGGTCCGCGCTGGGGCTGAGCGCGGGTGCCGCGTCGTTGCTGACGTCGGTGCCGGTGCTGTGCTTCTCGATCGCCGCGCCCGCCGCCACCCTGCTCGCGGCCCGCACCGGCCCGGAACGCGCGATCAGCATCGGGCTGGCGGGTATCGGTCTCGGCACGCTGGTGCGCTCGATCGACGGAGCGCAGGCGGTGCTGGCAGGCACCGTCGTGATCGGGGTGGCCATCACGGTGGGCAACGTACTGGTCCCCGTCGTGATCAAGCGGGATTTCGCCGACCGGATCGGCTCCGTCACCGGCCTGTACACGGCGGCGTTGGCCGGGGGCGCCGCACTGACCGCAGCGCTCACCGCACCGATCGCCGACGTCGCGGGGTGGCGGCTCGCGCTCGGTGTCTGGGCCGTCCTTGCCGTTGCGGCGTGGTTCGCCTGGACGGCGGCCCTGCCGGTCCGCACCCGCGCCGTGCCTCGGCGAGGTTCCGGACGAGCACGGGACGTTTGGCGACATCCGACCGCCTGGGTGCTCGCGCTGTTCCTTGGTTGCCAGTCGACGTTGTACTACGCGATGACCGCGTGGCTGCCGACGATCCTCGTCGACACCGCGTCGACAAGCACCGCCACCGGCGGCGCAGCGATGTCGCTGTTCCAGCTCACCGGGATCGCGACGACGCTGGTCGTCCCGCCGCTGGCGACGCGGCTCGCCGGACAGCGCGGGCTGGCTCTGCTGGTGGCCGTGCTCTGGGTCGTTTCGCTGTCCGGGCTGCTCCTCGCGCCCGGCGGCTGGCCACTGTGGAGCGTCATCGCAGGCCTCGCCCAGGGCGCCGGGATCTCGCTCGCCTTCACGCTGGTGATCCTGCGTGCGCACCGCACCGAGTCGGTTGCGGCGCTGTCCGGACTCGCCCAGGGCGCCGGCTACGCGATGGGCGCCTCCGGACCGCTGGTCATGGGGCTGCTGCTCGACGCAACCGGCGGCTGGTCGGCGCCGCTGCTCACGCTGCTCGGCCTCGCGGCCGTGCTCGGCGCGGCGGGCATCGCCGCAGGCCGCGCCGGAGTCCACGTCGACGGCTAGGACCACACGGCGCCTGGGGCGGTGGCCGAGCCGTCACGACGTAGGCGCTGGGGCCGCTGGCGCGTCCTCCTGTGACGATGCCGGGATCGGGGCAGGAACCGCCGCCGGCGGAGCACCCGGCTCCGGCGGCTCTGGCGATGCGGCCGGTGCGACGGGAGGCGGGCGCAGGATCAGCTCGCCGAGACGT
>WHUD01000014.1:0-32878 GCA_009377385.1 Actinophytocola sp.
CTGTTCACCCAGGCCGAGGACGCCGCCAAGCACGTCAAGGCAGGCGCCAAGAAGGTCATCATCTCCGCCCCTGCTAAGGGCGAGGACCTGACCGTGGTGCTCGGCGTCAACGACAACGCCTACGACGGCACCCAGACGATCATCTCCAACGCCTCCTGCACCACCAACTGCCTCGCCCCGCTCGCCAAGGTGCTGCACGACAGCTTCGGCATCGAGCAGGGCCTGATGACCACCATCCACGCCTACACCGCGGACCAGAACCTGCAGGACGGTCCGCACAAGGACCTCCGCCGTGCCCGTGCCGCCGCGCTGAACATCGTGCCGACGTCGACCGGCGCCGCCAAGGCGATCGGCCTGGTGCTGCCCGAGCTCAACGGCAAGCTCGACGGCTACGCGCTGCGCGTCCCCGTGCCGACCGGCTCCACCACCGACCTGACCGCCACGCTGTCGAAGGAGGTCACGGTCGAGGAGGTCAACGCCGCGTTCAAGGCCGCTGCCGAGGGCCCGCTGGCCAGCGTGCTGCGCTACAGCGAGGAGCCGATCGTCTCCTCCGACATCGTCACCGACCCGGCTTCCTGCATCTACGACGCGCCGCTGACCAAAGTCATCGGCCGCCAGGTCAAGGTTGTCGGCTGGTACGACAACGAGTGGGGCTACTCGAACCGGCTGTCCGACCTCGTCGCGCTCGTCGGTTCGAAGCTGTCCTGAGCATGCTGGCAGCTCGACCTGGCCCAGCGAGGGTAGGCCGAAGGCCTGCCCGAGCGGCCGGATTGGTACGTAACGTGCGCCGGGCGACCTCGCGTCGTCGAGATGTCCAGCATTGGAGTTGTTGATGGGTATGAAGACGGTCGCCGACCTGATCGCCCAGGGCGTCGCTGGCAGGACGGTGCTGGTCCGCTCGGACCTCAACGTCCCGCTCGCTGACGGCGTGATCACCGACGACGGCCGGGTCCGCGCCGCCGCGCCCACCATCGACACTCTCGCGAAGGCGGGCGCGCGCGTCGTGGTCACCGCCCACCTCGGTAGGCCGAAGGGCGCACCGGACCCGGACTTCTCGCTGGCGCCGGTGGCCACCCGGCTGGGCGAGCTGCTCGGCACCGAGGTTGTGCTCGCTGGCGACGTCGTCGGCGAGAGCGCTCAGGCCGTCGTGGCGAACTTGTCCGACGGCCAGATCGCGCTGCTGGAGAACGTGCGGTTCGACCCGCGCGAGACCAGCAAGGCCGACGCCGAACGGGTCGCGCTCGCCGAGGACTTCGCCACGATGGTCGGCCAGCGCGGCGCGTTCGTCTCGGACGGCTTCGGCGTTGTGCACCGCAAGCAGGCGTCGGTGTACGACGTCGCGACGCTGCTGCCCGCCTACGCGGGCGACCTGGTGCTGTCCGAGGTCGACGTGCTCCGCACGCTGACCGGCGACCCTGCCAGGCCGTACGTCGTCGTGCTCGGTGGCTCGAAGGTTTCCGACAAGCTCGCCGTCATCGAGGCGTTGCTGCCGAAGGTGGACAAGCTGCTGGTCGGCGGCGGGATGTGCTTCACCTTCGCCGCAGCGCAGGGCGGCCGGGTCGGCGGCTCGCTGCTGGAGAAGGACATGATCGGCACCTGCGAGCGGCTGCTGGCCGACGCCGGCGACAAGCTGGTGCTGCCCACCGACGTCGTCGCGGCGGACGACCTCAAGGCGCCGAGCGTCACAGAGGTGCTGCCGGTCGGGGAGATCCCCGAGGGCAGGATGGGCCTCGACATCGGCCCGGAGAGCGTGCGCCGGTTCGCGGGTGAGCTGGCGGGGGCGAAGACGGTGTTCTGGAACGGCCCGATGGGCGTGTTCGAGGTGCCGGAGTTCGCGGCGGGCACCAAGGGCCTCGCGCAGGCCATCATCGACAGCGAGGCGTTCAGCGTCGTCGGCGGCGGCGACTCGGCGGCGGCGGTGCGCACCCTGGGGCTGGCCGAGGACGGCTTCTCCCACATCTCCACCGGCGGCGGCGCGTCGCTTGAGTACCTCGAAGGCAAGGACCTGCCCGGCGCGACCGTGCTGAGCGCGGGCTGACGCTTTCGCTGCGTTCGGCGCAGTGAAGGCGTCATGCACCGCGCCTGGTGCGGGGAAAGCGTCGTTCACCACACAACCAGGAGGCCACAGCCCATGACGACCAAGCCGCTGATCGCGGGCAACTGGAAGATGAACCTCAACCACCTTGAGGCCATCGCGCTGGTGCAGAAGATCGCGTTCACGCTGCCGGAGAAGTACTTCGCGAAGGTTGACGTCGCGGTGCTGCCGCCGTTCACGGACATCCGCAGCGTGCAGACACTGATCGACGGCGACAAGCTCAAGCTCACCCACGGTGCGCAGGACATCTCGGTGCACGACTCCGGTGCCTACACCGGCGAGGTATCCGGGCCGATGCTGTCGAAGCTGGGCTGCAGCTTTGTCACGGTGGGGCACTCCGAGCGCCGCGAGCACCACGCAGAGACCGACGAGCTGGTGAACAAGAAGGTCAAGGCCGCGCTGCGCAACGAGGTCCGGCCGATCCTGTGCGTCGGCGAGCGGCTTGAGGTGCGCGAGGAAGGCACCCACATCGAGCACACCACCGGCCAGCTCGTCGCAGGACTCAAGGGGCTCAAGGCGGACCAGGTCAGCCAGTGCGTCGTCGCGTACGAGCCGGTGTGGGCCATCGGCACCGGCAAGGTCGCCACCCCTGCCGACGCCGAGGAGGTCTGCGCCGCGATCCGCGTCGCGCTGACCGAGAAGTACGGCGATGAGGTCGCCGGGGCGGTGCCGGTGCTCTACGGCGGCTCGGTGAAGTCGAGCAACATCGTCGACCTCGTCAAGCAGCCCAACATCGACGGCGCGCTCGTCGGCGGCGCAAGCCTGGACGCGGAGGAGTTCACCAAGCTCTGCGCGCTCGCGGCCAACGACCCTGGCATGTGGGGCAACTCGGGGTCGTGAGTCAAGGGGCGCTGTGGTGACGATCTCGTCACCCGGTAGCCTTGAACATCACAGACAGCGGAACACGGTGGCCGAACAACGGCCCCCATACCACGAGGACGACATGGAATTCTTCCTGAAAGTCTTGCTCGCCGTGACCAGCGTGCTCCTGATCGTGGCGGTCCTGCTGCACAAGGGCAGGGGTGGCGGACTGTCATCGCTGTTCGGGGGTGGTACGCAGTCCAGCCTCGCGGGATCGAGCGTCGCCGAGAAGAACCTTGACCGAATCACGCTCGGCCTCGGTTTGGTGTGGCTGATCTGCATCGTCGGCGTCGGACTGCTGCTGAAGCTGTGAGTCCGGTGCTGGTGCGCCGGATCGGCTACTTCCACATGTAGACACAGGGGGTGTGAGAATTCATGGTTGGCGGTAATGCCATTCGGGGTACGCGCATCGGTGCTGGACCGGTCGGCGAGTCGGAGCGCGGCGAGTCTGCGCCTCGGGTCATGGTGTCGTACTACTGCGCCAACGGTCATGAGGCGACGCCGTCGTTCGCGATGGACGCCGAGATCCCGGACGAATGGGAGTGCCAGCACTGCGGCCTTCCCGCCGGGAAGGACAGCGAGAACCCGCCGGAGGCCCGCAGGACCGAGCCGTACAAGTCGCACCTGGCGTACGTGAAGGAGCGCCGCAGCGACGAAGACGGTGAGGCGATCCTCGCGGAGGCGTTGGAGCGGTTGCGGGCGCGCAGGGGAGCCTGACGTCTGCTGTATCTGCTGCGGTGGTCGCTCAGGCCCGCAGCGGGTAGTCCGCGCGCACCTCGAACCCGCCGTCGTCGGTGGAGCGGGCGTGGAACGTGCCGTCGAGCCGCAGCGCCCGCTCGGCCAGCCCCGCGAGTCCGTGCCCGCCGGACGGCAGCGCCCGCGACGGTTGGCACGGCCGGTCGTTACGCACCGCGACGTGCAGGGCCCCACCCTCCACCGAGACTTGCACCGTCGCTGCTGCGCCAGGGGCATGCTTGTGCACGTTGGTCAGGGCCTCCTGCACCGTGCGGAAGGCCGCCGTTGAGACCTGGCTCGGCAGTGTCTCCGGCACGTTGTCGACCTTGAGCCGCACTGGGACGTCGACGTCGCGGATCAATTCGCCAAGCTCGGTGAGCCGGGGGGCCGGCAGCTCCTCGTCTGTGGTCGAGCGCAGCACGCCCACCAGCGAGCGCAGCTCCTCAAGCGTGCGGGTGCTGAGCTGGCGGATGGTGCCTGCGGTGGCGTTGACCTCCTCCGGAGTCCTGGCGCACTCCAGCGTGTTGGCCTGCATCGCGATCAGCGTGACTTCGTGCGAGACGACGTCGTGCATCTCGCGCGCCAGGCGGGCGCGTTCGTCGGCGCGCACGGCGCGGGCGTGCATGCGGCGTTCGCGGTCGCGGCTGGCGTCGAGTTCTGCGAGCCGGTGGGAGAGGTCCTTGCGTGCCAGGATCAGCAGCGCAAGCACCACCGGCATGCCCGCCACGACGAGTCCGTAGATGAAGTCGAGCACGTGTTGGCGCCAGTCGAGTGCCAGCATGTCGGGCCACGGCCAGAGCACGAACCGGCAGGCTACGACGAGTCCGGCGCCCACCCAGGTCTGCCAGCGCATGCCTTTGCGGTAGGCGAGGAACCCGAGCGCGATCATCGCCGCGATCTGCGACCAACCGACGAAGAATCCGGGGATGGTGGCCAGCACCGTGAGGAAGGGGAGTCGTCTGCGGCAGGCGAGCGCCGCGCAGGCGATGCTGGAGAGCACCAGGGAGTAGGTGGGTGCGTCCTCCGGGATGACCAGCCACACGTCGAGCACGGCGATGCCGATCGCCACTGTGGTGAGCAGCAGCGAGGACAGCGAGGGACGGTCCCGGAAGGTGCCGCTCATGGCCGCGAGGAGCGCCCTTGGTCGCGTGCCGACCCGCAGCGCCGGGATGGACAGTCCCTGAGTACTCATACTGAAGACCTCCGGCCGCTTTCGCTTCTCGTTGTGAAAGACCCTCAGAACTGCCGGATGGGACGAGCGACGCACGGAAAATGTGCGCACGCAAACGTCACCAGGCGCTGTGTGCGTCGTGTCCCCCAGTCAGGACGGTGTGTTCGTCGCCCAGGACTGTGTGTGCGTCATGCGCGAGGTTGAGTTCGCCGGTTACCCGCGCCGTACGACGCAGCGATGTCCGACGGCACCTGCGCGACCGGCCCACTCAGCGCGCTGAGTGGGGGACACGGCGTCTTAGTCGAGCTTGGCTGCGGCGGCCTCGTCGAGTAGCCAGAGGGTGCGGCTAAGGCCGGTGGCGCCCGCGACGGGCAGCTGGATCTCGCCAGCACCGGACAGCGCGAGCGCCAGGGCATCCGTCTTGCCATCACCGGCGGCGAGCAGCCAGACCTCAGAGGCGTGCCGGATCGCGGGCAGCGTCAGCGACACCCTGGTCGGCGGCGGCTTCTGGCAGTTGCGGACCGCGACAACGCTGGCGTCCGTCTCGTACACGGCGGGCGACTCGGGGAACACCGAGGCGACGTGGCCCTCCGGCCCCATGCCGAGCAGCACGACGTCGAAGGCGGGCACCGGGCCGCGACCGCCTGCGTGCTCGTCGAGCAGCCGGGCGTAGGCGTCGGCCGCGCGGTCAGGGTCGTCGCCGAATTCGCCGTCCGATGGCGCCATCGCGTGCACCCGCGCCGGATCGACCGGCACGTGGTTGAGCAGCGCCTCGCGGGACTGGAGCTCGTTGCGCTCGGCGTCGTCGCCGGGCACGAACCGGTCGTCACCCCAGTACAGATCCAGCCGAGACCAGTCGACCGCCTCGCAGGCGGGGGAGCGGCGCAACTGCTCGAGCAGCGCGATCCCGACGCCGCCGCCGGTGAGCACGACCGAGGCGCGGCCCTTGTTCGCCTGGAGGTCGACCAGCGTCGTCACCAGGCGCGCCGCCGCCGATGCGGCGAGGACGTCGGCCGTGCGGTGGACGAGGATTTGCGGTCCGGTCATGCGTGCGTGCCTTCCTGGTTGTTGGGCAGCAGGCGCATACCCCGCAAGGCGCGTTCGTACACCTCGTCGGGGTCGAGCCTGCGGAGTTCCTCGACCAGCACGTCGCACAGCGAACGCCGGTGCAGATCGATGGTGCGGTCGGGCTGGCCATGCTGGTGGAGCGTGCCGGTCTTGCCGTCGGGCCGGTGCAGCTCGACCGGGCCGGACGGCCGCTCAAGCGACACCGAAACGATCCCTTGCCCGTCGGCCTGCTCGCGGCGCACCGGCACGCCGAGGTAGTAGGCGAGCCAACCCGCGAGTAACTCCGTGGACGGCGAGTTGCCGTCGCCGGTGACGGTCGCCGCTGTCACCGGCTCATGCGGCGGCAGGTCGAGCGCGGCGACGAGCTGGGCGCGCCAGTGCGTCAGCCTTGCCCACGCGAGGTCGGTGTCGCCGTCGGTGTAGGACGTCGCGCGGGTGCGCAGCGCGGCGATCGGGTCCGGGTCGGCTGCGGCGTCGGTGATGCGCCGCTGTGCGATCCTGCCGAGCGGGTCGGTCGCCGGGTCGTCGGGGGCGATGCCGGGCCACCAGGTGACGATCGGGGCGTCGGGCAGCAGCAGCGGCACCACCGCGCTGTCCGCCTCCCCGGCGAGCGGCCCGTACAACCGCAGCACCAGCACCTCGCTGGCACCAGCGTCGCCACCGACGCGGATCTGCGCGTCGATGCGGGGCGCGGCCTCCCGCAAGCCGCGCGCGGCGACGATGATCCGCGAGGGGTGCTCCCTGCTGGCCTCGTTTGCGGCGTCGATGGTGTCCTCGATGCCGGTGGCGTCCTCGGTCACGATCACGAGCGTCAGCACCCGGCCAAGTGCGACCGCGCCACCGCGTTCGCGCAGCTCGACGAGTTTCTGGTTCACCTTCGACGTCGTGGTCGACGGCAGATCGATGATCACCGGGGGTTCCTCCCAGACGGCACCGTCATGGCCTGCGCCAGTTCCTTCCGTCGCGGGCGAGCACCGCGTCGGCCGACGGCGGACCCCACGAGCCGGGCGCGTAGGGCTCCGGTGCGCCGTGGTCGGCCCAGTGGTCCAGCACCGGGTCGAGGATGCGCCAGGACTCCTCGACCTCCTCGTCGCCGGGGAACAGCGACGGCTCGCCGCGCAGCACGTCGAGTACCAGCCGTTCGTACGCCTCGGGGGAGGACTCGGTGAAGGCGTGCCCGTAGCCGAAGTCCATGGTCACGTCGCGGACTTCCATAGTGGTGCCAGGGACCTTCGAGCCGAACCGCATCGTCACGCCCTCGTCCGGCTGCACTCGGATTACCAGCGCGTTCTGACCTAGCTCCTCGGTCGACGTCGAGTCGAACGGCAGATGCGGCGCGCGGCGGAACACCACCGCGATCTCGGTGACGCGCCTGCCAAGCCGTTTGCCGGTGCGCAGGTAGAACGGCACTCCTGCCCAGCGCCGGTTCTCTACCGCCAGCGTCACCGCGGCGTACGTCTCGGTGCGCGACTCCGGCGCGAACCCGGCCTCGTCGTGCAGCGAGGGCACCTGCTCGCCGCCCTGCCAGCCGCCGGTGTACTGCCCACGCGCCGTGGTCGTGTCGAACGGGCCGACCGGCTGGGTCGCGCGCAGTACCTTGACCTTCTCCGCCCGCAGCGCGGCGGGCTCGAACGACAGTGGCTCCTCCATCGCGGTGAACGCGAGCAGTTGCAGCAGGTGGTTCTGGATGACGTCGCGGGCGGCGCCGATGCCGTCGTAGTACCCGGCCCTGCCGCCGACGCCGATGTCCTCCGCCATGGTGATCTGCACGTGGTCGACGTAGTGGCAGTTCCAGATCGGCTCGAACAGCTGGTTGGCGAACCGCAGCGCCAGGATGTTCTGCACCGTCTCCTTGCCGAGGTAGTGGTCGATGCGGAACACCGACTCCTCGGGGAACACCGCGCCGACGATGGCGTTCAGCTCGCGAGCGCTCGTCAGGTCGTGACCGAACGGCTTCTCGATCACCACTCGTCGCCAGGTGTCCGATGTGGACGTCGCAAGGCCGAACTTCGCGAGTTGCTTGGTGACGACGCCGAACACGCTGGGCGGGATCGACAGGTAGAAGGCGTGGTTGCCGCCGGTGCCGCGCTGGGTGTCCAGCTCGTCGACGGTCTTGACCAGCCGCTCGAAGGTGTCGTCCTCGCCGAAGTCGCCAGGCACGAACCGGATGCCATCAGCCAGCCGCCGCCACACCGACTCCTTGAACGGCGTGCGGGCGTACCGCTCGACGGCGTCGCGGGCGATCGCGGTGAAGTCCTGCTCCTGCCCTCGCGCGCAGCCGACCACCGCGAAGCCGGGCGGCAACAGGCCCCGGTGGGCGAGGTCGTAGACGGCTGGCAGCAGCTTCTTGCGCGCCAGGTCCCCGGTCACTCCGAAGATCACCAAGCCGGACGGTCCCGCGATGACCGGGAGCCGCTTGTCCCGGTCATCGCGCAGCGGGTTCGCCCATGCCATCACTCATCTCCAGCTCTGTGACCTTCGCCGGTAGGCGCGGCAGCTCCCACCCGCATCACTCACAGATCCTGCACGGCACGCACCAACTCGGCCAGCCCAGCCAGCCGGTCGGTGAGGTGCAGCCGCAGCACAGGGCGGCCCCGGTCGGTGAGCACCTCCGCGTCGCCGCGCGCCTGCGCGAGCTGCAGCGTGCCGAGCCGGTACGGCAGGCCGGGCACGTCCATGTCCTCGTCGACCGCGCCGGTGAGCTGCAGGAACACCCCGTTCGGATGGCCGCCCTTGTGGTACTGGCCGGTGGAGTGCAGGAACCTCGGCCCCCAGCCGAACGTGACCTGCGCGCCGGTGCGCTTCGCCAGCTCTGCCCGCAGCAGTGATGCCGATGCGTCGTCCATCCGGTCCAGGTACGCCTGCACCGCGAGGTAGCCGTTCTCCGGCACGGTCGCGACGAACTGCCGCAGCACGTCGGTGAGCGAGCCCTCGCCGGACACACCCGATGAGGCGTACACCTCGACCGAGTCCATCACCGCGGACGGCGCGATCGTCGCGCTGGTCGAGCCGTCAAGCAGCGTGCGAGCGGCGCGCTTGGCCGCTTCGACGTCGGGCTGGTCGAACGGGTTGATGTCGAGCAGCCTGCCGACGATCGCGGTGGCGTACTCCCATAGCAGGAACTGCCCGCCGAGCGAGCCCTCGGTGACGACGGACGCCGTGCCTGGCTGGTCGGCGAGCCTGCCGATGCTGACCGTGGTGGCGTCGTCGCCTGCGTCGGCGAAGCCGGGCGCCGCTGCGGACTCCACCACGACCGGCAGCAGGCCGGTGCCCTGTTTGCCGGTGGACTCCGCGACGAGCTGTTCGATCCACGCCGATAGCCCGACGATGCCGGAGCCGGTGTCGGTGAGCACGATCTTCTCCGCACCGGCCTCGTGCGCCGCGCTGAACGCGGCGGCGAGCTGGATTGCCGGGTTGGCGATCGAGTCGTCGGAAAGCTGTTCGGCCGCCGCCGTCGCCTGGTCGAGCAGCCGGGCCACGTCGGCGCCCGCCAGTCCGGCTGGCACCAGGCCGAACGCCGTCAGCGCCGAGTAGCGACCGCCGACGGTGGGGTCGGCGAGGAAGACCTTCCGGTAGCCCTCCTGGGTGGCCAGCTCCGCCAGCGGCGAGCCGGGGTCGGTGACGACCACCATGCGGCTGGCGGGGTCGATGCCCTCCTCGGCGAAGGCTGCCGCGAAGATCCGCCGCTGGCTCTCGGTCTCCGCGGTGCCACCGGACTTCGACGACACGACGAGCACCGTGCGGGTGAGGTCACCCGCGAGCGCGTCGGCGACCTGGCCGGGGTCGGTGGTGTCGAGCACGGTCAGCGTCACGGGCTCGGTGGCCGCGATGACCTCCGGCGCGAGGGAGGACCCGCCCATGCCTGCCAGCACGACCCGGTCGATGCCGTCGGCATGCAGCTCGGTGTGGAGGTCGGTGATCTCGCCGATGAGCTGCCGGGAGGTCACGTGCAGCGTGGTCCAGCCGAGCCGGATCGCCGCCTCCTGCTCGGCGTTGGGGCCCCACAGCGTCGGATCCTGCGCTGTCACTTTGGAGGCGATCTTGTCCTCTGCGAGCTGGGCCGCGAACGGCGCCGCGGCGGCGGCAAGCGAGGAGTCGGTGAGCTCGACGGTGATCGTTGTCGCTGGTGCGGTCACAACGATCAGCCCTCGTGCGCCGCGACGAGCTGGCCGTTCACCGTTTCAAGTAACTCCACCCAGGATTTGTCGAACTTCGCCACCCCTTCTTCCTCAAGGACGTGGAATACGTCGTCGAGGTCGATGCCGATCCTGGTGAGTCGGTCGAAGATGTTCGTCGCGACGGCCTGGGTGTCGGTGACGGTGTCGCCGATGATGGTGGCGTGGTCGGCGACGGCGTCGAGCGTCGCCTCCGGCACGGTGTTCACGGTGCCCGCGACGACGAGCTGGTCGACGTAGCGGGTGTCGGAGTAGGCCGGGTCCTTCACGCCGGTGGACGCCCACAGCGGGCGCTGCGGGTGCGCGCCGCGCTCCGCAAGCGCGCGCCAGCGCGGGGTGGCGAACTCCTCGGTGTAGAGCTGATAGGCGATGCGGGCGTTCGCGATGGCCGCCTCGCCGCGCAGCGCGCCTGCCTCGTCGGTACCGATCGCGTCGAGCCGCTTGTCCACCTCGGTGTCCACCCGGGACACAAAGAACGACGCGACCGAGTGAATGGTCGATAGGTCACGGCCGTTGGCGGACGCCTGCTCAAGCCCGGTCAGGAACGCGTCGATGACCTCGCGGTAGCGCTCGGGAGAGAAGATCAGCGTGACGTTCACGCTGACGCCTTCTGCGAGCACCCTGCTGATGGCGGGCAGCCCCTCGACCGTGGCGGGGATCTTGACGAGCAGGTTCGGCCGGTCGACCGTCTTGGCGAGATCGAGCGCCTCGGCGACGGTGTGGTCGGTGTCGCGGGCAAGCCGCGGGTCCACCTCGATGGACACCCTGCCGTCGACGCCGCCCGTCGCCTCGAACGTCTCCCGGAACAGGTCGCAGGCGTTGCGCACGTCGGTGGTCGTCAGCTCCCTGACGGCCTGCTGCAGGTCGGCGCCCCGCGCGGCGAGGTCGCGGATCTGCTCGTCGTAGGCGGCGCCGTTGGACAGCGCCCCCGCGAAGATCGTCGGGTTCGTCGTCACACCGGTGATGTGCGAGTGTGCGATCAGCTCGGCGAGATTGCCCGACACCAGCCTTTCCCGTGACAGGTCGTCCAGCCAGAGGGATACCCCTGCGTCGGACAGGTGAGCGAGTCGATCGGTCGTCATGATCTGCCATCCCCTTGTGTGCGCAGCGTGTTGTCGGACTCGCGCGGCCTGGTGACCAGCCGCGCGATCGGCGCTCTCTTCGGTTGTACCGCAGTCGCTTCTGCTGGCCTACCCAGCGTTGCCGAGCGACCGGCGCGCGGCGGCGGTCACGGCCTCCGCGGTGATGCCGAACTCCCGGAACAGGGTGGCGAAGTCCGCGGAAGCGCCGAAGTGCTCCAGCGAGACGATCTCGCCCGCGTCCCCGACGAACCGGTGCCACGGCTGTCCGATGCCCGCCTCGACGGCCACCCGTGCGGTGACCCAGGACGGCAGCACCGACTCGCGGTAGACGGCGTCCTGGGCGTCGAACCACTCGACACACGGCATCGAGACCACCCTGGTCGGCACGCCGTCGCCCTGCAAGGTTTCCCGCGCGGTCAGTGCGAGCTGCACCTCGGAGCCGGTGGCGATCAGCACCACTTGCGGGGCACCGCCATCGGCGTCGGCCAGCACGTAGCCGCCCCTGGCGACGCCGTCGGTCGCCTTCTCACGAGTGCCGTCGAGCACCGGCACGTTCTGCCGTGTCAGGCACAGGCCGGTCGGCGCGTCGGTGACTTCGAGCGCGCGGCGCCAGGCGGCGGCGGTCTCGTTGGCGTCGGCAGGGCGGACGACATTCAGCCCAGGGATGGCACGCAGCGACGCGAGCTGCTCGATCGGCTGGTGGGTGGGGCCGTCCTCGCCGAGCCCGATGGAGTCGTGGGTCCAGACGTAGGTGACTGGGGCTTGCATCAGCGCGGCGAGCCGGACGGCGGGCCGCATGTAGTCGCTGAAGATGAGGAACGTGCCCCCGTACGGGCGGGTGCCGCCGTGCAGCGCGATGCCGTTGAGGATGGAGCCCATCGCGTGCTCACGGACCCCGAAGTGCAGGTTGCGGCCGTACGGCTTGGCGCTGAACGACCCGGTGCTCGACGACTCCGGCCCGAACGAGTCTGAGCTCTTGATCAGCGTGTTGTTGGAGCCCGCGAGGTCGGCCGAGCCGCCCCACAGCTCGGGCAGCAGGTCGGCGACCGCGTTGAGCACCTCACCGGACGCCTTGCGGGTCGCGACACCCTTCGCGTCCGGGTCCCAGCTCGGCAGCGCGTCGGTCCAACCCTCGGGCAGGGAGCGGGTGGCTAGCCGGTCCGCCAGCGCCTTGGTTTGCGGGTTCGCCGCTGCCCAGGTGTCGTAGCGCTCGTTCCACTCGGCGTGCGCCCGCTTGCCGCGCTCCGTCGCCTGCCTGGCGTGGCTGAGCACGTCGTCGTCGATGGCGAAGTGCTGTTCGGGGTCGAAGCCGAGGATCCGCTTGACGGCGGCCACCTCGTCGGCGCCGAGCGCGGCGCCGTGGGCGGCGCCGGTGTTGGCCAGCGTCGGGGCTGGGTGGCCGATGATGGTGCGCAGCACGATCATCGACGGCTTCGTCGTCTCCGCCTTGGCCGCGTCGAGCGCGGCCTCGATCGCGACGACGTCCTCGCCGCCGTCGACCACCTGCACGTGCCAGCCATAGGCCTCGTACCGCTTCGCGGTGTCCTCCGACAGCGCTATGGCGGTGTCGTCCTCGATGGAGATCTGGTTGTCGTCGTAGACGACGACCAGGTTGCCCAGCTCCTGCCTGCCAGCGAGTGACGACGCCTCCGATGTGACGCCCTCCTCGATGTCACCGTCGGAGGCGATCACGTAGATGTGGTGGTCGAACACGCTCTCGCCCGCTGGGGTGTCAGGGTCGAACAGGCCACGCTCGCGGCGGGCGGCCATCGCCATGCCGACCGCGTTGGCCAGGCCCTGACCGAGCGGGCCGGTGGTGGTCTCCACGCCCGCGGTGTGGCCGTACTCCGGGTGGCCGGGGGTCTTGGAGCCCCACTTCCGCAGCTCCTTGAGGTCCTCCAGCTCGAGGCCGTAGCCCGCGAGGAAGAGCTGGATGTAGAGGGTGAGGCTGGAGTGGCCCGCCGAGAGCACGAACCGGTCCCTGCCCTGCCAGTTCGGGTCGGCCGGGTCGTGCCGCATCACGCGCTGGAACAGGCTGTAGGCGACGGGCGCCAGGCTCATCGCGGTGCCGGGGTGGCCGCTGCCGCAGCGCTCGACCGCATCGGCGGCAAGTACGCGGATGGTGTCCACCGCGCGGGTGTCGAGCTCGGTCCAGTCCGATGGCACGTTCCGTCGAACCAGCGGGTTGTTGTCGGCGGTAGTGGCGGTGTCGGACACGAGGACTCTGACTCCATTCAGTGCTCGCACGCTCGGTGCGGGTCGGCGCGTGCGGTGTCGGTGGTGATGGGCATGCTCTGGCTGCCCGGGCCGGGCGCGCGGCACGTGGATGGCAGCGGCCAGACAGAACCAGGGTAATGGTTCACGCGCGCGAGGCGGCGCCGTGGTGCGGTTACTACCCGGCTCAGGTGGCTCCCGTCACCGCGATTACCATCTGTTTGATGGTCTGCGGCGCCTCGCGTCGAGGCCGCGCGACACCGAACCGACACGACATCCGACCTGCCGCTGGGAGCGACATGACACTGGTCGACGGTGCTCGCTCCCGTACGTCGGACCATGGGGTCGCCGGGATCGAGCTTGTCAAACGCCGTATCGGCGCCTACGCGGCGCTGGCGAAGCCACGGGTCATCGAGCTGCTTCTCGTCACGACGATCCCGGCGATGTTCCTCGCTGGCAGGGAGTTCCCGAACCCGTGGCTGGTGCTGGCGACGCTTGTCGGCGGCACCATGGCCGCCGGCAGCGCCAACGCGCTGAACTGCGTCGCGGACTCGGACATCGACAAGGTGATGAACCGCACCAAGCGTCGTCCGCTGGTGCGGGACTCGGTCTCGTCGAGGGGCGCGCTGGTGTTCGGCATCGCGCTCGGCGTCGCCGCGTTCAGCGTGCTGTACCTCACGGTGAATCCGCTTTCGGCGGCGTTGGCCATCGCGACGATCCTGTTCTACATCTTCGTCTACACCCTGGTGCTCAAGCGCCGCACCGCGCAGAACGTCGTCTGGGGCGGCGCCGCAGGGTGCATGCCGGTCGTGATCGGCTGGTCGGCGGTCACCGGGACGGTGGAGTGGCCCGCGCTGGTGATGTTCGGGGTGATCTTCTTCTGGACGCCGCCGCACACCTGGGCGCTGGCGATGCGCTACCGGGAGGACTACGAGCGCGCCGGGGTGCCGATGCTGCCGGTGATCGCCACCCCGGAGCACGTCGCCAAGCAGATCGTCATCTACTCCTGGGTGATGGTGGCCTGGACGCTGCTGCTCGCACCGGCCACGAGCTGGCTGTACGCCAGCTTCGCCCTGGTGGCAGGCGGCTGGTTCCTGTTCTACGCGCACCGGTTGCACGCCGCCGTCCGGGCGGGCGAGCGGACCAAGCCGATGCAGCTCTTCCACCGCTCGAACACCTACCTGATGATCGTGTTCGTCGCGCTCGCCGTCGACTCCGCCATCGGCCTGCCGGTCATCGGCTTGCCCTTCTGATCGCCTACCGGCGGGGCCAGGAATAAATCGGTAGCCTGGGCTGTCGGCCATATCGGCACGCATCAAGGGATCAGCAGGAAGTGGGGCGCCTTGTCCGGACCCGGTGACCTGTCCGCCGAACAACGCCACGTCAGCACCGTCTACGCCAAGCTCGACGCCGAACGCGATGAGACGTCGACCCGGCTCGCCCGCATCCTGCGCAATGGCGGCGGCAGCACCCCGCAGGAGCGCACCGACCGCGACGTCGCGACCACCACGCTGCGGGAGCGGCTCGACCAGCTGGAAGCCGTCGAAGCGGGGCTGTGTTTCGGCAAGCTCGACAACACCGACGGCAGCAGCATGCACATCGGCCGCATCGGGCTGTTCGACACGGACAACGACTACGAGCCACTGCTGCTTGACTGGCGCGCCCCGGCCGCGCGGCCGTTCTACCTGGCCACCGCCGCGTCGCCGCTCGGCGTGCATAGGCGGCGGCATCTGCGCACCCGGCTGCGCAAGGTCGTCGGCATCGACGATGAGGTGCTCGACCTCTACGCCGAGGACACCGGCGCCGACCTCGGGCTCGCTGGCGAGGCGGCGCTGCTCGCCGCACTGAACCGGCAGCGCGACGACTCGATGCACGACATCGTCGCCACCATCCAGGCCGAGCAGGACGACATCATCCGCGCCGACCTGTCCGGCGTGCTCGTCGTCCAAGGGGGACCAGGCACCGGCAAGACCGCCGTCGCGCTGCACCGCGCCGCGTACCTGCTCTACGAGCACCGCGAGACGCTGGCAAGCAGGGGAGTGCTCGTCCTCGGTCCGAACGAGACGTTCCTGCGCTACATCGGCCAGGTGCTGCCCTCGCTCGGTGAGACCGGCGTGCTGCTGTCCACCGTGGGCGGCATGTTCCCCGGCGCGCGGGTGCGCGACACCGACAGCAGGGCAGCCGCCGAGGTCAAGGGCGGGGCCGTCATGGCGGACGTCCTCGCCGCCGCCGTTGCCGACAGGCAGCGGGTGCCGGACGGCCCGGTCGAGGTCGTCGCCGACGAGGAGCGCCTGGTGCTGCGTCCGGAGGACTGCGCGGTGGCCCGCCACAAGGCCCGCGAGACCCGCAGGCCGCATAACGTCGCCAGGCGGGTGTTCCTGGACACCATGCTGGACATCCTCGCTGAGCAGGCGGCTGGCTCGCTGACCAGCACGGTGCTCGACGACGTCCCGGAGGTCGCCTACGTCGAGGACGAGGACCCGGACGCCGTGCTGCTCGACTCGCGTGACATCGCCGACATTCGCGCGGAGCTCGCCCGCGACGCCGCCGTCCGTCGTGCCCTCGACGGGCTGTGGCAGGAGCTGACGCCGCAGCAGGTGCTCGGCGACCTGCTCACCGACGGCGCCCGGCTGGCCAGCGCCGCCGACGGCCTGCTCAGCGTGGACGACCAGGCCGCTGTGCTGCGGAGCAAACCAAGGCGGTGGACAAGCGGCGACATCGCGCTGCTGGACGAGTTGGCCGAGGTGCTCGGTGAGGACGACACCGAGGAGGCGGAGCGCCGTGCGCGGCAGGAGCGCGAGCAGCGGGCGTACGCCGAGGGCGTGCTGCACGTGCTCGATCAGGACGACGAGATCGCGGACGAGGAGCGGCTGCGCGTCGCCGACGTGCTCGACGCGGAGCTGCTTGCCGAGCGAGAGCAGACCCGTAGCCAGCTCAGCGCGGTCGAGCGCGCGGCTGGCGACCGCAGCTGGACGTTCGGGCACGTCATCGTCGACGAGGCGCAGGAGCTCACCGCGATGGACTGGCGCATGGTGATGCGCCGCTGTCCCAGCCGCTCGATGACGCTCGTGGGTGACATCGCGCAGACCGGCGCCGCAGGGGGAGCGGTGTCCTGGGAGCGGATGCTCGCCCCGCACGTCGACAATCGCTGGCGACTGGCTGAGCTGACCGTGAACTACCGCACACCCGCCGAGATCATGACTCTGGCAGGCGACGTGCTCGCCGAGATCGGGCCGGGGCTGACGCCGCCGAGGTCGGTGCGCGCCACCGGAGTCGAACCGTGGCGGCATGATCTGGACGGCGCGATCGCCGAGGGGGTCGCGCCGCTGGCAACGGCAGAGCGCGCCGCGGCGGACGGTGGCACGGTCGCCGTGGTGTGCCCGCAGCGGCTGCAGTCGTCATTGCGGGCGTCGGTCGCGGGGGAGCGGGTGTCCGTGCTCACGGTCGAGCGCGCCAAGGGGCTCGAGTTCGACTCGGTGATCGTCGTCGCCCCCGGCGAGATCGCCGCCGCGTCGCCGCGCGGGCTGGCCGACCTGTACGTGGCGCTCACCCGCGCCACGCAGCGGCTCGGCGTCGTCACGATGGGGGAGCCGTTGCCGCGCTGCCTGGGCGGTGTCAGCGCCGTCGCGAGCGATGGTTAATCTCTGCTGCATGCGGATTCGAGCCAAGAACGTCGTATCGGGTGTGAGTGTGGCCGCTGTCGCCGTCGCGCTCACCGCGTGCTCCCCTTCGCTGGAGCAGCCATCCGACATGCGCCCTGGTCAGGAAGTGCCGAAGACGTTGTCGGCGCCGGAGAGCCTGTCGCAAGCAGCGTCGGAGCACGGCGCCCACGGCGATGCGTGCGCGGTCGAGGACTTCACCGTGGAGGGCAGTTCTGGCCACAAGCCGAGCATCGTGATGCCCGAGGACTGCGAACCGCCGACGAAGCTGGAGCACACCACCCTCAAGCCCGGCTCGGGGCAGAAGGTCAGCAAGGGTGACACCGTCTCGGTGGACTACGTCATGGTCGGCGTCCTCAGCGGCAAGGAGGTCACCAGTTGGACCTCGCCCACCGAGACCACCCCGAAGCAGATCACCGTCGGCACAGGCGACGTCGTCCCCGGCTGGGACAAGGCGCTGAGCGGCATGCAGGCCGGTGGCAGCAGGCTCGTCGTCATCCCGCCCAAGCAGGGCGTAGCGGCGGGCACGGGCACCGAGGAGCTGGACTACCCCAGCAACGAGACCCTTGCGCTGGTCATCGAGCTGGAGTCGATCAACTGACGCTTGGCTGCCGTGGCCGCCCCGCCGCGGTCACGGCAGCAGGAGCAGTTTTCCTGTCGTCTTCCTGCCCTCAAGGTCGGCGTGCGCCTGGCGCGCCTCTGCCAGCGGGTACTTGCCGCCGATGTGGACGGTGAGGTCGCCTGCGCCCAGCGCGTCGAACAGCTCTCCGGCACGCCACTCCAGCTCGTCGCGGGACGCCATGTAGTGGGCCAGGGTGGGCCGGGTGAGAAACACCGAGCCAGCCGCGTTGAGCCGCTGCGGGTCGACCGGATCCACCGGCCCGCTCGACCCGCCGAACAGCGCGAGAGTGCCGCGCACCCGCAGCGCGTCGAGGCTGCCGTCGAAGGTGGTTTTGCCCACCCCGTCGTACACCGCCGCGACGCCCTCACCTGCCGTGATCTCGTGCACCCGCGCTGCGAAGTCCTCGTAGCCGAGCACTGTCTCCGCGCCAGCTTCCGTGGCGAGCTGGGCCTTCTCCGGCGTCGACGCGGTGGCGATCACCCTGCCGCCGCGCGAGCGCACCAGCTGCGTCAGCAGCAGCCCGACGCCACCCGCCGCCGCGTGCACCAGCACGACGTCGCCCTGCCGCACCGGGTACACCGACGTGGCGAGGTAGTGCGCCGTCAGCCCCTGCAACAGCACGGCGGCCGCCAGCTCGATGTCCGCCTCGTCCGGCACCGGCACGGCCGACGACGCGGGGACGATCGCCTGCTCGGCGTAGCTGCCCGGCACCATGCACCAGGCCACCCGGTCACCGACCCGTACCCCGGACACGCCAGGGCCCACCGCCGCGACCGTGCCTGCGCCCTCGACCCCCACGATGAACGGCAGGTCGCGCGGGTAGAGCCCGCTGCGCTGGTAGGTGTCGATGAAGTTCACACCGACCGCGGCGACATCGACAAGCAGCTCGCCATCGCCTGGTTCCGCCGCGCTCACATCGGTGTGCTCCAGAACATCGGGCCCGCCGGTCTTGCTGACCACGATCGCCTTGGGCATCGCTACGCTCCTTCGTTCGTCGCTGTGAGTGAGTCCACTCTGGGCACCCGCAGGTGCTCCGTCCGATCTACACTGCCGCTGTGAGCGAGGAGAAGACCACCCCCACCCCGACAGCGACCCGCCGCCAGGTGGCGACCGCCCGCGCGTTCGCCAAGGCGCACGGTACCCCGGTGCGTGCCGTCGTCGAGCCGATCGGCCGCTCGGGCGCCCGCGTGATGCTCGTCGGCAACGACGGCGCGCTCGGCGACGTCGTCGTGCCCTCGGTCGAGATCGGAACCGCGCTCATCGACGCCGTGGACGACGTCGAGAAGGCCACGTGGGACTCCGACACCGTCGGGGCGACCGTCATCGGGCCGGGACACCGCCGCCGCATGGGGCGTTCGCTGCTGCGTGGCTGAGCCGAAGCGTGTCCTGCTCGCCGCGTGCGCTGACCTGCCCCTCGGCGACGGCGACGAAGACATCCTGCTGCCCGCGCTCGCCGAGGCAGGCTGCAAGGCCGAGTGGATCGTGTGGGACGACCCCGACGCGCCGATCGCGGACGCTGATCTGGTCATCTTGCGCGCGACCTGGGACTACTCCCGCCGCCGCGAGGAGTTCCTGCGCTGGTGCGAGTCCGTGCCGATGCTGCGAAACCCGGCGCCGGTTGCGAGGTGGAACACCGACAAGAGGTACCTGGCGGAGCTGTCGGACGCCGGGCTGGCGACCGTGCCGACCGAGGTCGTCCCGCCAGGCTCGGTGCCGGAGTGGCCGTCCGGCGAGTTCGTGGTGAAGCCGTCCGTTGGCGCTGGTTCGCGCGGCGCGCGGCGGTTCGCGGCCGGCGACGTCGCCGGGGCGCGTGAGCATTTGGCTGGGCTGCACGCCGACGGCCGTACCGCGTTGGTGCAGCCGTACCAGGCCGACGTCGACGCCAACGGCGAGACTGCCTGCGTGTTCCTCGCCGGTCACTACTCGCACGCCTTCGTCAAGGGTCCGATGCTGTCCGGGGCCGCGATGGACGACTCCGGGCTGTTCGTCGCGGAGAAGGTGCATGCCGCGCGGCCTGCCGCCGACGTCGTGGCTTTCGCGGAGCGGGCTATGGACGCCGCGACGTCGCTGCTCCGGCTGCGTCGCGACGAGTTGCTCTATGCGCGGATCGACGTCGTCCGAGGCTCGGATGGCGTGCCGATGCTGCTGGAACTGGAGCTGACCGAACCGTCGTTGGGGCTGTCCCTCGCCGGGGACGCGGCGGCAGTCCGATTCGCCGCTGCGGTGCGGGAGCTGCTTGCGGGCTGAAGTGAGCGGGCGCGCGCGGCGCGTGACCGTCAAGGCCTGGTGCGCCGAACGACGCCTTGCGTCGCGGTCCGTGCTTCGGGCGGCCGTGTCAGCCCACGCGGCGGTATGCGCGGAGAAAGACCTCGACGCCGACGAGGGCCTTGGACTCGACCTCGTCGGGAGTCGGCAGCTGATCGTTCTCGGTGAACAGGGCTCGGTCCAGGGGTGCGCCCATGACAAGGAATGCGAAATGCTCTGCGGCGAGGGCCGGGTCATCGACGTCGAGCACGCCACGCTCGGCGAAATGCCGCATCGCCTCGGCGAGGGTGTCCATGACCAGCCCCGGCGCGTGCTTGTAGTAGTCGGCCGCCAGCTGCGGGAAGCGCTCGACCTCGCCGATCAGCAGCCGGCGCAACCGCACGATGCGCAGGTCGACGACGGTACGCGCGAGGCGGACGGCGACGCCGCGCAGCTCCTGCTCGGCGTCATGGGTTTCGGTGAGCACGGTGGCTGCGTCGCGGGAGAAGTGCTCGGCGATGGCGACGGTGCCGGTAAGCAACTCGGTGAACAACCGTTCCTTGCCGCCGTAGATGTTGTACACCGTCCGTTTGGAGACCCTTGCCGCTGCGGCGATCTCGTCGACGTTGGCCCCGACGTAGCCGTTGGCGAGGAAATGCTCCCTGGCCGCGGCCATGATGGCCTCCTTGGACCGCGCGATCCTCGGATCGACGGTCTCAGCCCCGGCAGACGCACGCCTGCCTGACGGCTCGGGCATCCGCTGTGTCCCTTCATCCCGGCGAACGTGTTCGGTTTTCTGCACTTGCCAGTGCACTATAACACGGGCTAGTGTACTTCTGCACTGAAGAGTGCAATAACTCGAGACGGAGGGCAGCACCATGAACGACACCACCTGCAAGAGCGACGACTTCGACATGGCCGCGGCGGTGACCCGCTCCCTGCTGGGATGGGGTGTCGTCGCCGGAGTCTGGTACCTGACTGTCGGCATCATCCTCGGTCTCACCCGTGACGGTTTCGCCTTCTCGAAACACCCGCTGAGCGTGCTCATGCTCGGCGACTACGGATGGCTACAACAGACGAACATCATCCTGGCCGGTGTCATGGTGATCGCCGCGGCCGTCGGCTTCCTTCGTGCGATGCGGCCTGCGCGGTGGGCCGGTGGCCTGATCGCCGGGTTCGGCGTCTGCCTCATCGCCAGCGGCGTCTTCCCGCCTGACCCGATGGCCGGATTCCCGGCCGGTGCGTCGGAGGGGCAGGCCTCGGTGAGCGGGCTACTGCACCTGGCGTTCGGCGCGGTCGGTTTCCTGCTGCTCGCGGCCGCGGCGTTTGTCGTCGCCCGATGGTACGCGGCCCGTGCCGATGCGTCCGTCGCTAGGAACTCCCGGATCGCAGGCGCCGTCATCGCACTCGCCTTCGTGGCAGGCGCCGCGCTCTCAGCCTCCGCCGCTGGTGTCCTGATCTTGTGGATCGCGGTCGTCGCCGCCTGGGCGTGGCTCGCGGCGCTGTCCATCAGTACGTACCGGACGGTGCCGCACCCCGACTGCAGCCGCGCCGTTCCCGATACCGCCCACCCGTAGGCCGCGGCTGGACACCCGAAGGATGGCTTCGCCAACAAGACGCCGTCAGCGCGGCGCCGGAGACGGAACGGACATGGTGGGGCGTGCCGGGGCGGTGCCGCGCTGACGGGCGGCGCACCAGAGCGCCGCCGTGGCGATGACGACCAGCGCCGAGCCGAGAACATGCAGCGAGACCAGCGGCTCCGGCACGCCGAGCACGTACTGCAGCGAGCCGAGCCCGCCCTGGGCGAGCGCGACCAGCCAGACCAGCATGTAGCGGCGCACAAACCGGGCGGGGGCGTTGCCGCGCAGCAGCGTGACGCCGATGAGCCCCAGCACGCCGAGGAAGACGACAAGCAGGATGCCGTGCAGCGTCGCCAGCACGTCGATCGGCGCGTCCAGCCGGGGCGTCTCCGCGTCACCGCCATGCGGGCCGGCGCCGGTGAGCAGCGTGCCCGCGACCAGCAGCGCGGCCAGCGTCGCGGCCAGCAGCGCGAGCAGCCGCCGCTGCGGCCGCGCCAGCAGCCAGCGGGGCCGCTCGTCCCCTTCGGCGAAGGCGTGCAGCAACAGCACGGCCAACCACACCAGCACGGCGGACGCCAGGAAGTGCACCGCGACGGTCCACCACAGCAGCTCGGTGAGCACCGTGATGCCGCCGATCGCGGCCTGGGCAACGACCCCGGCGGGCATGGCGGCGGCGAGCAGCACCAGCCGACCGCGCTCCGGATGAGCGGCCTTGATCCGCAGCGCGGCCAACAGACAGAGCGCGGCGACCAGCACGACGACACCGGTGAGCATCCGGTTGCCGAACTCGATCCACTGGTTGAGCGTCTCGTACTCCGGGTGCTCCACGGGGAACATCGTGCCGCGATGGCACTGTGGCCAGGTGGAGCAGCCGAGGCCGGAGCCGGTCACCCGGACGACGGACCCGGTGACGCCGATACCGGCCTGGGTGATGATCGCCGCGATCGCGATGAGCCGCTGCGCCGCCGGAGACGGGTACGGCAGGCGCGCTATCAGGGACTCCCACTGCACCCGTCGATGGTATGTGGCAACACCACGACCCAGCGGTGCGGGGTGTGACGGCGTGGGCGGGGCCACCCAACGGCCAGCCGACGCCCCGAGCGGCGCCACGGGCCCAGGCAGCCGACTCAGGACACCTTCGTCGTCCGGGTGGCCAGCGCCGCGGCACCAGCACCCCAGGCGGCAAGCACGCCAAGGGGCGCCCAGGCCGTCGCGCCGTCGACAAGCGCCGCCCGCAGGCCCTCCGCCAGTGCGCCGGACGGCAACAACCGCACCACAACGGCCAGCGCGTCCGGCAAGGCCGCCGGGGCGAGCAGGATGCCGCCCGCGAGCAGCAGCACGAACCACACGATGTTGGCCAGCGCCAGCACGATCTCCGCGCGCAGCGCGCCGCCGAGCAGCACCCCGAGCGCGCCGAAACAGACCGTGCCGATCACCAGCAGCAGCACCGCCATCAGCACCCCTGACAGCTCAGGCTGCCAGCCGAGCAGCGCCGCCACAACGCCGAGCACCAGCACCTGCGCGGCGACAACGACCAGCGCCGCGATGATCCGGCCGCTCACCAGCGTCCACCTGGGCAGTGCGGTGGCCGACAGCCGCTTGAACACCCCATACCGGCGGTCGAAGCCCAGCGCGATCGCCTGCCCGGTGAACGCAGAGGACATTACGGCGAGCGCGAGGATGCGCGGCGTGACCCAGTCCACTTTGGCCACTCGGGTGCCGTCGGCGGCGACGAGGTCACCCATCGGCAGGATGTCGAGCAGGCTCAGCCCCACCAGCAGCGCCAGCGGGATCAGCAGTGTCAGCAGGATCTGCTCGCCGTGCCGGAGCGTGAGCAGCGTCTCGACCCTGGCGTGTGTGGACAGCATCCGCCCGACACTGCCCCGTCCCGGGGCGGGGGCGAAGGTGCCCGGCGTGAACCGTGGGAAGGTCATGTCCGCAGCTCCCGTCCGGTCAGTTCCAGGAAGACGTCCTCGAGGTCGCGCTTGCCGACCTGCAGCTGCTCGGCAAGCACGCCCTGCTGCGCGCACCACGCGGTGACCGCCGAGATCACCTGCGGGTCCACGCTGCCGTCGACGCGGTAGCTGCCCGGCGACGTCTCCCGCACCGCGTATCCCTCCGGCAGCGCGGCCGCGAGCAGCTCGGTGTCCAGTCCGGCTCGCGTGCGGAACCGCACCTGAGTGTTCTCCGGGTCGCCGTTGGTGAGCGCGGTTGGCGAGCCGGAGGCGACGATCTCACCGTGGTCAATGATCACCACGTGGTCCGCCAGCGTCTCGGCCTCCTCCATCAGGTGCGTCGTCAGCAGGATGCTCACCCCGTCGGCGCGCAGCGCGGCGAGCAGCTCCCACACCAGCCGTCGTGCCTGCGGGTCCATGCCAGACGTCGGCTCGTCGAGGAACACAAGCGCAGGCCGATTCACGATGGCGCAGGCCAACGACAGCCGCTGCTGCTGGCCGCCGGAAAGCCGCTTGAACGGGGTGCGCCCGCAGGCGTTGAGGCCGAGGACATCGAGCAGCCAGTCGACGTCGAGCGGGTTCGCGCCGCAGCTCGCGACCAGCCGCAGCATCTCGGCGCAGCCGATGCCGGGATAGGCGCCGCCGCCCTGCGGCATCACGCCGATCAACGGGCGAAGCGTGGCGCCGGAGGCGATCGGGTCGAGCCCGAGCACCCGCACGGTGCCGGCGTCTGGACGCAGAAAGCCTTCGCACAGCTCGATCGTGGTGGTCTTGCCAGCGCCGTTCGGGCCGAGCAGCGCGAGCAACTGGCCGCGCGGCATATGCAGGTCGACGCCGTTGACGGCGGTGGTGCTACCGAACCGCTTCGTCAGTCCCGTGAGATCGAGCGCAGGTTCACGGCTGTCGCCATCGGCGCGCTGGGGGGACTCACTCACGACTGTCAAGGGTAGAACTCCCCACCGTGACGGCCGTGGCCGGTGCCCGCTGCGGCATGGCCGGGATCGGCGCGCGGGTGAACAGCGGCACGGTGCGGCTCACAACGAGCAGCGTGAGCACCGTGACGACGATGGCGGCGATGTACGCCTGTGGCAGCACGAAGCTCCTGCCGTCGAACGGGCTTCCGGTGGGCGTGATGACGACGGCGAGGACGGCGCTGCCGATGGTGGCGGCCACCCGGAAGCGTGAGGTTCCCGCCGCTGCCGCGAGCGGGATCACCGCCCACAGCATCCACCAGGGGTGCAGCGCCACGTGCATTCCCATGACCACCGCCATCGCCACGCCGAGCCCGATGATCGGCCGGAGCCGCCAGTGGAAGCTGCGCCACAGCAGGTGCACCGTGATCACGGCGGCGACGAGCAGCCCGAGCAGGCTGAGGATGCTCATGATGGCGTGGGTGTGCACGCCGAGGTCGAACGCGATGCCGATGCCGCCGGTGAGGTAGCCGATCAACGTCGCTGGCGAGATCAGCGTGCGGGACATGCCTGGCGTGCCGAGCGCGCCGATCCAGCCGAACCCGAGGCCGGTGCCGAGGCACACCGCGATCATCACCGTGACGAAGACGACGGTCAGCCCGGCGGCGGCGCGTAACAGGTCGGTGAACCTGCCGTGCCAGCGGCGGGCGATCATCACGCCGAAGAAGCCGAGCGCGAGCGCGGCGTTGATCTTCACAGTGGCAGCGAGCGTCATCACCGTGGCGCCCAGGGCGATGTAGCGCAGCTCACCGGGTGCGAAAGGCGGCGTCGAGTCGCCCTTGACCCGGATCGGCAGTCGCCGCAGCCCCAGCTCAAGCCCGGCCATCATCAGCCCGATGCCCAACGCCTCGTTGTGCACGCCAGCGACCAGGTGGAAGATCAGCAGCGGGTTGAGCCCGCCGAGCCACAGCGCCGTCGTGGGCTCCACCCCGAACCGCTTCGCCAGCCGGGGCAGCGACCAGATGATCAGCGCGACGCCGACCAGCGCGATCCCGCGCTGCAGCATCACACCGAGCACGATGTGGTTGCCGCTGATGCCGGACATCCAGCTGCCCAGCTCGAGGAACAGCGGCCCGTACGGCGCTGGCGTTTCGCGCCAGACGTTGGACACGCCCATGGTCAGCGGGTCGCCGACGCCGAGCGCCTGGGCGGGTCCGAGCGAGTACGGGTCGAGGCCGCGGTGCACGATCTCGCTCTGCGCGAGGTAGCTGTAGACATCGCGGGAGAACAGCGGCGGGATGAACGCCAGCGGCGTCAGCCACATCACCACCGTGCGCACGGTCTGCGCCTGCGTGGCCATCCGCGCCCTCGCGGGGCGGGCATAGCGGCCGTAGAGCAGCCAGGCGATGACCATCAGCAGCATTCCCGCTATGGCGATCGACAGCGATACCGTTGTCACCCGCGTGAACAGGCTGAGCACCGGGACGTTCTGCGCAGGGTTGATGACCGGCACCGCGCCCGCGCCGAGCGAGCCGAGTGCGAGGAACAGTGCGCCGAGGGTGCCGAGCCTGCGGATCGTGGTGAGCGCGCGCAGCTCGGACGTGTTGAGCTGGGCAGGGCCGTCGTCGGCGAGCCAGGGCAGGGTCAGCGTGACCCTCCCTGCCTGCCGTTCACGCTCACTGACCGCCACAGCACGACAGACTATCGATGGCCGGTCCCGGCAGCGTCGGGGCGTGCCCGATAGCAGGGTGAGCCCCGTCACGTCCAAGAGGGTGGTCTTTGCTCCCGGAGCTTAAATACGACACACTTGTGTTGTGAAAAAGACCGGGAGCACAGACGACATGGTGACGGGTGGCGGCCAGCACGGCCGTGACCTGCCATTAGTCGGCGGTGCGACGGCCGATTCCGGCCCGACGGCGGGCCGGAGGTCCGCCCGAGTGGCCGGAGGAGGTGAGCGTGTGACTCAAGCCGGAGCGCTAACACCGGCCGACGCACCGCTCACCACTGGCACTGCACCCGGGCAAACCGGACATGAGGGCCGGACGCGGCACGAGGTTGCCCGGCTGCTGCTGGAGCAGGGTCCCATCACCGCGGCATCGGTCGCCGAGGCGCTCGGCATCAGCCCGACGGCGGTGCGCAGGCATCTCGACGCGCTGCTCGCCGACGGCGAGGCCGAGACGCGGGACGCGCCGAGCCGGGTCCGCAGGGGCAGGGGACGGCCCGCCAAGTCGTTCCTGCTCACCGACGCGGGCAGGGCGCGCTTCGGCCACGCCTACGACGACCTCGCGGTCGCCGCCATCCGGTTCCTGGCAGAGCACGGCGGTAAGGACGCCATCCGCTCGTTCGCCGAGCACCGGGTCGCCTCCCTTGTCGGCCCGCACCGCGAGGCGATCATGCGGATCTCGGACCCGCAGGCGCGGGCCGAGGCCCTCGCCGCCGCGCTGACGAGGGAAGGTTACGCTGCCTCGACCCAGCGGATCGCCGCGGGAACGGGGCAGCAGCGCGAGTCGGTCGGCGGTGCCAGCGCACAGTTGTGCCAGCATCACTGCCCGGTCGCGCACGTCGCCGCCGAGTTCCCGCAGCTGTGCGAGGCCGAGACGGTGGCGTTCGCCGAGCTGCTCGGCACGCATGTGCAGCGGCTGGCGACCATCGCACGGGGCGACGCCGCGTGCACAACGCACGTACCCACGGATATGCAGAATCGTCCGGGGGACGACAGAGCAGGATCCACGAAGAAAGGGATGCCCGCATGACTGCCGCTGCAGAGCAGCGCACCCCCACCACGGTGCCAACCAAGCCTGGGCAGGAGCAGCTGTCCCAGGAAGAGACCATTGCCTCGCTCGGTAGGTACGAGTACGGCTGGGCGGACAGTGACACCGCCGGCGCGGCCGCTCGTCGCGGCCTCAACGAGGAGATCGTCCGCGACATCTCCTCGAAGAAGGACGAGCCGGAGTGGATGCTCGAGCAGCGCCTGAAGGGTCTGAAGCTGTTCGAGCGGAAGCCGATGCCGAAATGGGGCGCCGACCTGTCCGGCATCGACTTCGACAACATCAAGTACTTCGTGCGGTCCACCGAGAAGCAGGCCCAAAGCTGGGACGACCTGCCGGACGACATCAAGAACACCTACGACAAGCTCGGTATCCCCGAGGCGGAGAAGCAGCGCCTGATCGCGGGTGTCGCCGCGCAGTACGAGTCCGAGGTCGTCTACCACAAGATCCGCGAGGACCTTGAGGAGCAGGGCGTGCTGTTCCTCGACACCGACACCGCACTGCGCGACCACCCTGAGATCTTCCGCGAGCACTTCGGCTCGGTCATCCCGGCCGGTGACAACAAGTTCTCCGCGCTGAACACCTCGGTGTGGTCGGGTGGATCGTTCATCTACGTGCCGAAGGGCGTGCACGTCGACATCCCGCTGCAGGCCTACTTCCGGATCAACACCGAGAACATGGGCCAGTTCGAGCGGACGCTGATCATCGTCGACGAGGACGCCTATGTGCACTACGTCGAGGGCTGCACCGCGCCGATCTACCAGTCGGACTCGCTGCACTCAGCGGTCGTCGAGATCATCGTGAAGAAGGGCGGCCGCTGCCGCTACACCACGATCCAGAACTGGTCGAACAACGTCTACAACCTGGTCACCAAGCGGGCGCGCGCTGAAGAAGGCGCGACCATGGAGTGGATCGACGGCAACATCGGCTCCAAGGTCACCATGAAGTACCCGTCGGTGTTCCTGACCGGTGAGCACGCCAAGGGCGAAGTCCTCTCGGTCGCGTTCGCCGGCGAGGGCCAGCACCAGGACGCGGGCGCCAAGATGGAGCACCTCGCGCCGCACACCTCGTCGACGATCATGTCGAAGTCGGTGGCGCGCAGCGGTGGCCGCACCTCGTACCGGGGCCTGGTCAAGGTCGCCAAGCGGGCGCACCACTCGAAGTCCAATGTGGTGTGTGACGCGCTCCTGGTCGACACCGTGTCGCGTTCGGACACATACCCGTACGTCGACATCCGCAACGACGACGTGTCGATGGGCCACGAGGCCACCGTGTCCAAGGTCAGCGAGGACCAGCTGTTCTACCTGATGAGCCGCGGCCTGTCGGAGGAAGAGGCCATGGCGATGATCGTGCGCGGCTTCGTCGAGCCGATCGCGCGTGAGCTGCCGATGGAGTACGCGCTCGAACTCAACCGCCTGATCGAACTGCAGATGGAAGGAGCCGTCGGGTGACGGTGGCTGACACCAACAACGTCGCTACTGCCATGGAAGGCACCGGGCCTGCCGGGCCCGCCGGCCCTGGAGGCACAGGCACCGTTCCGGCGGCCTCCCGTGGCGAGCGGTTCACCGGTTACGACGTCGAGGCGTTCGAGGTGCCGGGCGGCCGCGAGGAGAACTGGCGCTTCACCCCGCTGAAGCGCCTGCGCGGCCTGCACAACGGCACCGCCGTCGCCGACGGCACCGTGACCGTCGACGTCGACGCGGCGTCCGACGTCAAGGTCGAGGTGGTCGGGCGCGGCGACGAGCGCCTTGGTGTGGCCGGTGTGCCCAGCGACCGGGTGGCCGCGCAGGCGTACTCCTCGTTCACCGAGGCCACCATCGTCACCGTGCCCGCGGATACCAAGCCGGAGAAGCCGACCCTGGTGCGGGTCACCGGTCCCGGCGAGGGCAAGACCGCCTACGGCCACCTGCAGCTGCGGGTGGAGGCGTTCAGCAACGCCTCGATCGTGCTCGACCACGTCGGGTCGGGGACTTACGCCGATAACGTGGAGTTCGTCGTCGGCGAGGGCGCGAAGCTGACCGTGGTGTCGGTGCAGGACTGGGCCGACGACGCGGTGCACGTCTCAGAGCAGCACCTCTGGCTCGGCAAAGACGCCACGCTCAAGCACACCGTCGTCACCCTTGGCGGCGACCTGGTGCGGGTGTCGCCGACCGCGCGGTTCGCAGAGGCGGGCGGCGACGTCGAGATGCTCGGGCTGTACTTCGCCGACGCGGGTCAGCACCAGGAGCACCGGCTGTTCGTCGACCACGCGGTGCCGCACTGCCGGTCCAACGTGATGTACAAGGGCGCGCTGCAGGGCGACAGCGCGCATTCGGTGTGGATCGGCGACGTGCTGATCCGGGCCGCCGCCGAGGCGACGGAGACCTACGAGCTGAACCGCAACCTGGTGCTCACCGAGGGCGCGCGCGCCGACTCGGTGCCGAACCTGGAGATCGAGACTGGCGAGATCGAGGGCGCTGGCCACGCCAGCGCAACCGGCCGGTTCGACGACGAGCAGCTGTTCTACCTCCAGTCGCGCGGGATCGCCGAGGACCAGGCGCGCAGGCTCGTCGTGCGCGGGTTCTTCCACGAGATCCTGACGAAGATCGACGTGCCCGAGGTCCGCGAGCGGCTCGAGGCGGCCATCGAGGCCGAGCTCGAAGCTGTCGAGGCCGAAGTGACCGCAAGTACTGCCTGAGCCACCACCACGAACACAAGGAACTGAAGCGACCATGTCCACTCTGGAAATCAAGGACCTGCGCGCCAGCGTCACCACCGACGAAGGCGCCAAGGAGATCCTCAAGGGCGTCAACCTCACCGTGAAGTCGGGCGAGATCCACGCGATCATGGGCCCGAACGGCTCCGGCAAGTCGACCCTGTCGTACGCCATCGCCGGTCACCCCAAGTACCAGGTGACCTCCGGCGAGGTGCTGCTCGACGGCGAGAACGTGCTTGAGATGAGCGTTGACGAGCGGGCTCGCGCCGGGCTGTTCCTCGCCATGCAGTACCCGGTCGAGGTACCCGGCGTTTCGATGTCGAACTTCCTGCGCACGGCGGCCACCGCGGTGCGCGGTGACGCGCCGAAGCTGCGTCACTGGGTCAAGGAAGTCAAGGACGAGATGGCGAAGCTGGAGATCTCCGGCGAGTTCGCCGACCGCAGCGTGAACGAGGGCTTCTCAGGCGGTGAGAAGAAGCGCCACGAGATCCTGCAGCTCGCGCTGCTGAAGCCGAAGTTCGCGGTGCTGGACGAGACCGACTCCGGCCTCGACGTCGACGCGCTGCGGGTGGTCTCGCAGGGTGTCAGCGACGTCGCGGAGTCCACCGACATCGGCGTCATGCTGATCACGCACTACACCCGGATTCTCAAGCACATCCACCCGGACGTGGTGCACGTGTTCGCGGACGGCAAGATCGTCGAGTCCGGCGGCAAGGACCTGGCCGACGACCTGGAAGAGAGCGGCTACGTCAAGTACATCGGGAAGCCGGAACCGGCTCGTATCTGACGACCACCCGCACCCCGAGAGGAGGCACCGCATGTCGCTAGACGTGGCCACGCTGCGCGCCGACTTCGCGATCCTGACCCGCACGGTGCGCGACGAGAAGCCGTTGGTGTACCTGGACTCCGGTGCGACGTCGCAGCGTCCGCGCCAGGTGCTCGACGCCGAGCGCAAGTTCCTCGAGACGGCGAACGCCGCCGTGCATCGGGGCGCGCACCAGCTCGCCGAGGAGGCGACCGACGCCTACGAGGACGCCCGCGCGAAGATCGCGGCGTTCGTCGGCGTCGACAGTGGTTCGATCTCCGGCTCCGCCGGAGGTGGCGAGATTGTCTTTACCAAGAACGCCACCGAGGGCATCAACCTGGTCGCCTACGCGATGAGCAATGCCGCGACGGCTGGTCCGGAGATGAAGCGGTTCACGCTGAGCGAAGGTGACGAGGTCGTCATCACCGAGATGGAGCACCATGCGAACCTGGTGCCGTGGCAGCAGTTGTGCCAGCGTACCGGGGCGACACTGCGGTGGTTCGGCGTCACAGATGACGGCAGACTGGACCTGTCGAACATCGACGAGCTGATCACCGAGCGCACCAAGGTGGTGGCGTTCACCCACCAGTCGAACGTGCTGGGCACCATCAACCCGGTGCGCCAGCTCGTTGCGAAGGCGCGCGAGGTCAGTGCGCTCACCGTGCTGGACGCCTGCCAGTCGGTGCCGCACGGACCGGTCGACTTCCACGAGCTCGGTGTCGACTTCGCCGTGTTCTCCGGGCACAAGATGCTCGGCCCGTCCGGCATCGGCGTGCTCTACGGACGCCGGGAGCTGCTCGAAGCGATGCCGCCGTTCCTCACCGGCGGGTCGATGATCGAGCTGGTGAAGATGGAGGGGTCCACCTTCGCGTCGCCGCCGCAGCGGTTCGAGGCAGGCGTGCCGATGACCTCGCAGGCAGTGGGGCTCGGCGCAGCCGTCGACTACCTGAACAGCATCGGCATGGACAACATCGCCAAGCACGAGCACGAGCTGACAAGGGCCGCCGTCGCCGGGCTGAGCGCCATCGACGGCGTGCGGATCGTCGGGCCGGGTATCGACGAGGACGGCGACGTCCACGACAGGGGCGGCGCGGTGTCGTTCGTCGTCGACGGGGTGCACCCGCACGACGTCAGCCAGGTGCTGGACAGCCTCGGCATCGCGGTGCGCGTCGGTCACCACTGTGCGTGGCCGCTGCATCGGCGGCTGGGAATTCCGGCGACCGTGCGCGCGTCGTTCTATCTGTACAACCAGCCAAGCGATGTGGACGCGCTCGTCGCTGGCGTGCGCGAGGCACAACGCTTCTTCGGTGTCACAGACGAGGAACCGGCGAACGGACAGGCATAAGCATGCAGCTGGAGAGCATGTACCAGGACATCATCCTGGACCACTACAAGCACCCGCACGGCCGTGGCCTGCGGGAGCCGTTCGACGGCGAGTCGTTCCAGGTCAACCCGACCTGCGGCGACGAGGTCACGCTGCGGGTGCACGTCGACGACGACACGATCACCGACGTCTCCTACGACGGCCAGGGCTGCTCGATCAGCCAGGCGTCGGTGTCGGTGCTCAACGAACTCGTCGTCGGCAACACCGTCGAGCAGGCCATGACCACGATGAACGCCTTCGTGGAGCTGATGCAGGGGCGTGGCACGGTCGAGCCGGACGAGGACGTGCTTGACGACGGCATCGCGTTCGCCGGCGTCGCCAAGTACCCTGCCCGGGTGAAGTGCGCGCTGCTCGGGTGGATGGCGTTGAAGGCCGCACTGGCGAGTGCCGGAGCGGCGGAAGCCGCACAGGGAGTTGAAGTGCAGTGACAGAGAACCAGACTGAGACGCCGGAACAGACCGATCCGCGTGCCGGGCGCACCGCTGCCGACCTGACGGAGCAGACCGAGTCCGCCGCAGGCGATGGCGTGGCCGCCGTCGAGGACGTCGAGGAAGCCATGCGCGACGTCGTCGACCCTGAGCTGGGCATCAACGTCGTGGACCTCGGCCTCGTCTACGACATCCGGGTGGACGAGCAGAACAACGCGACCATCGACATGACGCTGACCTCGGCGGCCTGCCCGCTGACCGACGTCATCGAGGACCAGACCAGGTCGGTGCTGTGCGGCAACGGCGGTGTCGTGGACGACTACACGATCAACTGGGTCTGGATGCCGCCGTGGGGGCCGGAGAAGATCACCGAGGACGGGCGCGAGCAGCTCCGCGCCCTCGGCTTCACGGTGTAGAGCCATACGT
>WHUD01000014.1:32888-53882 GCA_009377385.1 Actinophytocola sp.
ACCCCGTTCAGGACGACGTGTTCTACAGCAGGCGGCCGAGCGGGCCGAGGTCGATGTTGAGGTCATCGCGGTCGAGTCCAAAGTGGTCACACAGCTCGGTCATGCGCTCATCTAGCCGCATGAGTGTCAGCCCGATGCGTTCGATCCGCTCGTCGGTGAGCGCGGGGTCCTCGACCCGGCGCAGCGCCTGGCGCTCCATGAGCTGACGCAACAGCTCGACGATTGTCAGCACGAGCGCGACCAGATCTCGTTCCAGGTTCTCGGGATCCGAGTCGAGGCGGTCGGCAAGGGGGAGTGGCGGCCGAGGCTCGGGCGCCGTCACGACGGATCCGCCAGCATTCGCGTGCTGGCCGAGGTCACCAGCGCCCGCAGTGAGATATGGACGAGGTCAACGCCCTCGATCGACAACGTGATGTCGCCGCTGATGACCACCCCACCCGCAAGCACGCGGTCGAGCAGGTCGATCAGCGCCACCGTCCTGGGCTCTGGTGCGTAGTCCGGCGTGGACGCTACCTCCGTCATGTGGTCACCTCCGCGATCCGCGAGAACGAGTACGGCGGCCACGGGCCCGTGAGGTACAGGTGCAGCAACGGACCTCGTGCGTCCAGCTCAGTCACGGCCGTGGCGAAGTGCTCGGCGCGGGCGTCGTCGACCAGGTACGCCGCGTTGAGCACCATGTTGGCGCGGGTGCCGGTGAGGCGGGAGTGCTGCGGCGGATGCCGTCGGACGGCGACCGCTAGCGAGCCGAGCTCGGTATGGACGCGGTCGGCGTCGCGGGCGGCGAGGTGGTCTGCGGTCTCCCTGGCGCGGAGCTGCGCGCGACGCCGGAGCAGGTAAGCCGTGCCCGAACGTTGACCACCACCGGGCGCGCCACTACCCGGCGCATCGCCTGGCACGTCACCGGGCGCACCGCCAGACGTACCGGCGGGCGCGTCACCAGGCACATCGGCGGACTCGTCGGAGTGGTTCGACGCGGCGTACGCCTTGACACCCCACTCAGTACGTCCCGCGAGCAGGTCGACGGTCGCGGCGAACGCCGTCCGATGCTCGGTGAGGACGTCGCGTACCCGGTCGTCGCCGTGGTAGACGGTGGCGATGCGGACCGGCACCGCCGTCGCCGAGCTTGTCACGGCGCCGACGACGGCGTCGTGGCCCGTCGCGGTCGCGGCGAGCCAGTCAAGGTCCTCCAGGTTCCGCCGCAGCGGCTCTTCGCCGACCTCGGCACGACTGACCGAACTCACCACGGCGGCCAACCCGGACGCGCGGACGACCCGCACCGGCGCACCCAGCACCCCGGTCAGCTCGGTCAACCCAGCGGGCGCGGGCTCAGGCGTGACCGCGTACAGCCACACCGCCATGTCCTCAGTCATGGCGCGCCTCTTCTCGCTCGGGGGCATCGGCACGCGCGCTCGTCCGGCGTGGGGATTCCAGTGACCGCCGGTCGCCGTCTCCCTCCAGCTCGGCCAGCCGGTCCCGCAACTGCCGGTTCTCCCGTTCCAGCTTGTGGTCGCCGGTGAGCCACGGATCGTGCTCCCACCAGTCGATCCCGACCTCCCTCGCGGTCTCAAGCGACGCGATCACCAGGCGCAGCTTGATCGTCAGCAGCTCGATGTCGAGCAGGTTCACCTGGATGTCGCCCGCGACGACGAGTCCCTTGTCGAGCACCCGCTCCAGTACGTCGGCGAGGTTGGCCGGTTCGTGGTTGCGTGACCCGGTGAGCTCGGGGGACGCGGATCCGCCTGGCGTCGGCGTCGTCATGTCAGCCCCCGTTCCCGGCATTGCCCGCGCCGCGCGGATACCGCTTCGTCCTGCGGTAGGAAACCACCTCGCCGCTGAGGTCGGTCTCGAGCTCGTAGATCGCCAGCATGTCGGACGACGAGGGGATCCGGTTCTCCTCGACCACCTCGACGCCGATCAGCCAGCCCTCGTCGGTCGGGGACACCTCGGTGACCGCCGACGTCTCCTTGCCGGTCAGCTCGGCGACACGCTCCAGCCCGGCTCGCGCCGCCTCCGTCGCGGACAGTTCGTTGCCGTGTGCCACCGTCAGTCATCTCCACCTGGCGCGGGCTCTGTCATCCGGTCGACCACGTCGCGCTGCACGTCGATCTCCTCATCGGCCGAGATCTCCCCGGTCTCGCGCGCTTCCTCGGCGGCCTCCAGTTCATGGCGAGCCGACGAGACGTCGGTGAGTTCGGCGTTCACGCGGTCCTGGATCAGCTCGCCCAGCTTGATCACGCCACGAAACGGGGCGAGCGGCAGGCCGAGAATCAGCGTCAGCAGGCCCATGGCTCACTCCTGCCCCGCTGTGACGACGAACTCGTACGGTGCGAGTGGGCCGAGCAGCCGCAGGCTGACCCTGCCGTCCCACTCGTCCGCGAGCCTGCCGACCGTGTTCTCCAGCTCGGATTGCGCGGAGCGGTTGGCAAGGCAGGCGACGTGGACGGCGTCCTCGTCGTGGGTCGGGTCGAGCGCCGCGATCTTCACGCCGAGGGATTCCAGTTCGGACACCATCCGCTCGGTGTCGGCGGCGCGCTTGGCGGCGATCCCGTTGTACACCAGCTCGCCAAGCGCGATGCGGTCGTTGCGCGCCGCCTCGTCGGGCTTCGTCGCGACGGCTTCCCTGAGCTGTGCTGCGTCGTCGGACTCGGCAAGCACCTCCCTGAGGATCACGTCCTGGCGATAGCGACCTTTGACGACGTACTCCGCCTTGCCGTTCAGCTCCCGCAACGCGGCCGTGAACTCGTCGTGATGCTCGCGCAGCAGTTCCTCGGCCACCGCGTCCCGCGATTCGACAACGGCGCCGAACCGCATCGGCAGCACCGGCATCTCGGCGGCCGTTGTGTCGAGGATGTTCGCGTGCGCGTCGAGGTCGGCCGGTTCGCCGAGCGGCCGGTCGGTCGCCACCTCGCTCACCAGCGCCGCGATGTCACCGACGCGGACGATGCTCACCTGACCGGGCGGATCGCCCACTCCGCGCGTCTCCCGGTTGGAGATCACGTCGCCGGGACGATGCCGTACACGTACGTCGCCGGTCGCTGTTCGCTCTCGGTGCGGGTCATCGCCGGTCGTCCTCTCTCCGGTCGTCGGCGGGCTGGCGCTCCTGCCCATCGCCGAGGACGTCGCGCACCTTGTCTCCGGCGGCCTCGAGCGCGCCCTTGGTCTTCGACTTGGCGCCGCCGCTCTGCACGTCTTCGATCAGATCGGGCAGGCCCTGTTTCTCGGTGTCGGACAGCTCCAGCCGGTTCACCGCCTCGGCGAACCGCAGATAGGTGTCGACGCTGGCGACGACGACCCGTGCGTCGATGGTGAGCAGTTCGATGCCGACCAGCGACACCCGGACGTAGGCGTCGATCACGAGACCCTTGTCGAGGATCGTGTCGGGGTCGGCGGCAAGGCCGGAGGACGATGGGTGCCCAGCGGCACCACCGCCCCCAGCAGGCTGTACGGCGGTGGTCATCGGGTGGCCTCCCGCTTGCCGCGCTTACCCCTGACCGGACGGGCGGGGACGTCTTCGCCGTGCAGCACGCTCCCGGCCATCACCCGCCGCTGGAACTCGCGCAGTTCCCGGCGCGCCTGGCCGCGCGGCCACGGGTGCGCCCGGTGACCCGCCCGGCCAGGCCGTGCGGGTGGTGCTCGACGACCAGCATCACGCGGGTGAGCGTCGGCGCCAGCTCGTGGAACGTGATCGCGCCTTCTGTGGCGTTCCGGTCATCGCGCCACAGGATGCGTTCGCCAGGAGTCTCGTCGACGATCTCGACGTCCGGATCGTCCGCCCAGGCACGGTAGGCGGTGTCCGGCGACACCCCGACGTCGACGGACGCGACGATGTCCTTGGCCCTATCGGGGCGTGGTTCATCGTCGGGCGGCTCTGGCGTCGTCTCGGAGCCGCGCTGGCGCGGCACGGCCGCCTTGAGCTTGCTGCCCGCGTCCGACAACTTCGTCGTCACCTTCGTCTTCATGCTCGACATCTCCTTGCGCTGTGCTGGTGTGTCGCTCGCCGCGAACTCGTTCAGCCTGCGGGTCGTGGCGTCAACTCGGCCCGTCACCGACGACGTCGCCCGCCGCGTGACGGTGTTGGCGAGCTCCCGCAGCGCCCGTGTCAGCTCATCGGTGGCAGCACCGTCGCTGCCGCGCTCGATGGTTCTTGTCACGCCGGCTCACCTCCGTGTCCGTCGCACCGGGGCACGCTCGGCATCGCCGGTCCTGGGCCGTGCCGTGGTTCCTGACCGGGGCTTGCTCGCCGTGCCGCTCGACCGGGAGCGGCTCGGCGTCGTTCCGCTTCGACGTGACGCAGTGGCGCGCCGGGCGGCGGGCTGGGCTTCGTCGTGCGCTGGCTGCTCCTGCTGTTCGGCTGGCTCGCTCTCGACCTGCGGCCGGTCGTGCTCGGTGTCCCGCAGCCGTTCGTTGAGGGCCTCGATCCGGCTGGTGGCAGCAGAGAAAGCCGCCGCTCTGACCGCGCCTGCCAGGTCACCACGCACCGAGTTGGTGATCTCGCTCATCTCGGGGGAGGACAGCGCACGTCGTGCTGCCCGTTGCAGTGCGTCGCGTGGTGAGGTCGCGAGGATTCCGGTCGCGCTCGCCGCGGCGGCCATCATCGCCAGCCGCATCTTGCGGGTGCGTCCGAAGACGTAACCCGCGCCGATTGCCATCGCTACCCGTGCCCCGGTCTTCATGGTGGTCTCCTTCACGCCAACCGGCGGGTTTCCGCTGACGGCGACTACCCCCACCCAGTGGGGCAAAACACGCTGGGCACGGATCCGGCCGAAGTTGCTCCGGTCGGCCGAGCAGGGCGTGTCCAGACGGCCGAAGATCGGCTACGACGATCCCGTCGCGTCCTGCGACACTGTCGGCATGCGAGCGCGGATGAGTCTTGCGCGGCAGCTGTTCGTGCTGCAGTTGGCGGTGATCGTGTTCCTGGTCGGCACCGGGGCGCTGCTTGCGTTCCTCGACGCGCGCCGGGCCAACGAGGAGGGCGCCGGACGGCGGGTGCTCACCCTCGCCGCGGGGCTCGCCCGCGTCCCCGCCGTGCGGGACGCGATGACCGCGCCGGACCCGTCGGACGTGCTGCAGCCGCTCGCGGAGTCCGTGCGCGCGGCGACGGACACCGACTTCGTTGTGTTCATGGCCCCTGACCGCACCAGGTACTCGCACCCCGTGCCGGCTCGCGTCGGTAAGAAGTTCATCGGCACCGTGGCGCCTGCCCTCGCGGGCGGCACCGTCACCGAGACCTACGAAGGCACCCTCGGCCCCTCGGTGCGTTCCGTCGTGCCGATCACCGATGACGGCGGCAAGGTGATCGGCCTGCTGTCGATCGGTATCCTGCAGCGCGAGATCGGTGAGGAGCTGCTGCAACGGGTGCCTGTCATGGTCGCGGTCTCCGGTGGCGCGCTTGGGCTCGCCGCGCTCGGGTCGTTGTTCATCAGCAGGCGGTTGAGCAGACAGACACTCGGTCTCGGCCCCGCCGAGATCACCCGTATCTACGAGCAGCACGACGCCGTCCTGCACGCGGTGGCGGAGGGACTGCTCATCGTTGACCTCGACGGCAGACTCGCGCTGGCCAACGACAAGGCGACGCGCTTGCTCGACCTGCCTGCCGACGCCGAGAGCAAGCCGGTCGCCGAACTGGCACTCGATGAGCCACTCGGATCGATGCTGGCCACGCAGGCGCAGGTGTCCGACGAGCTGATCGTGTACCGCGACCGGGTGCTGGTCGTGAACGCGGAACCCGCCGAGAAGGACGGCAGGCGGCTGGGGACCGTCACGACGCTGCGCGACCACACCGAGCTGGAGGCGTTGAGTGGCGAGCTGGACTCCGCGCGCGGATTCGCCGAAGCGCTCAGGGCGCAGGCCCACGAGTCGGCGAACCGGCTGCACACCGTGGTCACACTGATCGAGCTCGGACAGCCGGAGCGGGCGGTCGAGTTCGCCACGGTCGAGCTGGCCTCCGCACAGCAGCTCGCCGACCAGGTCGTCGGAGCCGTCGCCGAGCCGACGCTGGCAGCGGTACTGCTCGGCAAAGCCGCCCAGGCACACGAGAAAGGAGTGGAGCTGGTCATCACCGACGACACCGACGTTGGCGACGTCGCGATCGAACCGCGTGACCTGGTCACCCTTGTCGGCAACCTCGTCGACAACGCGATGGACGCCGCACTGGCTGCGCCACCGCCGCGGCGCGTGTCGGTGACCGCGCGGTCCGTCGACGGCGGCCTCTTGCTCACCGTCAGCGACACCGGCGCCGGGGTGGACGCCGCGCGGATCGAGGACCTGTTCACCCGAGGGGTCTCCACCAAGCAGAGCGGGGAGCATGGCAGGGGACTCGGGCTGGCGCTGGTCAAGCAGATCATCACCCGCTACGGCGGCAGTGTCGACGTCACCAGCGACGGTGGGACGTCGTTTGACGTCGAGCTGCCACCACGGGACGGAGGTGCCTGAGGATGATCAGGACCCTTGTCGTCGAGGACGACCCTGGCATCGCCGCAGGGCACGCCGAGTTCGTGGCGCGGGTTCCGGGTTTCGACTGCGTCGGCGTCGTGCATCGCGGCGTCGAGACGTGGGACTTCCTCGCCGCCAACGAGGTGGACCTCGTGCTGCTGGACATCTACCTGCCCGATATGACGGGGCTCGAGGTGTGCCGGGGGCTGCGGGCGCGGGGGCACCTTGTCGACATCATCGCGATCACCTCGGCACGCGACCTGCGGGTGGTGCGCTCCGTCGTCGCCTACGGCGTGGTGCAGTACCTGCTGAAGCCGTTCTCGTTCGCGGCGTTCAAGGACAAGCTGCAGCGCTACGCCGACTACCGCAGCCAGCTCGCTGGCGAAGGGAACGGTACGGCACAACAGGACGTCGACCGCGCTCTCGGCGCGCTGCGCGGCAGCGCGGGCGGCCCGGTGCCGAAAGGCCTGAGCGACGACACGCTGACCACGGTCGTCGACGCGCTGCGTGACTCGGGGGAGGGGCTGACCGCCGCCGAGCTCGCCGAGCGGCTGGGCATGGCGCGGGTGACCACGAGACGCTATCTGGAGCACCTGACCGACCGAGGGCTCGTCAAGCGGGCGCCGCGCTACGGCACGACAGGCAGGCCGGAACACGTCTACCGCTGGCGAGACGCGCCCGGTCGCTGACCCGGGGATGCGGAATCACCGGTTCGGCGGTGTTCACACCGCAGGCCGTCACGGTGAGTATGCTGGCTGGCACGGGACATCGGCCGCACAGGGCCGGAACCATCAGTGATGAGGAGGGACGCTCGTGGGTGTCGTCGGATGGATCGTTCTCGGCGTGATCGTCCTGGTGGTCGTGATACTCGTGATCGTAACGATCTCCACCTACAACGGGCTCGTCAAACGCCGCAACGCCTACAAGAACGCCTTCGCGCAGATCGACGTCCAGCTCACCAGGCGGCACGACCTGATCCCGAACCTGGTGGAAACCGCCAAGGGCTACATGAAGCACGAGCGGGAGACGCTGGACGCGGTCATCACCGCCCGGTCGGGCGCGGTCAACGCGCAGCAGGCGGCGCGGCAGAACCCTGGCGACCCTGACGCGATGAACCAGCTCGGCCAGCAGGAGAACGCACTCACCCAGACGCTGGGCAGGCTGTTCGCGCTGCAGGAGAGCTACCCGGACCTCAAGGCGAACCAGAACATGATGCAGCTCTCCGAGGAGCTGACCTCGACCGAGAACCGCGTCGCGTTCTCCCGCCAGGCGTACAACGACTCCGTCATGGCCTTCAACAACAAGCGCGAGGTCTTCCCGTCGAACATCTTCGCGGGCATGTTCGGCTTCAAGGAGGCGGCGCTGCTCGAGGTGGATCGGCCGGAGATGCGGCAGGCGCCCGAAGTGTCGTTCTGATCCGCGCTACAGCGAAGCCATGAACTTCTTCGAGCGCCAGACCCAGGTGCGCAAGGTGTCGGCGCGCCTGGTGTTCCTGTTCGTCGTCGCCGTCGTCGGCATCATCGTCGTTGTCGACGCCGCCGCGTTCTTACTGCTCGGGCTCTACGAGCAGGGGGCGGGCAACGCGATCAACGTGCTCATCTGGATCACGCTGCTGATGCTGCTCGTGATCGTCGGGACGTCGTTCTTCCGGATGCTGAGCCTGCGCAAGGGCGGCGGCGGCAAGGTCGCCCGGTCGCTCGGCGGGGTGTATGTCCCCGAGGACACCACCGACCCGCAGCTGCGCAGGCTGCGCAACGTCGTCGAGGAGATCGCGATCGCGTCCGGCACGCCGGTGCCTGAGCTGTACCTGCTGCCGAACGAGCAGGGCATCAACGCGTTCGCGGCGGGCTGGTCGCCAGCCGACGCCGCAGTCGCGGTGACGCGAGGGACGCTGGAGCGGCTCAACCGCGACGAGTTGCAGGGCGTCATCGCGCACGAGTTCAGCCACGTCGTCAACGGGGACATGCGGCTCAACATCCGGCTGATGGGCGTGCTGTTCGGCATCCTCGCGCTCGCCGTCGTCGGCAGGATCGCGCTGCACGCTGGCAGGGGACGCAACGGCATGCCGATCGTGGTGATCGGACTGTTCGCGATCATCGCGGGCTACATCGGACTGTTCTGCGGCCGGTTGATCAAGGCGGCGGTGTCCCGGCAGCGCGAGTACCTCGCGGACGCATCGGCCGTGCAGTTCACCCGGCAGACCGAGGGCATCGCTGGGGCGCTGAAGAAGATCGGCGGGCTTGACACTGGCTCGCGGTTACGCAGCGGCAAGGCCGACGACGTCAGCCACATGCTGTTCGGGGAGGGTAGGCGGTTCTCGTCGATGTTCGCCACCCACCCGCCGCTGCCGAAGCGCATCCAGCAGCTCGACCCGAGCTTCGACCCCGATGAACTGCAGGCACTCCAGCAGCGCTGGTCGTCCCGGCCGCCGAATGGTCTTGCCGAGGACGCGTCGCTCGGCCTGGCGGAGGGCGCGCGGGGTCCGGCGGCCGCTCCCGCACGGGAGCAGGAGCGGATTCCGGTCAGCCCGGCTGGCGTCGTCGCCGGGATCGGTGACCCGTCGGCGTCGTCGTACGAGCAGGGTTACCACCTGCTGCGGCGCATCCCGGCGGAGTTCACCGACAAGGCCCGCCGCGCCGAGACGGTCGTGCCGCTGATCTTTGGACTGCTCATGGCGACCGCCGACGCCCCGCGCAGGCACCAGCACGCCACGCTCACCGCGCGGCACGGCCAGGACGTCGCGGACACCGTGTGGCGAGAGAGCGACGCGTTGCGCGCGCTCGCGCCCGAGCTGCGGCTGCCGCTGGCCGAGCTGGCGTTCTCCGCGCTGCGCCGCCGCGAGCAGAACGAGCTGGAGCGGATCATGGCCACCATCGGCGAGCTGATCCGCGCCGATGGCATGGTCGACGTCTTCGAGTACTGTCTGTCCACGCTGCTGCACACCGAGCTGCACGAGGCGCTCTACCATCGGCCGCCGTGGCGGGAGCGCAGGCAGCGGCTTGCCGGGAACGAACACGCCGTCGCTACATTGCTCGCGGTGTTCGCCCGGATCGGTAACGACGACCCGCGCGCAGGGCAGGCCGCCTACGAGACCGGGCTGAGCCGGGTGCTGCCGAGCGCGTCGCTCCCGTTCGCCCCGCCGGACGAGGGCCTGATCGCGCTGGACGCGGTGTGGCCGGTGCTCGACGGCCTGCACGGAGCAGAGAAGGCGCTGCTCGTCGAGGGCGTGGTGCTGGTGATCAGCCACGACGGCGTGATGACGCTGGCCGAGGTCGAGCTGCTGCGCACGGTGTGCGCGCTGCTCCACGCCCCGATGCCACCCATGGCGACCCGCCCCGGTGACGTCGCGCCCGAGCCCGACTCTGGCACCGCTTCCCAGCCCCGCTGACGCTCCTGGCGTCGTGTCCCACGCTCCCGGCGTCGTGTCCCACCATGCCATGCGCGCCGGGTTCGGTTGGTACGTCCGGATGGACCGAATGTAACAATCAACACTTTTTTTCGGGTATGTGCAACCAAGAGCTGTCCGAGAGCTATCCAACCTGTTGAAGGCGCGGCGAGGGGCCGCCCCATAAGCAGGGAGGCATGAATGTCTCATCCATCCCGGTCTTTACGATCACGCTGCGTACGAGCAGCGCTCGTGGTCGTGTCAACCAGTACGTTGGCCGCGGCTGTGATTCCCATCGCGGCGACGGGATCGGCTGCGGAGCCTGCCGCCACGGCAGACTGCCCGGATCCGTTCCCGATCGAGAGCCTTGAAGATGGCCAGCCCGTCACCGGCCTCACCGTAAGCCGCGGCACTGAGCCCGACGACATCACCGGCGAGATCGTCGGCACGCTCGAGGACGGCATCGCTCCCGGCATCGACATGATCATCGCCAGGCTGTCCGGCTCCGAGATCACCAACCCTGACGGCACCGTGAAGCGCGGCATCTGGGCCGGCATGTCCGGTTCCCCAGTATACGCAGAAGACGGCAGCCTGATCGGCGCGGTGTCGTACGGTCTGTCCTGGAGCCCCAGCGACTACGCAGGCATCACCCCGGCCGCGGAGATGTATCGCGTGCGCGACTACGGCGGCGCCATGAGCCGGACCGTGGGGGTCCCCGCCGCGATGGCTCGGACCATGCGAGCAGACGGCGCCTCCACAGCACAGACCGACCAGGGATTCCGCAGGTTGCGGATGCCGATCGCAGTCTCAGGTGGACTGTCCAATAAGCGAATCGACAAGACCGCCGAGCGCTATGACCGCCCGGCAAAGCGGCTGATCGCGGGCCCGGGTGCGCGGCTGGCCGAGGAGCCGACGGAACTGGTTCCTGGCGGAAACCTCGCGGGTTCGCTGTCGTATGGCGATATGTCCCTTACCGGCACGGGCACGGCGACCGCCCTGTGCGATGACGGCGTCCTGGCCTTCGGGCACCCGTTCCTGTGGTCGGGCGACAGCACCCTGAGCATGCACGGTGCCAAAGCGCTCTACATCGAGACCGACCAGTTCTTCGGGTCCTACAAAATCTCCAACCCGACCGGCCCTGTCGGCCAGATCACCCAAGACCGGTTGGCCGCGATTCTCGGCATACCGGGCATGACTCCGCCGACCACGTCGATCACGTCTCGCGTCACGGCAACCAACGGTAACGAGCGTGACGGCACCACGAAGGTCACCCAGCAGGACTGGACGGACTACATCTCCGCCCTGCACATGCTGGTGAACCAGGACCGTGTGCTGGACCGGATCGGCAAGGGCTCCGCGAAACTCGGTCTGACCGTCGACCTGAAGACGGCACGGGGAGACAATTTGCGGTTCTCCAGGTCCGACGTGTTCGCCAACCGCTGGGACATTTCCATAGCCACGGTGGACGACGTCTGGTGGAACCTCTACCGGATCCTGAACAACAAGTTCGCGAAGGTCGAAATCACCGATGTCAACGTGACCAGCAACCTCGAAGACGCCTTCCATGCGCTGCGTGTGGCCAAGGTGCAGCGCCGGGTCGCCGGTAGGTGGATCACCCTCAATCGCGATAACACCGTGCGGGTGCGGGCCGGTTCAACGTTGGTGCTTCGCACACGCCTGCTCCCACGGGGCGAGAGCGTGGATTCGCCGCGATGGGTGCGCACGGACGTCCAGGTGCCCAACCGGCCGCGCCGCAGCGGCACCCTGAGCGTCACGGGTGGCGCGTCGATCCACACCGGAACCGGTGGCGCCGATTCGCTCGAGGAGATGCTCCGGATGATGAGGCGAGCGCCGCACAACAACGATGTGGTGGCCAGCCTGCGGGTTCGCACCGGCGACGGTCCCGTCCTGCGCAAGGCCAGGGGTACAGTCGCATCGCACACGACCGGATGGAAGTACTTCGACATCCGAGTCATCCGATAACCACCCAGTGGCCCCCTCCTGGCTCTCGTTCTCAGCCAGGAGGGGGCCACTACTCGTCGGCGCCCTGCCGGTGGCGGGCGTCGGCGAGCAGTTGCGCCAGCGCGTGCACCGGCGACGTCTCCAGCTTGTGCCGGTGCGCGTCGTAGTGGTCGCGGGTGGTGCGGATGTCGGCGTGACCGAGCAGGTCCTGCACCTTCTGCACCGGGACGTCGTTGGCGAGCAGCAGGGTGCCGGTGGTGCGCCGCGCGGTGTGCGGGCTGATCGACTCCGCGCCCGAGATACCAGTCGCCCGCGCCTGGGTGCGCAGCAGGTGCCAGATGTGGCGCTGGGTCAACGGTTTGCCGCCCGGCTTCGCCGGGTCATACGGGTGTGGCGACGTCGCGAGTAGCGGGCCGGTGAGTCCGTCCGCGCCGACGCCGAGCCGGTCCGCCCGGTGTCGCAGGTAGTTGCTGAGCGGGTGCAGCGCGGCGGGGGCGAGCGGCACCAGGTCGCGATGCCCGCCCTTGGCGAGGTAGCGCAGGATGGTGTGGCCAGCGTCGGTGTCCAGGTCCTCGATACGCGCCGTAGTGATCGCCGAGACACGCACGCCGGTGTAGAACAGCAGCGCCACCACGGCCGCATCACGCCAGGACGCTTCGGTGTGGTTGCGGGTCGCGCGCTGTTCGACGTGGTTGAGCAGCCGCGCCGCGGCCGAGCCGTCCAGCGCGGGCAGGGGAGACGTCCTGCCGCGCTTCGGCCGCGAGACCGCTGCGACCGGGTTGCGTTCCGTGACGTCGTTCGACTGCAAGTAGCGGTACCAGCTCGATACCCCGGCGAGCGTGCGAGCGACCGTCGACGCCGACGCGGGTCGGGGCACGCCATCCTTGCCAGTGACGGTGAGCCCGTTTTTCCACGCATCGACGTCGGCCCTGCGGGCCTGGAGCGGGTCCAGTCCTGTCCGGTCGCACCACGACAGCCACGCCGTCAGGTCCGCGTAGTACGCCCTCCGGGTGTGTTCGGTCTTGTCCGTTTCCAGCCACAGCACGGTGATCTGCCGGACGCCGTAGCGGTCGAGGGGATCGGCGGGCGGTAGCGCGGGCAGTAGTTCTACCGCTGAGGTGATCGCGTCTCGAAGCCCGGTGTGCGTGTTCGCGGAGAGGTCTGGGACGCGGCTGGTATCGCGTGCGAGGTCGAGTGAGCGACCGGGGGAGCCCCCTGCTTCCAGATGCTCGGTCATAACAGGCATTATCACCGATAATAATCACGGTGAAATTGAGCAGTATCGCGTGTCGGAAAACAAAAACACGATCGCGTGCGCGAAACTAGGAGGCATGACGACGGGCGCGGAGCTGGATTCGGAGAAGGGGAACGAGCCGGATGCGGGCATCGAGGAGACTGTTGCGGGGGCCGGTGGCGCCGTGGAGAACACGGACGCTGCGCTAGCGGACGCGGGTGCTGACGCCGACGCCGAGGCGCGGTGTGCGCTGGACGGCTGTGACAACCCCCTGCCGCCGCGTCCGGTCGACGAACACGGCCGACGCAAAGGTGGTCGGCCGTCGTCGTACTGCTGCAAGTCGCACGCCGATGCGGCGTCGCGGGCGCGCCGGGTCGCTCAGGCTGCGGCTGTCCTGGATCCGTTGTCGGATCTGCGGCAGGCGAGCGAGTCGTTGAGCGCGGTGACGACGCCGGTGGTGGAGGCCATCGCGGCGCTCCAGGAGCGGTTCGCCGCTGCGGAAGAGGGCGCGATCGCACAGGTACGACGAGCCGAGGACGAGGCGGCAACGGCACGGAAGGACGCCGAGGACGCCGTCGCGCGCGCGGACCAGAGCGACCGCGCGCGGGACGCCGCGCTGGTGCGCGCACGGGAGGACACACAGGCGCGCGAGAAGGCCGAGAAGGCGGCGGCGACCGCGACGGCGGAGGCGGAAGCGGTCACCAAACAGGCGTGGGAGAAGGTCGCCGAGCACGAACGCGCGGCGGGCGCGGCGGACGCCGCCAGGGTCGTCGCGGAGAACGCCAGGGACGAACTCGCGGCGACACTGCGTTCGGCGCGGGCGGAGCTGGACGCGCTGCGTGACGAACGCGACGGGCTCCGGCGGGAACGGGACGAGGCGCGCACCGAACTGGGGGAGCAGCGGGCGGAAGTGGCGCTGCTGTCGGAGCGGTTGTCGTCCGCCCGCGCGCAACAGGCGTCGGCGGAGAATGCCGCCGAGCACGCCAGGCGAGAGGTCGCGCGAACCCAGGACCAGGTGGCGGAGCTGGCCGGGGAGGTGCAACGCCAGCGAGCCGAACGTGACGACGCCTTGCATCGGCTCGCCGAGGAGCACGTCGCCCGGCGCGTCGCCGAACAAGCAGCCGAGGCGGCGCAGGCGAACACGGAGTCGCTGCGTACGGCCCTGGCCGAAGCCAACGCCAGGGTGGACACCCTGCTCGCCGCCCGGTCAACAGTGCAGGAGGAGCAGGAGTCACACGCGGCGGGAGGCGATGACTAGGCCGTCGTCAGGAGCACCGCAGGGGGCCGGAGCCGAGCGCAGCGTGGCGCGCCACGGTCGTCGGTGAGATCGACCACGGCGATCACGTGCTGCGGGAGTCCGTCAACCGTCGCGATCGGTGTCAGGTCGGCGAGCATCAACTTGGCGCGGCGGAACATCGTGAACCCGCCGTCGGCACCGACATTGCCCCAGGTGAGGTACACGAAACGGTCGCCAGGGCGCCCTTGCACCGCTGGCCCACGGAAATCGACGCCGCCGTCGCGGTGGACGACGTCGATCTCGGTCGTCCACACCGCGCTGTTGGAGTCGCCGGGAAACAGGTCCCGTGGCTCACGTCCCCACTGGATCCCGACGTGGACGTTGTGACACGGCGTGCCGTCGAGATGCCAGGAGCGGCCGGGGAAGTGGTGTCCCCGGATCTCCAGCAACATGCGTCCATACTTCCACAGCCGACTCAGAGCGGCCCGTACTCCGCCGCCAGCGCGTCCGCCCAATGCGCGCCCCAGTCCGGCTGCGAGCCGTCGGCGTCGGTGAAGCCGTACTCCCGATACAGCTCCCACGTCGCAAGGGCACGTCCGGTCTTGCGCATGACGTCGGGGTCGGCGGCCAGCGCGGTGACCGCCCTGCCCAGGTAGGTCGGCGTCTCGGAGTAGGCGAAGTGCGGGTCCTTCGCCACGCCATCGCGCCAGGTGGCCTCGGTGACGCCGAAGTGGTCCAGCATCGCCTCCGAGCGCAGGAAACCCGGCGTGACCGCCACGGCAGCAACGCCGTGCGGCCGCAGTTCCTCGGCCTGCACGACAGCGAGCCGGATCACCGACGACTTCGCGAGGTCGTAGAACACCGAGCCGCGATACCGGTCGGTGTTGCCGTCGGTGACCTCGACGACGAGGCCGCTGCCACGCGCGACCAACAGCGGCAACGCGAACCGGCTGGTGATCACGTGCGTCTCCACCGCCTGCCGCAGCAGCCGGAGCCCGGTGTCCAGGTCCTGCTCCCACAGCGGATGCTCCCAGTCGGTGAGCGGATCGCCGCCCCACACCGCGTTGATCAGGACGTCGAGCCGCCCGTCCTGCTCGGCCGCGATCCGCTCGACCAGCGCGCGGACCTCGCCCGGGCGGCTGTGATCGGTGCGGACGGCGATGCCCCTGCCGCCAGCCGCCGTGACGCGCTCGGCCGTGCCCTCGACGGTCTCCGGCCGGTCCATATCGGAGCGTCCGGCCGCGCTGCTGCGACCGGTGACGTACACCGTCGCGCCCGCCGCGCCGAGTTCGACGGCGATACCCCGCCCACCGCCTCGGGTGCCGCCAGCGACCAGCGCGACCTTCCCGGCAAGTGCCGTGCTCATGATCCCTCCTTCGCTGACCGGAGATGCGGCGCCAGGACGTCGTCGATCTGCTGTGCCACGCGTCGCGGCAGCGTGCCCTCGCGGTCGAGCGCCCACGTCAGGCCGGCGCCCGCGATGACCGACCGCACGGTCCTGGTCAGCGACTCGACGTCCGTGCCTGGCGCGAGTTCGCCCTCGGACACGGCGTCGGCCAGCAGCGCCCGGATGGCATCGCCCTGTGCCTCGTGGATCGTGAGCGCGTGCTGGTGGAAGTCCGGGTCCGTGAGGTCGATGCACAGGAACGCGAGGTGGTTCGCGAACGCTTCCGGCGTCACCATCGGCGCCAACTGGTCCACCGCCAACGCCGTCAGTGCCGCCAGCGCGGAGTCGTGCGCCGCCCGTGCCCGTTCGGGCAGTGTCCGCGAGCCCGCCGCGGACTGCGCGGCCAGCGCAAGCAGCAACCCCCGCTTCGAGCCGAACCGCTGCACCAGCGTGCCTGGCACCATTCCGACCTCGCGCGCCACCGCCGCCAGGGTGAGCTTCGCCGGACCCACCTCGCCGATCACCTCGGCGGTCGCCTGCAGGATCACCGCGTCGTCGAGCCCTCGGGGACGTCCCGCCACCACGCCCTCCCTCGATAAATGAATGTACATTCAATAATTACCACGTGCCTCGGCGCGCGGCAAGCAAGCACTACAGGAGGTCAGGCCGCGCCGGAGGCGGCCCTGCCACGCAGGACGTCGATTCGTTCCACGCCCGGCCTGCCGAGCACCCAGCTCGTCCCGTCGATCGACTTCGCGTGTTGCTTCAGCCGCACCAGCTCGCGCGACACCTCCTGGTAGGAGCTCACCGTCTCTGGAGCGCAGGTCAGCCCGGCGAGCGTGACATGGACCGCCATGCCATGCGTCGTCCACGGCGTGTCGAGCAGCGCGGGCGCGAGGGTACCGATCTCGTCCATGTCTGCCGCGATGAGGAAGTCGTCCCCGCCGACGTGGCTGACGGTCATCTTGGGCAGCTGTGCGGCGAGCTCGGTCAGCGTCTCGCCGAGCGAGCGGATCAGCTCGTCCCCGGCCGCATAGCCGACCTGGACGTTGACCTGCTTGAACTCGTCGAGGTCAAGCGACGCCGCGATGAACGGCTCCCTGGCGACGATGCGCCGTTCGATGTCCTTGGCGATGGTGGCGCTGCTTGGCAACCCGGTGATCGGGTGCAGCGACGCCGCTTCCTCCACTTTGGCCTCCGCGACGCCGCGCACCACCTCGGCGACCCGGACGATGCCGAGGCAGACGCCGTCCCTGCCGATGACGACGGCGTCGTCGTGCATCCGGTTCGCCTCGGCGGAAGCTACGACGTCGAGCAGGTCCAGCGCGCCCGCGCCCGCCGGAACGGTGTGCGGGGTGTCGGCGAACGTCGCAGCCGGCTTGCCCGCGTGCAGCGCGTGCCCGTAGCGGCCGGACAGCGCAAGCAGGAAGCGACTCCTGTTGACGGTCCACTGTGGTCGCCCGTGCTCGTCGAGCCCGACCAGCGCGTGCGGCTGGTCGTCCGCTGCGAGGGCGTTGCGGGCGTCATCGCAGGTCGCGTCGGCGGGCAGCGTCACGGCAGGCCGGACGAAGTCGGCGACGGTGGGAATCCCGAACGACGACAGCGCGGCGTTCTCCTGGCGGGTAGCGCTCAGCGCCGCGCGGGCCGCGAGCGACCCGGCGTCGGCGTCAAGCAGCGGACCTTGCAGGATGCGGAGTCCGGCGTCGCGGGCGGCGGCGAACTCCTCCTCGGTGCGCACCCCGGTCGCGACCAACCGAGAACCGGTGTGCGCACCGATGTGCAGCAGCGAGTGCACCAGCGCAGCCGACGTCGTCCCGCCGGGGAGCGAGCGCACCACCGAACGGTCCAGCTTGAGGATGTCGACCGGTGCCGCTGTCAGCAGGCCGAGCGGCAGGTCGCCCGAGCCGAGGCCGTCGAAGGCGACCTGGAACCCGAGCTCGCGCAGCCAGGAGACGCCGGCGATCAGTCGGTTCGGCTCCGCCTGGGTGAACGGCGGGCCGAGCTCGATGACCACCTGGTTGGTGCGGCGGCCGACGCGCTGCAGGGCATCGAACAGCGGACGGAGCGAGGTGTGCTCGGCGGCGACCGACACCGCAAGCAGGTTGACGTGTAACGGCAGCAGCGTCGGCGCCGCCGCCTCCTGCTCCACCGCGGCGGCCGCGAGCGCGACGTCCGCCTCGATCAGGCGGCCCTGCTCGCGGGCCTGCCCCAGGATCTCCTGCGGCGTCGGTCCCGACGTCCCCGCGAGTGCTTCCACCGCGACGGCGCCGCCGGTGTGCAGGCTGTAGAGCGGCTGAAACGCGAAGCGCACGAAGTCTCGGAAGCCAGCCACGGTCGCGATAGTGCCTGATCAGTTCGTTATCCGACAGTGATGTCAGCCAAGATTCACCCAGCGCACCTGGTGTTTACCTGGTCAACGCGCATTTGCGATCGTTATGAATCTCGTCACGAGCGATGGATCATCCGGCGCTTGGTGCGCCGATTACGGTAGACGTGTGAATGAGCGTGATGATCACAGAGTAGGACAGTCCACGACGGCCGCCGCCGACAGGGCGACGCGCCGTGACGGGACCGCTACCCCGCCGATCGGCGTCGCCAGCGCGTTCCGCATCGACCGCGACCGGATCGCGGTGTCGCCGTTCTTCGCCCGGCTGGGTGGGGTCACCCAGGTGGTCAGCGGCACGGACGCCGGGGTGCTGCACAACCGGCTGACCCACAGCCTCAAGGTCGCGCAGGTCGCCCGCGCCGTCGCGGATCGCATCACCGCGTCAGCCGAGTACGGCGCCCTCGCCGACAAGGTGGGCGGCTGCGACCCCGAGGTTGCCGAGGCCGCCGCACTCGCTCACGACCTGGGTCACCCGCCGTTCGGCCACCTGGGGGAGCAGGTGCTCGACCACATCGCCCGCGACCGTTTCGGTCTCGCCGACGGCTTCGAGGGCAACGCGCAGAGCTTCCGCATCCTGACCACCACCGACGTGCGCGGCCCATCCGGCGTCGGGCTCGACCTGACCGCCGCAGTGCGAGCGGCCGTGCTCAAGTACCCGTGGGCGCGCTCGCGCTACCCGCAGCCGCACCCGTCGACCATGGACGTGCCGCCGCGCGGCGCCGCGGAGTTGGTCGAGGCGCCGGGCTCCGGGTCGAGCAAGTTCTCCGCCTACGTCACCGAGCTTGACGACCTTGACCAGGCGCGGGCGCCGTTCACGGGCGCGATCGATGCCTGGCAGCAGACCGTCGAGGCGTCGGTGATGGACACCGCGGACGACATCGCCTACGCCATCCACGACCTGGAGGACTTCCACCGCATCGGCGTGCTGCAGCACGCGTCGGTGTCGCCAGAGCTCGGCGTGTGGCTGACGGCGTCCCGCGAGCTGGCGCACCTTGATGACGCGACGCTGGCCGCGCACTCCCGGCGTCCTGGCTACTCGCTGGAGACGATGCGGCGGCGGATGCACGCCAAGGACGCCGCGATGGTCGACGACGACGCGTTCCGCGCCGCCGTCACCACGGTTCGCACCGAGCTGGTCGACGGGCTGCTCGCGCAGGTCTTCGACGGTTCCGTTGAGTCGGAACAGGCGCTGGCGGAGTTCTCGTCGCGCTGGACGGCGCGGCTGGTCGACGGCATCGTCGTGACGGACTCGCCGTCCACCCGCTCCGGTCACGTGACACTGCGCCCGCAGCAGTGGCACGAGGTGCAGGTGCTCAAGTTCGTGCACCGGCGGTTCGTGCTGCTGCGGCCAGACCTCGCGCTGCACCAGCGTGGCCAGGCGTCGCTGATCACGAACCTGGTCGGCGAGCTGGACGCCTGGCTCAGCGACGCGCAGGAGTCGTCGCGCATCCCGCGCAGGCTGCACGACCTGATCGAGCTGGCACACACGGAGTACGCCGGGCTCGCCAAGGAACGTCCCGAAATGCTGCTCGCCCCTGACGGCACGGCAGCCCCCGACGTCGCGCAGCTGGCCAAGGGGCGCGCGATCGTCGACTTCGTCGCCTCGCTGACGGACAAACAGGGCGCGACGCTGTTGGACGCGCTCGCGGGAAGGGTCAGCACGCCCTGGTCCGACTCGTTCGTGCTGTGAAAGTCCGGCAGGTCGCTGGCGGCGGGCGTGCGGTCGAGGTGCCGCCAGAACGGCTGGCGCGCTGGTTCGCCGGGTTCGAGAAGCGCAACGGCCTGGCCGAGCGCACCGTGCTCGGCCAGGAGGTGGTCGTGGTCACGGCGGCCAACGGCACCACGGCCACGGTGGCGGTGCCGTTCCCGCCGCTGGCCGCTGCCGGCGAGCACGCTGGTCTCGCGGTCGATGCGCTGGTGGAGCACGCGCTGATCGAACGCCGGATTGGGCTGGTGCTGTTGCGGCTCGGCGCCCACAGCGTCGGGATCGCCGTGGGGGAGCGGGTGGTCACCTCCCGCACCGACCGCCACCTCATGCAGGGCAGGACGGCGGCGGGCGGCTGGTCGCAGCAGCGGTTCGCCCGGCGTCGCGGCAACCAGGCGCGGCAGGCCATCGAGCGAGCCGCCCGCGACGTCGTCGACGTCCTCGGCCCCGATGCGGCGTCGCTGGACGCCGTGGTGCTCGGCGGCGACAAGGCGGCACTGGACGACCTGCTCGCCGATTCGCGGCTGCCTCTGGCGCTCACCGAGCGGGTGCTGCCTGCGGTGCTCGACGTGGCCGAGCCTCGCAAGGCCGTCCTGGATGAGGCCGCCAGGCGCGCTCGCGCGGTGGAGATCGTGGTGCGCGACGCCTGAGCGGCGCGGTCGCTCGATGTTCTACATGATTGTAGTACGATCGCTCCATGAGTGAGGTAGGCATCAGGGAGCTGAACCAGGACACGTCTGGGGTGTTGGCCAGGGTCAAGCATGGCGACACGATCGACGTGACCGAGCGGGGAACGGTCATCGCGCGGTTGGTACCGGCGCAGCCTGGGCCGATGGCGGACCTCATCGCGTCAGGGCTATTGCGACCTGCGACAGCGAAGGGGCCGATCCCGCGCCCGGCTGGTCCGATCCGTACGTCGAGTCAGGCAGGCGAGCTGCTTCGCGAGATGCGTGACGACGAACGGTTCTGATGATCTACCTCGACACGGCGGCGCTGGTGAAGCTCGTTCGCCGCGAGCCAGAAAGCGATGCCCTCGCCGATTGGCTTGACCAAGCCACGGATGCCGACCTGGTGTCTTCCGCGTTGTGCGAGGTTGAGCTGCCCAGGGCGCTACGGCGAACGGAGCCAGAGTTGCTCGCCGGTGTGCCAGCGTTGCTTGCCCACATCGCTCGCTACGCCATCGACGACCTTGTTCGTTCGACAGCCGCGAGTTACCAACACGCGCGTTAGTAAGCCGACTTTGATCTTGCGTTCTGCCAAAATGAG
>WHUD01000150.1 GCA_009377385.1 Actinophytocola sp.
CGACGCTGGTCGACAGCTACGCCGACGCCAAGTGACGTCGAGGAGCGGGGCACACGCCGTCGGGAACGGGGGACACGACGCCCGGAACGGGGGACACGACGCCCGGACCGAGGGACACGACGTCAAGCGCCGTAGTGTGCCACTCCGTCCCGCACGGACTGGGTCAGCACGCCTGTCGTGGCGAGGTGTTCCAGGTGCGCGGCGGTCTCCCCGATGGCCAGGAACTGGTTGAACAGCCCGAGGGTGTCGAACGCCCGGCGCTTGCCTGTCCAGGTCAGCCGGGAGGCCGACTCGTACGCGGTCGTCGCGCCCTCGGCCACGGTCCGCTTGGTGGCGTCCAGCCGATCGTCGTGGTGGTCCAGCAGTTCCTTGACCCGCACGTGCACGCTGTCGGTCACCGGGCCGTGGGCGGGCAGCAGCATCATGTCGGGCAGCTCAAGCAGCAGCCGCAACGACGTCAGGTACTCGGTCAACGCGCTGCGGCGGACCACCGGCTGGAACCCGATGGACGGCGTGATGTGCGGCAGCACGTGGTCACCGGAGAACAGCAACGACGCCGACTCGTCGGCGAACACGATGTGCCCCGCCGTGTGTCCGGGGGTGGGCACGGCGCGCAGCGTCCGGCTGGCCAGCGCGATGTCGGTCTCGGCGTCCAGCCACTCATCCGGCCGCTCGTAGACCTCGCGGGAGTGGCTCGGGTCGACGCCGATGTCACGCATCGAGATTTCGCTCTGAATACCCCACCGGCTCGGTTCGCCCAGCTCACGCGAGGTGCTGCCGTCCAGGATTGCCTCGATCGAGTCCCTTTCGGCCGCGCCGAGCGTGATCGGCATGCCGTACTCCTCGCGCAGCGCGATCGCGAGCGTGTAGTGGTCCGCGTGCATGTGCGTGACGAGGAACCGCCGCACGTCACCGAAATCGTGTCCAAGGGCGGCGAGCGCGTCGCGCAGGTGCCCCTTGGCTTTGGCGTCGTTCCAGCCGGAGTCGATCAGCACAACGCCGTCGCCGTCCTCGATCACGTAGACGTTGACCGCGCGCAGGCCGTCGTTGGGCATGGGCAGCGGGATCCGGTGCACCCCTTGCGCGACCGGCTGCGGGCCGGGCTCGGTCCACGGTTGGGTGTCGAAAGGCATCCGGCTCCGATCTCAGGCGAAAACCGTCCCTTTGACACTACCCAAATAAACGCTCGTTAACAATGCTCGGTACGTCACCCCAGGCCGAGCCGCGGCAGCTCGATCGCAGGACACCGGTCCATCACCATGTCCAGCCCCGCACGGGTGGCGCGTTCGTACGCCGCCTCGTCGACCAGGTCGAGCTGGAACCACACCGCCTTCGCGCCGATGTCCACCGCGGCGTCGGCGTACTGCCCGGCCTCGTCGATGCGCCGGAAGACGTCGACGCAGTCCACCGCGAACGGGATCTCCGCCAGCGTGGCGTAGCCCTGCTCGCCGTGCACCGTCGCGGCGCTGGGGTGAACCGGCACGATGCGCTTGCCGTTGCGCTGCAACGTCTTCGCCACGCCGTACGCCGGACGCGCGGGGTTGTCACCGAGGCCGACGATCGCCCAGGTCTGGCAGCCGGTGAGGATGCGGCGGATGGTGTCTTGGTCCGACTGTGCTCTGCCTGCTTGTGTCACGCCCGCCAGTGTGCCGTGCCCGTCACGCCCGCGCCACGAGCACCGAGTTCACCACCTCGGAGTGCGGGTGGACCTCCAGCTCGACGCGCAGCCCTGCGAGGTCCTCCGCCCGCACGCACGGGTACAGCAACGAGCGCAACCGCACCGCGGAGCGCGCCAGCACCAGCGTGTCTGGCCGCAGCAGCCGCGCCAGCCGCGCGCTGACGGCTCGCTTGCCCGCCGCGTCCTGCCCGACCAGCGCGGCAAGCACCACGACGTCACAGTCGCCGATGCCCTCGGCGCGCAGCACTTCCTCGCTCTCCGCACGGTCCAGGTCGGCGCGCGCTGCGGTGGCGTCGAGGCCGAGCGCGGCAGTGAGCTTGCCGCCGAGCTGCAGGCTGTCCAGGTCGCGGTCGACGTGCAGCACGGAGGCACCGTAGTCACGGGCGAGCACGATGCCGGTCAGCGGCAGCGGCCCCGAGCCGAGCACGGCCACCCGCTTTGGCAGCTCGCCACCAGCCGCGATGACCGCGCCCAACTCCATCCGCACCAGCTCGCGGTAGTTGTCCAGGTACGGGAACAGCCGCAGCTCGGCGTCCGGGTCGCCTGCGGCGAGCGCCCGCCGCGCCCAGTGCTGCTCCAGCACCGTCTCCCCCGCCGCGCACAGCCTGCGCGTCGCGGGCGCCTCGCCGTCCAGCTCCGCCAGCGCGGAGTCGGCCAGCGGCGACGGCGTGGCGCAGCACAGCCCGACCAGCTCGGTGAACAGCGCGTTCACCTCCCGGCAGGGCCGCAGGTCAGCGGCCGATTCCAGCCGTGTCCGCAGTTGCCGCACGCGCCGCGATACCCCGCTGGCTCCGCTCACCTGTGCCTCCGATCACCCACGGAGACACAATAATGGAACCCATTTTCATTAATGCATCGGGGTGTGGTCGTACGGTCACCCAGGGTCAGCCTGCCCGGGACAGTCCCGCCTTCGCGGCCGTCTGGATCAGCCACTGGTAGCCGGAGCCCAGCGCGCGCGGCATGATGTCGAGGCCGTAGGCGTCCGGCCCGACCAGCACCTTCGCCTCGTTCCGCCGCACGCCGCGCAGGATGCGCTTGGCCGCGGCCTCCGGCGAGGTGCGGGCGATCTTCTCGAACAGCTCCGCTAGCTGGTCGGAGTCCTTGCCGGTCGCGGCGCGGGCGTTCTTGGCGATGTTGGTCTTGATCCCGCCAGGGTGCACGCAGCTCACGCCGACCGGGTGGCCCGCGATGCGCATCTCCTGCCGCAGCGCCTCGGTGAACCCGCGCACCGCGAACTTCGTGGCGTTGTACGCGCTCTGGCTCGGCACCGCGATCAGCCCGAACACGCTGGAGACGTTGACGACGTGGCCGTCACCGGAGTCGATCAGGTGCGGCAGGAACGCCTTCGTGCCATGCATGACGCCCCAGAAGTTGATGTTGACGATCCACTCGAAGTCGTCCCAGCTCATCTCGGTGACGTCGGCGGTCAGCGCGACGCCTGCGTTGTTGAAGACCAGGTTGACCCGGCCGAACTCGGCGGCGACGGCGTCGGCGTTGGCGTAGACGGCGTCCCGGTCGGCGACGTCGAGCACGTCGTGGCGCACCGTAGCGCCCGCCGCCTCGCACAGCTTCACGGTTTCGGCGAGCCCAGTGACGTTGACATCAGAGAGCGCGAGCTTCGACCCCGCATTGGCCAGCTCGATGGCCAGCGCCCTGCCGATCCCCGACCCGGCTCCGGTAATGACTGCGACTTTGCCATCGAACGACTTCACAGGCTCGCCTTTCGTTCCGCTGGATGCGATGAGCGGAACGATAACCTACTAACAGTAAGTTAGCTAGGCTCCGGTGGCTCGGACGACACCTTCGCAGGTAGCGGCCTGCCCATCAGGCTGATGTGGCCCTCGTGGTGGAACCGCTCGGTCACGTGCGGGTAGTGCAGCTCGAACGCGGGTCGCTCCGACCGGATCCGTGGCAGCTCGGTGAAGTTGTGCCTCGGCGGCGGGCAGCTCGTCGCCCATTCCAGCGAATTGCCGAAGCCCCACGGGTCATCGACGTCGGCGACGTCGCCGAACCGGTAGCTGCGCACCACGTTCCACAGGAACACCAGCATCGACGCGCCGACCACGAACGAGCCCGCCGTGGAGATCATGTTCAGCCAGGTGAAGCCGTCGGAGGGCAGGTAGTCGGCGTAGCGCCGGGGCATGCCCTCGTTGCCGAGCCAGTGCTGCACCAGGAACGTCACGTGGAACCCGACGAACGTGGTCCAGAAGTGCCACTTGCCGAGGCCCTCGTCCATCATCCGGCCGGTGATCTTCGGAAACCAGAAGTAGATCCCGGCGAACGTCGCGAACACGATCGTGCCGAACAGCACGTAGTGGAAGTGCGCCACCACGAAGTAGGTGTCGGAGACGTGGAAATCGAACACCGGCGCGGCGAGCAACACGCCGGTGAGCCCGCCGAGCAGGAACGTCACCAGGAAGCCGACCGCCCACAGCATCGGCGTCTCGAAGCTGAGCCTGCCGTGCCACATGGTGCCGATCCAGTTGAAGAACTTGATCCCGGTCGGCACCGCGATCAGGAACGTCAGGAACGAGAAGAACGGCAGCAGCACCGCGCCGGTCGCGAACATGTGGTGCGCCCACACCGCGAACGACAGCGCCGTGATGCCCATCGTCGCCAGCACCATCAGCTTGTAGCCGAACAGGGGTTTGCGACTGAACACCGGGATGACCTCGGTGATGATGCCGAAGAACGGCAGCGCGACGATGTAGACCTCGGGGTGGCCGAAGAACCAGAACAGGTGCTGCCACAGGATCGCGCCACCGTTGTCCGGGTCGAACACGTGCGCACCGAGATGACGGTCGGCGGCGAGCGCGAACAGCGCGGCGGTCAGGATTGGGAAGGCCGCGAGGATCAGCACACTGGTGAACAGGATGTTCCAGGTGAAGATGGGCATCCGCCACATCGTCATGCCCGGCGCCCGCAGGCACACGATGGTGGTGATCATGTTGACCGCGCCGAGGATGGTGCCGAGGCCGGACACGATCAGCCCGAAGATCCACAGGTCGCCGCCGACGCCGGGCGAGAACGTCGCGGTGGCCAGCGGCGTGTACGCGGTCCAGCCGAAGTCGGCGGCGCCTGCCGGGGTCAGGAACGACGACAGCACGATCGTGCCGCCGAACAGGAACAGCCAGTACGAGAAGGCGTTCAACCTCGGAAACGCGACGTCCGGTGAGCCGATCTGCAGCGGCAGCACGACGTTGGCGAACCCGAACAGGATCGGCGTCGCGTACAGCAGCAGCATGATGGTGCCGTGCATGGTGAACAGCTGGTTGTACTGTTCGGAGGACAGGAACTGCAGGCCAGGCTGTCCCAGCTCGGTGCGGATCAGCATCGCCATCGCGCCGCCGATCATGAAGAACGCGACCGACGTGACGAGATAGAGGATGCCGATCTGCTTGTGATCGGTGGTGCGCAGCAGTCCGAGCAGTACGCTGCCCTTCTTGGCGCGTACCGCTGGTCTGCTCGGTACTGGTGTTGCCACCTCGGGCGTCGCCGCGAAGTGGGACTCCCGTGTCTCTGTCATCGCAGTCCGACCTCGGGACCCAGTGTCCGTCACATCTGCCGCCGTGGCCAGAGGGAAGTTGTGGTCAATCCGCGTGATCACGCCGCGCTGATGCGCTTACGACGCGCGATGGCTGCCCCCCGCTCCGACTCGTCGAGGCCGCCCCAGATGCCGAACGGCTCCTCGGTGGTCAGCGCGTGATGGCGGCACTGCACCAGCACAGGGCACGTCCGGCAGATCGCCTTCGCCGCCGCGATCCGCGCCGAGCGAGCGCGGCCACGCTCGGCGTCCGGGTGGAAGAACAGGTCGCTGCTCACCGTGCGGCACGCGCCGTGGCGTTGCCAGTCCCAGTTGTCGGAGACGGGAGTGGGCAGTCGTGATGTCTCTGCCACGCCGGGGTCACCTCCTTGATCCGTTGCGGGCATGGAGGACGTACCCACTTCGCCTCAGGTCGAATCACGCGGCGATCAAGAGGACGATAAAAGGGTGACGTTCATCGATCGCGCCGAGGCGGGCACCAAGCTCGCCGCCGAGCTGGCACGCCGCGAGTGGACCGACCCCGTGGTGCTGGCGCTGCCGCGCGGCGGACTGCCGGTAGCCGCCGAGGTGGCAGACGCGCTCGGCGCACCGCTCGACGTCGTCGTCGCGCGCAAGATCGGCGCGCCGGACCAGCCGGAGCTCGCCGTCGGCGCGGTCACGGCGGACGGCGTCTACCTGCTCGACGACGCCACGCTCACCGCGCTCGGCCTGCGCAGGCCCGACGTGGCAGGCCAGCTCAACGCGGCAACCGCGGAGGCACGCAGACGGCAGGACCGCTTCGGGGCCGCCGACCCGCCGCCGCTGTCAGGCAGGGACGTGATCATCGTCGACGACGGACTCGCCACCGGCATGACGGCGCTGGCGGCCGTGCACACCGTGCGCGAGCACAATCCTCGGTCGGTCTGCCTCGCCGTGCCCGTCGGCTCCGCAGCGGCGGTGCGACGTCTCGAAGCGGCGGCCGACGCGGTGGTGTGCCTGAGCCAGCCGCCGAGGTTCACCGCCGTCGGCCAGTGGTACCACGACTTCCGCCAGATCACCGACGCCGAGGTGGACTCCCTCGTGGCTAGGTGAGGTGGCGCTCGAACCACTCCCCTGCGTGGTCGGCGACCTGCTCAAGAGCGCCCTCTTCCTCGAAAAGGTGGCTGGCGCCGGGCACGATCCGCGTTTCGTGCTCCGCGCTGAGATGGGTGGCCGCCTGCCGGTTGAGCGTGATCACCTGCGGGTCGCGCTCCCCCACGATCAACAACGTCGGTGCTCGCACGGCGGCGAGGTCGTCCCCGGCAAGGTCGGGGCGTCCGCCCCGGGACACGACGGCCCGTAGCAGCTCGGGACGTCGTGCCGCGGCACACAGCGCGACGGCGGCGCCGGTGCTCGCGCCGAACGCGCCGATCGGCAGGCCCGATGTGGCCGCGTTGCTTGCGACGTGCTCCAGCGCGCCGATCAGCCGGGGCGTCAGCAACTCGATGTCGAAGCGCAACTGAGCGGTCTGCCTGTCCTGCCGCTCCTCGGTCTCGTCGAGGAGGTCGAACAGCAACGTCGCCAGCCGCCGGTCCTGCAACGACCGCGCGACCGCCCGGTTGCGGCTGCTGAACCGGGAGCTGCCTGAGCCGTGCGCGAACACGACGGCGCCCACCGCGTCGGCAGGCACGACCAGATCGCCGGACAGCTCTGTGCCGCCACTGGCGATGGTGACCGGCAGCGTCATGGCAATCCCCCACCAACGTCGCCGAACTCGGTCGACTCGCCAGGCTCGCCGCTGAGGTCGATGACGGCGGCCACGACGTCAGGGTGGCCAAGCGGACGCGGCGCCGGCTCACCTTCGTCGCCGAGGACGCTGACGCGTACGCCGCCGTCGCGGAGCCTGGTCAGATCATCGGGCACCGTGCCGGGATCGACGAGCAGCAGCGAGCGCGGCGGGTGCGCCTGGCAGTACTCCACGGCCATCGCCGCGCCGGTGCCGCTGGCGACGACGTCGAATGGCAGCCCCGCGGCGGCAAGCTCGTGCACCTTCTGGGTGACTTCGGTGAGCGAGTCCATCGCTGGCAGCCTGCACCACACCACCTGGTGCCGCCAGAGCAGGTGATGCCAGCTCGCGGGCACGTCGTCGTGCTTGGCCAGCCCGTCAGGGTCGAACACCATGATCGCTGGCGCCCCGGCGAGGCCCGCGGCCACCACTGTGGGACCGACCTCGCGGGGGTAGTCTTCGAATTCGGCCATCCACTTCAGTCCTTGTCTTGCCTCACACGCCGGCGGGCTTGCTCCGCGCTCGGTGCCGCTGGTTGCTTCGCATCCGGTGCCGGTCGCGCGCTTCGGGACGCCCGGTCGAACTCGCGGCGTGGCTGGTGCAGCTCGCCGAGCGCGACGATCTGCCTGCGGAACGGCAACGACAGCAGCCAGTCGAAGCTGATCCGGACCTTGCGGTGCGCCGTCGGCATGGTCGCCAGGTGATAGCCCCTGTGCAGTGCCCACGCCAGCGCGCCTTTCAGCTTCACGCGGTAGATCTCCGCGACGCCCTGGTACAGGCCGAGGCTGGCGACCGAGCCCGCGTAGGCGTGTTTGTAGCGGCCAAGCGTGCCGCCGCGCAGTAGCGAGACGACGTTCTTCGCCAGGCGTTTCGCCTGCCGGGAGGCGTGTTGCGCCGACGGCGGGCAGGTCCGCGTCGGCGAGCGGGAGATGTCGGGCACGGCCGCGCAGTCGCCCGCGGCGAACACGACGTCCTGGCCCTCGACGCGCAGGTCGGCGGTGCAACGCACCCTGCCCTTGTCGTCGAGCGGGAGCCCGGTGTCGGCCAGCATCGGGTGCGGCGCGACGCCCGCCGTCCACACCACGGTGTCCGCGTCGAACCCTGTGCCGTCCGAGAGCTTGACGTAACCGTCCTCGATGGACTCCAGCGTGGTGTTGAGGTGGATCTCGAAACCCTCGTCGCGCAGCACGTCCACCGTGTACGTGCCGAGCCCTTCGCTGACCTCTGGCATGATCCGGTTCGCGGCCTCGACCAACACCCACCGCATGTCGGAGCGACTGATCGTGTCGTAGTAGTCCGACGCGGCACGTGCCATGTCGGCGAGTTCGGCCAGCGCCTCGACGCCTGCGTAGCCACCACCGACGAACACGAACGTCAGCAGCTTCTCCCGCAGTTTCGGGTCGAGCGTGCTCGCTGCGGCGTCCAATCGGGACAGCACGTGGTTGCGGAGGTAGATCGCCTCGCCCAGCGTCTTGAAACCGACGGCGTGCTCCGCGAGGCCGGGGATCGGCAGCGTCTTGGACCACGACCCTGGCGCGAGCACGAGGACGTCGTAGCCGATGTGGCGGGTGTGGCCGTCGGCGACCTCGACGCTGACCTTGCGCTCATCCGGCTTGGCCCCAACGACCTCGCCGCCGAGCACCTCGCAGCCGGGCAACGCCTCCCGCAGCGGCACGACGACATGGCGCGGTTCCACCGATCCGGCAGCGGCCTCGGCAAGGAACGGCTGGTAGGTCATGTAGGAGCGCGGGTCGATGACGGTCACGGTCGCCTCGTCGGAGCGCAGCGTGTTCCGCAGCGACCGCGCCGTGTTCATCCCGACGTGGCCGCCGCCGACGATGACGATCCGCGCGGGGGCCGCGTGGCTCATCCGCCTGCCTTCCGGGTTGGGGTTCCGTGCGCCCTGTCGGTTACCCGATGGCGGCCGGTTCAATCCCCAGCGGGGCCGAACGGGGCGTTCGGTGCACATTGCGTGCCGAACGCCCCGTTCGGCCCGGCTCAGCCCGTCGCGGGCAGCACCCTTCCGGTCACCTCACCGAAGCCGATGCGGGCGCCGTCCTGCCCCGGCGCCGACGCGGAGATCGTCACGACGTCGCCGTCGTTGAGGTACGTCCGGTGGGTGCCGTCGCCGAGCAGCAGCGGCTCCGTCGCGTCCCAGGTCAGCTCAAGCAGCGACCCCAGCTCGTCCGGTTCCGGCCCCGACACCGTGCCTGAGGCGTAGAAGTCGCCGGTGCGCAGCGCGGCGCCGTTGATCGTCATGTGCGCCAGTTGCTGCGCAGCGCTCCAGTACATCGACCCGAACGGCGGCCGCGAGATCACGTGCCCGTTCAGCCGCACCTCGATCGCGATGTCCAGGCCCCAGTCGGCGGCCGGGGCCAGGTACGGCTGTGGCTCCGGGTCCTGCGGCGGCGACGCCACGCGGGCGTGCGCGAGCGCGTCCAGCGGCACCACCCACGGCGACACCGACGTCGCGAACGACTTGCCGAGGAACGGCCCGAGCGGCACCGTCTCCCACGCCTGGATGTCGCGGGCGGACCAGTCGTTGACCAGGCACACGCCGAAGACGTGGTCGGCGAACCGCTCGACCGGCACCGGCTCACCGATGGCACTCGGGCTACCGACGACGAACCCGACCTCGGCCTCGATGTCAAGCTTGCGTGCCGGGCCGAACGACGGCGTCTCCTCCCCTGTCTGCTTGCGCTGCCCGCGCGGTCGCACCACCGGCTGTCCCGACGCCACGACGGTGCCCGCTCGGCCGTGGTAGCCGATCGGCAGGTGCTTCCAGTTCGGGGGCAGCGGCGCCGAGTCCGGCCGGAAGATGCTGCCGACGTTGCGGGCGTGGTTCTCGCTGGCGTAGAAGTCGACGTAGTCGGCCACCTCGAACGGCAGGTGCAGGTGCACGCCGTCCCTGTCGAGCCGGTGCGCGAGCACCATCGGCCGGTGGGCGGGGTCGGTCAGCCACGTCGTGATGCGCTCCCGCACCGCGCGCCAGGTCGGCTGACCGGCCGCGAGCAGCGGGTTCAGCACCTCGGCGGCGAGCAGCGGCGCGAAGTCCTCGCCCTCACGGGCGGCGATCGCGGCCACGTCGAGCACGCTGCCACCGATCGCGACGCCGATCTTGCGGGGTCCGTCCTCGGTGCGGGAGTACACGCCGAACGGGAGGTTGGCCACGCCGAACTCGCTGCAGGGCGATACGTCGAACCAGGTCTCAGTCACGACCCCAGACTAGAAGCGCGAACCGGACTACTGGGACCCGCCAGGCGAGGGATACCTAGCGGGGCTTCGCCCCGGCCCGTCGAGGCGTGTGGTGGCGGCTCCGGTCGTGCCTTGTGCGGCGGGCTCGTAGGCTCGCCGGTTCATGAGACCCCGTGTGGGGTTGGTGGCCTGCTGGCCAGGAACGACCGGAGCCAATGATGACGGTAGCGCGGACTGCGGCCGAGGTGTTGGACGGGCATGTCACCCTCGAGGTCGAGTCGATCGATCGGATGTATCTGAATCTGTATGTGCCGCAGCTGCAGCGGGACCTGGGGGTGGTCGGCTTCTTCAAGCACCACCGGGGGTTGCCGTTCGCGTCCGGTGCGGTGATGCAGCCGATCACCGAGGAGTTCGTGGGCTCGATCCACCGGTTCGTCGACACCCAGGGTGTGGATCTGGTGCGTTTCGCCAGGGGACAACGCAAGGACGACGTGGCACAGGAGTATCTGGCCGGCCACGACGGCAGCGAGGGAGTCTTGCTCGTCGGGGTCGCGCAGGAGAAGGCGAGCGTGTGGGGCACCACGACGCGGCACAACCCCGAGACTGGCGCAGCCTATCCGTGGCTGGTGCGGGAGAAGCGGATGCCCAAGCACTACTACTTCTATGGGTTCGATGACGATTTCGGGCCGTTCTTCATCAAGTTCTGCTCCTACTTCCCCTACACCGGCCGGGTCTGTGTGAACGGCAACGAGTACGCCAAGCGTGATGCAGGAGCGGATCGCGGAGATCATGGGTGTGAGTCGTGCGTCTGTTTTTGATTGGATC
>WHUD01000151.1 GCA_009377385.1 Actinophytocola sp.
GTACACGAGCACCACCGCCATGATGGTAGGAACGAGCCGGGTCAACAGCGAGCCCATGTGCGGACCTCCTGATCGGGACGTGGCCGCCGGCAACATACCGCGCTCGGCACGACGTCCAGCTGGCCGGAGACGTACCGTACGGTTGCCGCGCCGTGAATTCCCGCCGCGCCGGCAGATGTACTAATTGAGTTGTTCGTCTAGTGTGAGTAGATGGCCCGACGTGAGGCCGCGGTTGACGCGGGCAACACGGCGGCGCTTGAGCGGGGACGATGGGCTGGTGGACGCGCGCCCAGCGGCTGCTCGACGAGGACGGACACCAGCGTGTCGAGCAGGGATACCTGTTGATCCCGTCCTCGCTGCGAAAGCTGAACGGCGGCGACGCACGCGGCGCCTACGACGGCTTCGGCGAGGCCATGGCGATCGCCCATCGGTTCGAGGACACGGACCTGCTGGCGTGGAGCAGGCTGGGGCGCGGGTCGTCGCTGGTGAGGCTGGGTGAGGTCGGGCGCGGTATGACCATGCTCGACGAAGCGATGGTCGCCGTGACCGCCGGCGACATCGCACCCATGCTGACCGGCCTCATCTACTGCGCGGTGATCATGGCGTGCCGGGTGACGTTCGACCTGCGGCGCGCCCAGGAATGGACCGCTGCGTTCACCCGCTGGTGCGCCACCCAGCAGGGGCTGAAGCCGTACCGTGGCCAGTGCCTGATCCACCGCTCGGAGATCATGCAGCTCCACGGCGAGTGGTCCCAGGCCATTGACGAGGTCGGGCAGGCGTGCGCGCATCTGTCCGACCCGCCAGGCGATCCGGTGCTGGGCATGGCGCAGTATCAAATGGGCGAACTGTTGCGGCTTCGGGGTGAATTCGACCGGGCCGAAGACGCCTATCGACGTGCTGGCGAGTGCGGACACTTCGTCCACCCCGGCCTCGCCATGCTGCGCCTGGCGCAAGGTCGCCTCGATGACGCCGTCGCGGCCATCCGCAGGGTCGCCGCCGAGTCCGAGAGTGACCGGACGGAGCGGGCCAGGATCCTCGGCGCGTTCATCAAGATCACGCTGGCGGCAGGCGACACCGACGCCGCGCGAACCGCCACCGAGGAGCTGGAACAGCTCGCATCGGAGTTCGACGCCGTCTATCTGCACGCGGTCGCCGCGTCCGCGCGGGGCGCCGTCGCACTTGCGGAACGCGACGCCAACGGCGCGTGTGCCTCGTTCCGCAAGGCCTGGGAGGCGTGGCAAGCCCTCGACGCCCCGTACGAAGCGGCCGAGGTGCGGCTGGCCATGACGAGGGCATGTCGCGAGCTGGGCGATCACGACACCGCCGAGATGGAGCTGAGCGCCGCTCGCCGGACGTTCGAGAGCCTGACCGCGGCCCCGGCCTTGGCGGTAGCCGCGGAACTGTCCAGGGACACGCCCGGCGCCACCGAAGCCGGGCTGACCCGCCGCGAGCTCGACGTGGTGCGGCTTGTGGCGAGCGGGGCGACGAACCGGGACGTCGCGCGGGCGCTGTCAATCAGCGAGAAAACGGTCGCCAGGCACCTGAGCAACATGTTCGTCAAGCTGCAGGTCACGTCACGGGCAGGCGTCACAGCGTATGCCTATGAGCACGACCTCATCCGCTGATATCTGGGCAATTCTTCCCAACCCGCGTGCGCAGCGGAATTGGGTATTTCGCCCGAAGCGGTTACGGGCTCGCGTCCCCGATGCTCGAGCCAAGCCCAAACGAGCGGACGGAGAAAGACGATGTCGAAGCTGGGGTTTCTGGTCGCGCTGGTCGCGCTGGCCATGGGTATGACGACCGCTCCGGTTGCGGCCGCGGCGACGGAGCGCTCGACGAGTCCTGTCCTGACCGTGCCGCCGCCCGCGCCGAGCGTTGTGGGATCGTCCACGCTGGTTCGCACGGACAACGGCATCTCGGCGACGTTGCGGACGACCGGCCTTGAGCCGGGACACGCGGTCACGATGTGGTGGGTCGTGTTCAACGATCCGGACGGCTGCGAGGCGGGTTTCCCCGGCATCTCGCGGTGCGGACCCGAGGACGCCCACGCCGGGCGGGGCGGTGTGTCACCGAACCACGCGACGGGACACGTGATCGACGCGGACGGGACCGGCGAGTTCGGTTCGCACCTGCGGGTGGGAGACACCTCCCGCGCGCTGGCGGGCCCAGGACTGGTCAACCCGCATGGCGCCGAGGTGATCCTGGTGCTCAAGAGCCACGGACCGAAGATCAAGGGCCTCGTCGCCGACCAGCTCCACACCTTCGGCGGCGGCTGCGACGACCAGAGCGACGCCCCGCCGGGAACACCGCCCGAGCTGCTCGGCGAGCCGGGTCAGAACGACTGCGCCGAAGTCCAGTTCAGCGTGCACCAGCCGGAATGACCTTCAAGGAGATGACACTCATGACCACACAAACACCGTCCACCGAGCAGATCCGCCAGGCATGGGACTCCGTGGCGCCGGGATTCGACGACTTCGTCTCGCCGCTGACGATGGCGCTCGGGCACACCGTCCTCGACCGACTCGACGTCGGGCCGGGGACCGCGTTCCTCGACGTCGGCGCTGGCAGCGGCGCGCTGGCCCTTCCCGCGGCGCGGCGGGGCGCGGACGTGCTCGCGGTCGACCTCGCCCCGACCATGATCGAGCGGCTCAACGCGCGTGCGCGAGAGCTGCCGAACCTGCGGGGCGAGGTGATGGACGGCGAACACCTCGACCTCTCTGACGACTCGTTCGACATCGCCGCCTCCGTCAACGGCGTGACGTTGTTCCCCGCTGTGGACAGGGGCATCGCCGAGATGGTGCGGGTGACGAAGCCGGGCGGCAAGGTCGTCCTCGTCTGCTTCGCGCACGGCGTCGAGCACTCGGAGTGGGTCGGGTTCTTCTTCGCGGCGGTACGGACGGCGGTGCCCGATGCGGCGCTACCTCCGATGGACCCACCACCGCTGCCGTTCCAGCTCGCCGACTCGCGGAAGCTGCGGACCAAGCTGGTCGACGCCGGGCTGTCGGACGTCTCAGTCGAGGTAGCGGATTGGGCCATCCCGGTGCGGTCCGTGGCGCACTACTGGGACGCCGTCACGGCGAGCAACCCGATCGCCACGCGAATCGTCGCCCAGCTCACCGACCAGCAACAGGCGGATGTCCGGCAGGTGATCGACGGCATGCTGCGCGAGCGGTCCAACGGCTCGCCAGGCGCCGTGCTGCGCAACCCGATGAACATCGCCATCGGCACCAAACCCTGAACCACAACGACGACAAGGAGAAAGCCATGACCACGAAGACCAGGGCTCGCTACGGCGCGGTGGCCGTGGCGACGGCACCCGTCGTGATGGCTGTCGCGTTCGTCGCGCACCCGTTCATCGCGCGGATGCCCGACGCGGACGCGATCGCGACAGCCGTCGATGCCAACCGTGCCGGGTGGATCGCCGTGCATCTGATCACGGTGCTCGGCATTGCCTTGATCGCGCTGGCGTTCGTCGCGATCCGGGCGCGGCTGCGGGACGCGGGGGAGGATCGGTACAGCGCGTGGGCGCTGCCGTGGGTGCTGTTCGGCAGCTTCCTGTACGGCTTCCTTCCGGGGCTGGAGTTCACGCCGGTCGCCGTCGCGCGCATCGGTGGCGACGTGACCGCGGCACAGGACGCGCTCACGTCGGTGTTCATCCCGATCCTGCTTGTCGGCGGGGTGTCGTTCGCGATAGGCACCATTGGGTTCGCCAGGGCCGTCATCGCCAGCGGCATACTCGGCACGTCGCTGTCCAGAGTGGTCGCGGCAGCGCTGATCCTGCTGGCGATCTCACGGATCGTGCCGGTGGGCGCGGTGCAGTTCTACGTCCAGGCCGCGGTCGGGCTGGTGGCACTGTGGCCACTCGCGAACGACATCTGGCGCAGCGCGACGTCGGACCGGTCGTCCACCGTCACACCGCGACGGTCAGCAGCCTCTTTGTGACGACACCCAGCCCGATCTCCCGCTACGCTGGCCCGACCAGCGAGAGACGCACCCGGACGAGACCGATGCCGAGGTCAACCCACGCATCGCCGCCAGGCGCAAGATGCGCAGGGTGCTTGCCGAGGCGGAGATGTTCGCCAAGGACCGGTGTTGTCCACCGTGGACGCCGAAGGCGGGCTGCTGCTGATCCCGTACGAGCGAATGGCGGACCGGCGGTTCGTCATCGACTTGCCATGGTCGAGCCTTGGCGGACGGCGCGCCGCCGACGTCTCGGCGTTCGCTGACTGGTCACTGCGCGACACGGTCCCCGCATCCACTCACGACACGCTGCCCGATACCGGTAGCCGGCGGATGACGCTTCGCTAGTCCCGATGGGCGAGGTGATGGCGGACGGCGGCGGTGACCCTGTCGTCGTCATCGGTGGCCAGCAGGTCGAGCAACGCTCCCCGCAGGACCGCCAGCGCCAGCGAGCGCCGCGCCTCGCCCACCTCGGTGTCGCGTTCGGACTCAGGCTGGCAGGCGGCCAGGACGGCAAGCCAGTCCGCCACGGTCGCGTGGGCGAACCCGGCCCACGCCCCGTCGGGTTCGACAAGGGATCGGGCGTACGCCTCTGCCCACAGTTTCAGCAGTGGCCGGTGTTCGGTGGCGGCCAGCCAGGCCCAGATCAGCTCGACCGCCGGGACCAGGCCGATGGGCTCGCCGTGGCTGGCGCGCCGAAGCCGTTCGAGGATCGCCAGCTCGTCGGCGCGAGCGCGCTCGAGCAAGGCCCGTACGAGGCCGTCCTTGTTGCCGAACAGGAACGTCAGGACTCGGGGGCTGGAGCCGATGGCCGTGGCGAGCGGTCGCAGCGACAGCTCGCTCAGGCCGTGGTCGAGCGCGTAGTGGTAGGCGGCCTCCAGCAGTTCGACCTGCCGTGCCGAGGGGGCTGGCGTCGCATCGGGCATGAGCGTAGCCTAACTCTACTGAAACAGTCGTGGTAGTAGGGAGGCGCCATGCGGGACAACCGAGTCGTCCTACGCCGGGCCGATCGCCCCGGCGACCTCGGGTGGGTGGTGATGGCCCACGGCGAGGTCTACGACCACCAGTTCGGCTGGGACACCTCGTTCGAGGCGCTGGTCGCCAGGATCGTCGCCGACTACGCCAACGGCCACGATTCCGCTCGGGAAGCCGCGTGGATCGCTGAGGTCGAGGGGGAGCGCGTCGGGTGCGTCTTCTGCGTCGCAGGCGACGAACCAGGGGTCGCCAAGCTCCGGATCCTGCTGGTCACCCCTGCCGCGCGGGGCCTTGGCGTCGGCACCCGGCTCGTCGACCAATGTCTCCGGTTCGCCCGCGAGGCCGGCTACCAGCAGATCGTCTTATGGACCAATGATGTCCTCGTCTCCGCTCGGAAGATCTACCAGGCTGCTGGGTTCACCCTCATCGAGGAAGCGCCGCACCACAGCTTCGGCCACGACCTCGTCGGGCAGAACTGGACCCTCGACCTGCGGAGCCCGGACTAACGAGTCAGCCGAGGACGTTCTGGTTGATCCGGATCAGGTCGAACCGGTGGGCGCGCGCGACGTTGCGGGTCAACCCGGCTAGCCCGGCCTTTCGGTCGTCACGCCGTACAACCTGGATCCAACGCTGCAACCGACGTAGCGTTCTTCCCGGGGCGGTCAGTCAGACACGGTGACCGGCAGTAGTTCGACGACTGACTGGTCGGCCGGGTGCAGTGCCTTCGAAATGCCCTTGTCGAAAGTCACCAGCCTGCCCTTCCTCCTGGTGGCCAGTGCCGTCAGATGAACATCGGTGAGCTGTTGGTGGGTCCCTACCCTGTCGATCGCGAACGGCGGATCGACCAGCCGCGTGTCGTCTGGCCAGAACTCATGACCGGGCAAGGCGCAGAGCGACCGGAGGACCTCCAGCGCGGCACCGGGCGTGGCCGCGTCAGGAATCACCTTCTTGTTGGAGGAGACCCGGACGAACCCGAGTTCGGTCACCGGCGTTGTCGCCCACCCGTCGGGGCTGGACGCCTCGAACCAGTGGCGGGCGGCGTGGTGATGGACGTGGTTGGGCCACGCCAAGGCGATCAGGACGTTGACGTCCAAGAGTGCGGCTGCCATCGACTACTCGTCCAGTGCCCGTTGCACCATGTCGGGCGTGATCGGCGCCGCGTCTTCCGGTACGTCGAACGTCGGAAACATCGCTGTGCTTCGCTGCTGCGGAACCAGACCACGACGCGCCAAGTCGGAGATCACTGAGCCGAGTGAGCGGTTCTCGGCCTCGGCGATCGCGCGCGCGGCGGCGAGCACGCCGTCGTCGAGGTCCAGTGTGGTTCGCATGTGATGATGATACATCACCACATCACCACATCGAAGCATGTCGGATCAGTGCCGCGCTCTATGTCTGGCCAGCCGGTGGTGCCGTGCTGGCAGCTCGGCGAGACGCCATCGCCGCGCGTCCTCGACGCCGCCCGCGCCAGCGCGACGCAACGCGAGGTGGTCACGCTGAGCTGATGCCCGGTGGCCGCTACACCTCGTCGACCCGTAGCAGGAAGCCCCGCCTGTCGAGGAAGTCCGAGAGCCACTCGCGATGCTGCTCGCAGGCCAGCCAGGTCTTCTCGCGCTCGGGAGTGTGGACCTTCGGGTTGTTCCAGAGCACCGCATACGACGCTGGCTGCTGACAGCCCTTCGCCGAGCAGATCAGCTGATCAGCTGGCACGTCGGTAGGGAACATCGATGGCTGGTCCTGCATATCCCCATGGTGCCAGTTCGGGACACATCAGCACGTGCGCTGGACCCCGTAAGCGGCGGTCAGGTCGCGGCGCGTTTGCGGGCTACGAGGCGTTCGACGAGGCCGAGCTTGAACCGCTGTACCTGCTCGACGTCGAAGCCGTCCTCGCGGACCTTGTCCAGTGGCCTGCGCAGGAAGTGCTCGCCGCCCATCGGCACCGTCACCACCTCGAGGAGCCGTTGCACCCCGCGTGCGATGGCGGAACTGCTGCGGATGTGATCGACGAGGATCAGCCGTCCGCCGGGGCGCAGCACGCGCTGCATCTCGGCAAGGGCGGTGGCTTCGTCGGGGATCGCGCAGAGTCCGAACGTGCAGACCACGGTGTCGAAGGAGGCATCGTCGAACGGCAGGCTGTGGGCGTTGCCCTGCAGCAGGGTCACCTGCCGGTCCAGCTCGGCCGAGCGGGTACGGGCGATGTCGAGCATCGGCTCGCTGAGGTCGATCCCGGTGAGTGTGACCTCGTCGGGGTAGACCGGCAGGTTGAGCCCGGTGCCGATGGCGACCTCCAGCGTGTCACCGGTCGCCTGTGAGCAAGCCCAGGAGCGGGAGTCGGCGAACAGCACGCGGTCCATGAACCGCATCGCCGGGTCGTAGTGGCGGGATTGCTTGTCCCAGTAGCGGTGCCACCGGGCGGTGCGGTCGCTGGTGGTTGTCACATCGAGTCCCTTCGGAGTTTCCGGAGTCCCCAGCCAAGCACGCCAGGAGCGTCACCACATCCGGGACCGACCCTGAGCTACCCCTGAGACGCGAGGCTAATCTTCGTGCCTGACCTCGGTGATGTCGGCGATGTGGCGCCACGGCTCGGTGCTGGTGCTACGCACGACCAGGACCGTTCGCCCGCCGACGCGCTGGGCCGTGCGCGCGGTGTGTTCGATGGCGCGGCGGGCGTTCTCGGTGATGTCGGTGAGACCGGTGATGTCGATCGTCAGTGGCGCGACACCGCCGCAGCTGGCGGCGAGCAGTTCGCGGGACAGCGTGGCCTCGCAGTGCGCTGGGATCCTGCCGGTGATGGTGGCGATGACGCGATCGTCGTACACCTGCCGGTGTACGCGGAAGTGATCACGGCAGGACGTGGCTCCTGCACCGGGCTCCGGCTGCTGCTGGGGCTGCGCGGTGATCGTGACGAGGGTGCCGTCGGAGGCCCGCGCGATGCGGACGATATCGCCGCATTCCTGCATCATCCGGATGCCCCTGCCGCGGAATCCGCTGAGCTGTGCCGGGCGCCAGCGGCCATGGTCGGCGACGGTGATGCGGATGGTGCCGTCCGGCAACGTGTCGCCGCGGACGCGGACCGGGCCGGGTTCGCCGTCGGCGTAGGCGTGCTCGATCGCGTTGGTGACGGCTTCGTTGGTGGCCAGCAGCAGGCGCTCGACGCGTTCGCTGGCGCATCCGCTGTCATGAAGCCACCGTTCCAGCCGGTCACGCAGCGACATGAGAAGCTCGGCATCTGCCCGCTCGTCGGCCACGAACGGGCGGGGTAGCCCCTGGCGGCCGGACGAGGTCATCATCTCCGTAACACCACGCGCTTGAACGAACTGACTGGGCCGAATGTAGGTCTGCGGTTGTGGGGTACCGCACACCCACGGCACCAAACCCACGAAACCGTGGCGACTAATCGCCGAGAGCTTCCGCGCGATTACTGTGCAGGCGGAGGTCCCCCTCAAGGCCCATCAGCTCGATGGGTCGCAAGGTAGCCGAGCCTGCGGCGACGATGCGCATGTCGATGGTGTCCGCGCAGTCCTTGCGAGCTCTGACCAGCAGTGCGAGCCCGGCTGACGACAAGAAGGTGACATCCGTGAGGTCGACCACCAGCCGCTGGGGCGATCGTGCGATGGCGCGCTCCAACTCCCGCTCGAACCGGGGAGCGGTGAGCATGTCGACCTCACCGGCGACCTCGACGATCACCGCGTTCGGCTCTTCATCGGTGCTGACCTGCAACAGGGCGTTCACCTGCGGATCATTGGATTGTTCGACCACTCGCGTCATTGTGTCGCCGGAGCGTCGCGCTCGCAACGTGAGATGACTATGCTCATCGCGTGCCCGAAGTGCGTGATTCCGAGGACCGGTTGCGTCGCATCGAGTCGGTGACCGATACCGCGCTGGCGCATGTCGAGCTCGAGGATCTGCTGCGGGAGTTGCTGGAACGCATCCGTGATCTGCTCGACGTCGACACTGCCATGGCGTTGATGAACGAGTCTGGCGCCGGGGTGCTCGTCCCCACGGCGGCGGTGGGCTTCAATCAGGATCTCCGTGTTGCGGCGCGTGTCCCGATCGGGCACGGGTTCGCCGGGTCGATCGCCGCCAAGAAACGCCCCGTGGTGCTCGACCAGGTGGACGAGACCACGGTGGTCAACGCACAACTCTGGCGACAGGGCCTGCGATCGCTGCTCGGCGTTCCGATGCTGGCGGAGGGCCACATGGTCGGGGTACTGCACGTCGGGTCGATGACGGAGCGGCAGTTCACCGACGACGACGTGCACCTCCTGCAGGTCGCGGCCGACCGTATCGCGCTGGCGACCCAGGCGACGCGCAGCCGCACTGAGCGTGCCGCGGCGACCGCACTGCAGCGCAGCCTGATGCCGTCGGAGCTGCCCAACCTGCCCAACATCGACTTGGCAGCTAGCTACATTCCCGGCGGGGACGTCGGCGTCGGCGGCGATTGGTATGACCTGTTCATCTTGCCGTCGGGAAAGCTCGGCATCGTCATCGGCGACGTCGTCGGCAGCGGGTTACGCGCCGCCGTGATCATGGGACGGCTACGCAGCGCGCTGCGCGCCTACGCGTTGGAGACCTGTGATCCCGCCGTCGTTCTCGCAAAGCTCGACCGCAAGGTCAGCCATTTCGAGCCCAACGCAATGGCCACGGTCAGCTACGCCCTGTTCGACCCCGAGACCAACACCCTCGACATCTCCCTCGCCGGGCACCCACCGCCGGTGTATGCCTACCCGGGACAACCGGCCGTGCTGCTCGACGCCGACACCGACGTGCCGATCGGCACGCACCTGTCCACCGCGCCACGCCGGACATCGCAGCTCGCCATCACACCCGGCGCGGTGGCCTGCTTCTACACCGACGGGCTCGTCGAACGTAAGGACACCACCGTCGACAAGGGCTTGCACCGACTCTGCGGCGCCGTCCACACCGCGGACTCGGCGGACGTCGCGTGTACCCACATCCTCGACACCCTTCTCACTGGCACCGAACCGATCGACGACATCGCCGTCGCCGTGCTCCACCGCACCTGACCCGGCTAAACGTCGCGTGCCAGCAGCCGCTCCAGTGCGGCGGTGACCTCGGTGGGGCTTCTTCCATCACGAAGTGGCCCGCGCCGTCGATCATCGTCAGCTCGGCGCCAGCGATGCGTTCGGCCAGCTCGGTGGCGATGGTGGGACGCAGGTAGGCGTCGTCGCGGCCCCACACGATCGCGGTTGGGCACATGATCTCGCCGAGGCGTCACCGATCGAGCAGCTTGAGGCGCCGCCGAGCAGTACCTGCGCTTCTATCTCGATCACCCCGAGTTCTTCCGGATGCTCGCTTTCCCTGCGGCGGCAGGCAACTATGCGGCCGCCACCGAGACCGCCGAACGGCTGGCCCGCCGCGTTGACGGGCAGAACGCCAGGCTGGTCGACGCCTTGCAGCGCGGAATGGCAGACGGGAGCATCCGGCCCGTCGATCCGCACCAGACCGCGACCGCCCTCTGGGCGAGCTGGAACGGCATCATCAGCCTCGCCTGGCGGCCCGACGCGCTCCGCAGGGACGAAGGGGAGCTGCAGCGGTTGCTCACGCTCGCGGCGGACGTCGTCAAACGGGGGCTGGTCACCGACTAAGTCGGTTCCGACATGTCCTGTGCCGCGCCGTGGCCGAGGTCGACGTTCGTGATCGCGTGGTCTGCCCTGCCGAGGTAGGCGGTCAGCCCCGTAGGAGCGTACCGCCGGTCATCGCGACGGCGGTCGGCCGCGCAGGACGCCACGGACTCGTGGTTATTGGTGGTGCCGATGCGGCGATCGAACCGAGGTAGCGACCGGAAGAACCCGGTCCGCGCGTCGTGCAGCTGCCCGTGCACGTTGGGCGCGACGTACTTGCCCGCGTTGCGGGTCGCCAGGTCGCCGTTGCCCATTCTCCCGAACGTGTCGGAGTTGAACGCGAGGCCCGCGGAGCGAGCCCGGTCGACCATCCAGAGCAGCGCGATGTCGGACAGGCCGGTATCGCGGTACCCGCCGC
>WHUD01000152.1 GCA_009377385.1 Actinophytocola sp.
ACCGTGCAACCCCCGACACGCCCATGAACGCCTACGTTATTTTGTCGCGGGTCCTAAGCCCGGTGACGTCGACGGTGAACGACGGCTCCGGGAGATGGTTGTCCAGCGCGAGTGCCGTGTAATACGCGCTGTCGCGGGTGTTGGCGATGCCCTCCTCGTAGTACCGCGCACCGCCCGAGGATTCGATGATCTGCTCGATGGTGTCGTCCGGAAGGTGATAGGCGGGATAGTCGGCTGCCCTGCGCATCCCTGCCCACCGCAGTGTCGGGTAACCCTGGGCGGCGAAGGACTGCTCGTCGGAGTTGCGGTCGTTGGTCCCCGCATAGCGCACCTCGCGGTTGCCGTCCGGGAAGCCGAGGAAGTCGTAGTTGACGAACCGCAGCAGCGGCTCGAAGGCCGCCCGGTCGTCCGGCCCGTGGAACAGGCACAGGCAGTTGACCGCCGTGGGGGCAGCCACCGGCCAGGCGATTCCGACCATGTCGAAGCCCAGTACGGCGGTGATCTCCTGCCCGGCCTCCCGCAGCGCCCGCGCGTGCCGGATGGAGGCAAGGCGGCCCTCTTCCTCGCCGTTGTACCAGACGAACACCAGCGACCGGTTCGTCTCGACGCCGGCCAGATCTTTGGCGAGGAACCGCAGGAGGTTGGTGCCGGAGCCATTGTCGTAAGCGCCGTAGATGGTTTGCGGAGCCGTGTCGTAGTGGCCGATGAACGTGATCCACTCATCGGGCCTGGTCGTACCCTGCTTCGTCGCGGTCACCGCCTTCAGTCCGGCCTCGGGCGACGCAGGAAGATCGGGTGTGATGGGCACGCCTTCGATCGTCGCGTCGTAGCCCAGCCCGGCCATCTCGTCGCGCAGCGCGATACCGGCCTGGATCTCGGTCGGCCCGCCCGTCGTGCGCCACGGGTAGCTACGCACGAACTCCTCGAGGCCCGCGAAGATCTCCGCGCCGGTGGACGGCGGCGCGGGCAGGGTGGCCAGGTCGAAGTAGGGCCCGGACGTGTGTCCGGCGCTCGCCGACTCAGCCGGTCCGGCGAGGCCGACGGCCACGAGAGTCGTGGCCGCGGCGAGCGCGAGCGCGCCCCTGCGGTGCCGGGTCATCGCACGCTCAGGTGGACGCGCGTCGGCCCGCCGACGTAGCTCGCGACCAAGACGTAAGCCGCGTCCTGCGGGATGACGCCGGTCTCGTCGTCACCCTCCTCCTCGACGGCCTCCAGCAGCGCGCACTCGGCGTCGTAGAAGTATAGGTCGAGGTCGTAGACACCGGCCGCACTGGACCCCCGGGCGGTCAGCACCGTGCTGCCATCGGCGTGCTCGGGCGGGATCGCCGCGACCCAACCGTCGACTCCCTGGCTGGCGGGGGTGTAGTCGCACTCCGAGATGAACTCCTGCTGGGTGACTCCGATCCCGGCACCGTAGACCGCCGGGTTGCCGCCGCTGAGCGATCCGGTGCCGAGGAAGCCGGGGCCGAGTTCAGCCACGTAGTAGACGTGCAGGGCGCCCACGTCGGTGGCGAACAGGTAGCCGGGGTGGCGGTCCTGCCACATCTTGGCTGCCCAGCTGTTGGTGATCTCCTCCGACGTCCAAGCGACGGCGCGCGGGCCGAGCCCAGTCGCCGCGCCGGTGCCGGCCGCCTGGCTGCCGCGCATGCCGGAGTAGTCGATCACCCCGACGCCGTCCTTGTACCAGGCGATCGCCATGGTGAAGCCGTCCGGGTTGATCCGGAACACGTGCGACGTCGAGACCGGCACCGCCGTGGGGTCCTGGCAGGATCCCGGGATGCAGTCAGGCCAGATCGTGCCGACCTTGACCGGCGTCGCCTCGCTGCGGATGTCGTACACGTGCACCGGCCCGCCCGGCGGCACACCGGCCGCGCCGCCGCCGAGCTCGTCGGAGACCAGTAGATACTTGCCGTCCGGTGTCGGGTCGGACTGGTGCGAGATCGAAATGCCCTCGTTGGCGATGGTCGCGACCACCGACGGGTCGCGGGGATCCTCGGTATTGAGAATGTAGGTCGTCGAGACGGCCGCGGCGTAGGCGCGGGAGCCGTCGGCGTTGAAGGTGATGTCGTGCGGTGAGTGCGCCAGGTGCTTGAACTCGCTGACCAGCCGCGGGTTCGCCGGGTCGGAGACGTCCCAGATCGGCACATTGCCCCCGTCGGCGTGCGCCAGATCGGAGTCCGACAGGTACACCAGTGGCTCGGTGGGGTGGACGGTGTGGTTGTGGGAGCCGCGGGCGTACTGGATCCGGGACAGGTAGGCCGGGTTCCTCGGGTCGGCGAAGTCCAGCACGGCGGAGCCGTTGAAGGTCTGCGATCCCCCACCGGGAAGGCTGCAGCGTCCGGTGCCGCCGTCCTGTGCGACAAGCAGCACGTCTCCCTGGATCTGGACGTCTGCCTGGTAGGCGGTGCAGGGGACGTCGGCGACGTCCACCGGTTTGGCCGGATCGGTGATGTCCACGACCCTGGGCGGCTGCTCGAGCACCCCGACGACGGCGAAGTCGCGCACCTCGGTCTGCCATACGGTGTCGCCGTTGTCGTCGACAAGGCAGGCGCCGTCGGCGTCGATCTCACAGACCGGCTCGCCGGTCGCGCCGCCGGAGAGCTTGACGACCTCCCTGCTGGCGAACTCGATATCCGACCCGCGCCCCTCGAACGGGATGGTCGCGACATGCGTGATGTCGCCGACCGTGGTAGCCGCGGACGTGGATCCCTCGGCCGCCGTGGCTGGTGCTGCGGCGGTGACCAGCGCAAGGCCGGCGAGTGCGGAGATCGCGCGGGTCCGTCGCCGCATGCTGGCTCCTTACCGGGTGAGCGTCTGGGTGACGCTGTTCGGCTGGTACTCGTCGTTGCCTGCCCACGCCACCGTGACGGTGTAACTGCCTTGCTCCAGGTCAGGGAGCGAGGCAGAGAACGTGCCGTCGTCGGCGGTTTCGGTGGTACCGGCGTCAGCGCCGTCGACGGTCACCGTCACGGTCTCGCCGGCGAGCGGCTTGTTCACCCAGCCCTCGTAGGTCCACACCGCGAATCGGTCGAGCTTGCCCGAGAGCACCCCGTCGGGTGCGATGTCCGTGATGGCCAGCCGGGCGACCTTCCGCGGCAGGGTGCCGTCGTAGCTGAGCACGTCGAAGCCGCGGGTGAGCCCGGAGTTGAAGGCGTAGCGGTCGAAGACCGGGTCGTCGAAGCGGGTCCACTTGGTCGACCAGACCTCGTCGCCGGCCAGGATGATGTTGCCCTGGGTGTTGCCCCAGGTGGTGGTGCCGGGCACGGCCGAGTCGGTGCCGGAGTACTCCTGGTACTCGCCGCCGTCGGCGGTCGCTGCCTGCAGGTCGGTCACCCACGCGCCGGCGGAGTACCAGCCCGCGGACAGCAGGAACCGTTCGGCCTGGAAGGTCATGTTGTGCATGGTGCAGTTGCCCCATTCGCCCGCGTCGCCGCTGCCACTGGTGCCGGTGAACGGGGCGAACCAGATGCCGATCTTGATCGGGTTGGCTTCGCTGGCCTCGCCGTCGGTGTACGTGCCGCTGATGTCGTAGATGTGCGCACCGCCACCGGGGCACCGGTTGTGGCTGACACCGCCACCGCGTTCGTCGGTGACCACCACGAACGAGGAGTCCGGTGCCGGGTCGGCCTGGTGCGGGATGGAGAGTTTGCTGTCCCGGATCTGCGAGACGAGTTTGGGCCGTGCCGGGTCGGAGACGTCGATGACCTGCCAGGACGGGCTGTTCGATGAGCATGCCGAGTAGGCCCGGTCCGGCCGGTTCGGGTCGAGGGTGATGTCGTGCCCGCAGATGGGCACGGTGGGGCCATCCGGATTCGCCGGATCGGTCATGGCGGCGACGCCGAGGTCGACCGGATTCTCCGGATCGGAGTAGTCCACGATGTGGGTAGGCAGTGCCGTGTAGACGTACCGGTCGTCGATAATCGTGGAGTTGTGCGAACCACCGAGGCCGCCGAGCACGGACAACAGCGTCGGGCTCGACAGGTCTGAGATGTCGACGAAGGCGATCCCGTTGCCGACTCCCCCGTAGCCAAGGGTCGCGGCAGGCGCGCCGTCGGTGGCCACGACCACGAGGTCGCGGCGCGGGTTCACCTGGACATCGCCCTGGTAGTGCACGCCGGGATCCAGGAACGCGCCAACGGGTTGCGGTGACACTGGATCGGTGATGTCGATGATCTGGAAGCCGTGGCCGATGTTGCCGACGATCGCGTACCGGCTCAGGCTGCCGTCCTCTTCCTCGCGCTCGAGGAACTCGATGTCGCTCGCCGCCGCCTGCGGTAGGCCGGTTACCCACCCCATGTTCTTGGCGTCGACTGGAACCGCTGACGCGGCTGGAGTCAGCGACACGAGCAAGACCCCGACAGCCGCTGGGATGAGAGTCCACCACCGCATGAAGTGCCCTTTCGCCGCGGTCCGAGCCGCATGGTCATCGCTTCCTGGCCGGCACATTAGTTGCGCATCGCGGGCGGAAACTACGAATTCGGATGACGGGAAATCGTCATGACGCCATCCCGCCACCGCGAGTTCTTGTGTGCCGGAACCGCCCGGGCTAACGCTTGGGTCCGGCGCCTGAAGGAGGTCGGCCAGATGCACCCCCGCGGTCGGGTTCGGATCCTATTCGCGTTGTTCTCGGCGATGCTGCTCCTGCCGCTGTCGCCGTCGCCCGTGCTGGCGCAGCCGACGGCGGTAGAAGTCGTGGCCCCGGCGGGGATCGCGTTCCGTGGCGAGGAGCTCGTCGTCGCGGCTTCCGGCACTGGAGAGCTGCTGTCGTTCTCCGGATTGGGCGTTCGCGACACCTTGATCTCCGGTCTCGTGCCCGGTGCGTTCACGCGGGGGCCAACCGGCGTGGCGGTCGACGGCGGCGGCAACGTGTACGTCGCGGTCGCGGAGGACGGTGCGGTGCTCTTCACGACTCCCGACGGGACCACCGGCGTCTACGCCAGGGGTCTCGGGGCACCCGCAGGGATCGCCTTCGATCCGACCGGGAACCTGTACGTGGCCGACCAGGCTGCCCATCGGGTGCTCCGGGTGAGCCCAGCACGCCACGTCTTGACCGTCGCCGACGGATTCGCGGCGGCACCCTACGGCCTGGCGTTCTCCCCGGACGGCGTCCTGCACATCTCCACGTTCCGGGACGGCCGGGTGTGGCGAATCGTCGACTCAGGTGCCGAGGAGGTCGCCGAGGTCGGGCCATCGGCAGAGGGCCTGGCCTTCGACCAGGCAGGCAACGGGTACGTGGGGGTGGGCGCCGCGGGCAAGGTGGTTCGCGTCGCGCCGAACGGCGACACCTCGACCGTGATCACCGGCTTGGGCGGGCCACTGAACCTCACCTTCTCCGGCACCCTGCTGTCCGTCGCCGCTCAGGGCGAGGGCCCCGGCAGCGTCGCCGACCAGGTGCGCGCGTTCCCTGTCGGTGAGGCCGGATCGCCGCCAGCCGCCCCGGTGCTCTCCCCCACCCCGCTTCCGGATGCCCCGCCGCACAGCGTCGCGCACCTCGGTGACGGGGTGGCGGTCGACCCGGCGCCGTTCCTCAAACTGCTGCCGCGGGGAGTGGTTACCGACGTGGGGCGCGGAGCCGCCGAGCCAACCATCGGGGTCACTGAGACGGGCAATGTCTTCTACGCCGCCGCCGTCTTCGACGCGCTCCCGGTGGAGGCGCTGGCCCGCACGGAGATCCTCCGTTCCACCGACCAAGGGCTGACCTGGAAGGAGGTCACGCCGGGACTGCCCGAACAGGACGCGACAATTCCTCCCACCACGCTCGACCCGTACGTGTACGTCGACCCCGACACCTCGCGCGTGTTCACCATCGACCTGTACGTCGGCTGCTCGTACCTGTCGTTCAGCGACGACGAGGGCGAGACCTGGGTCCCCAACCCAATCGCATGCGGCATCCCCGGCAACGACCACCAGACGATCACGGCTGGGCCGACGAGCCTCCCCACCGTCGGCTACCCCAACGCCGTCTACTACTGCTACAACGGCGTCGCCTACTCCGGGTGTGGCCGCAGCCTCGATGGCGGCATGTCCTTCCATCCGGCGGGCGTGCCGTTCCCGCCCGCGTCCGGGTGCGGCGGCACCACCGGCCACGTCGCCGCCGGGCCGGACGAGACGGTGTATCTGCCGAACGCCGCGTGCGATGGCGGCCCGCAGGTCGCCGTCTCCCGCGACAGCGGAACCACCTGGACCCAGGTGCGGGTGGCCGAAGGCTTGGCAGGCCAGCATCACGAAGCCCACGTCGCAACGGACGCTTCCGGCAACGCCTATTACCTGTGGGTCGCCGGTGAGGACCGGCTGCCCTACCTGGCGATCAGCCGGGACAGCGGTGCGACCTGGAGCGACCCGATCATGGTCGGGCCGCCCGGGCTCACCGAGTCGAACCTGCCCACCATCGCCGCGGGCGACGAAGGCGGGATCGCCCTCTACTACGCGGGCACCTCGGGTGACTGCTGCTACGAGAAGCAGCGCGGCGGGGAGACAATGTGGCACGACTACCTGACGGTGAGCGTAAACGCCCTCGACGAACACCCCACGTGGCTCACCACAACGATGAACGACCCCCGCGACCCGCAACGGCGCGGCAGCTGTGGCCCCGGCCGATGCGGCGGGATGTTCGACTTCCTCGAGATCATCGTCGACCACGAGGGACGGGCCTGGACCACGCTCTCGGACACCTGCACGGGCAGGTGCGCGCAACCGGGCATCACGGGGTCCAATGACGCCAAGTCCGTCGGCGACGGGCAGGCCGGCCAGCTCATCCGGGGGCCGAGACTGCGGGGTGAGGGGCTCCTCGAGCCGCCGCCCTGGTTCACCCGCTGATAAGCCGAGGCATGAGCTCGGCTATCGGTGGCTCCCGGGCGGAAACTGCCAGGTGGCGGAAACCCGACATGGCGTCGAGTCGTCGCTGAGCACCCTTGTCCGCCCGATTACCCCATCCGACACTATGAGGACATCCGAACGGGTGAACCCAGGTTGCACGGCGGGTCGGTTCGCGGTGCGTGACCGGCGGGCGGGCCGACGAAGGACAGGACCATGCGTGAAGCGCGGAAACTCGGTGGGATAGCGGCAGGCGTGACCGTGGCGTTCGCCCTCAGCGGTGGGGCGGCCCCGGCGGGCGCCGCCGTGGCCGAGACGACGATCGACGTGCATCCGGTGTCGGTGGTGAATGGCTCGATCCCGGTGACGGGCACAGTGAGCTTCGGTGCGGATGCCGTGGGGCCGGTGACCGTGTCGCAGGATCCAGACGGTGATGCGCAACTTCCGGGCTTCGGCTACGACATCGGGGATGTCAGCTTTCAGACCGACCTCGCCGCCGAGCGGTTGATCGTCACCTTGCACCTGCATGATGCGCCGTCCGATGATCCGGCCCCGTTCACCGGGTATCAGGTTCCGCTGCTCAACGATGGTGCCGACTGGTGGCGCTGGCTGGGTGCGGGTGGCGTCGGAAGCAACCAAGCCCAGACCGAGCCATGGGGCGGCCTTTGCGAGAACGAGAACGAGGCCGAAGGGGGCTCCGGTGGATGGAGCTGCACCGACCGCGTGCCGACCACCTTCACCGCCGACTCGGTGGTCTGGGAGCTGCCGTTCGCCACGATGAAGCCTCCGATCAAGGCTGGCTCCGTCCTCGAGTCGAGCGGGATCCTCTGTGGCGCACCATGTGCTTTCCAGTGGCCGTCCAGTGTCGTCCTGTCGCTCGCACCGATGGACACGTCGTTCCCGATGGAGCAGTACAAGGTACCCGGTGACATCCGGCTGGGCATCGCCCCGGAGGGCACCCCGGCGAGCAGAGTCAACTTCGCGGTCAGGGCGGCATTCGACGCGGCTTCCGGCGATTTCAGCGAGACTCTCGCGGCGCCGGCGGCGTCCGGTAGCTACACCGTGTGGGCGAGGACCTGCTTCGGGAGCCCGATCAGCTGCGTGTTCGGCAGCACGCCGGTAGACGTCACCGTGTGAGGCGATGCGCACAGCGGGAAGAGCGGCCCGAGTCTTGGCCGCCGCAGAGCGCGTCGCGTTACGGGATGTCCCTCCCAAATCTGGCCGCGTTGCCTCTGGGACCGGATCGGCCGAGCCCTTCGCTGGGTGAGCACCCAGGGAATCTCGACCCACTGGCTCCATCACACGCAGGTAACGTCCAGGCTGCGGAGTGCGCCGCTGGTCCGGTTTCGTGGACCGCTTGTCGTGGCTGGCCGACCGTTAGTCGTGTAGCACCTTTTGTGCGCGTGCTTTTGAGCGCACCATTCGACGGCTATAAGCAGTTCGCGTATTGTGGACCCGGGAGACCCCCGCCGAGACATTATCACGACGTTCCGGGCTTCAGTGCCCTCGAGCCCGTGCGGTCAGATCCGAGTGGAGACGCTACAACCCCAAACCGCCCCCTCTAATGGAGGCATTGTGTTCAACACGTGCAGAACTCACGGGCGATGTTCCTTCAGGTGCGACGGCGGCAGGCGCAACACCACCATGACGGCCTCAATCGATTCCGCCGTCACCGCGGACTCTGGCGTTCGAACGGAGGTAGCCGCGGCTCAGGGGATGATCGCATGATTACCGTGGAGAGCGGCTCATTGCGCCCGGAGATAGCTGAGTCATGGAGAAGGGTCACCGAGGCTGGTCTGGCGCCGGACACGAAGCTGGACCGTGTCCCCCACCGCGACTTCGACCGCCACGGCAAGCTCGTGCGGTCCACGGCGGCCGTCCTCGACGACGTCGTCCACGAGCTGCAGGACACCTCATTGTCCCTGGTACTGACCGATCGCGACTCCCGGATCATCGACACTCGGTACACAGACCGCAAGGTCGGCAGCGCGATCGAGTCGATAGGAGTAGTACCTGGCAACGCCTACGCCGAGGACATCACCGGCACGAACGCGATCGCCACGCCGCGCGAGACCCGCAGGGGCTTGCTCGTCCACGGTGAGGAGCATTTCCTCGAGGCGCTGAAGAAGTTCAGCTGCTACGGCCTGCCGATCGTGCACCCGGTGACGCGTCGGTTCGAAGGCGTCCTCGACATCACCGGCGTCATGCCCAGGGCCAATCCGCTGTTCGTGCCGCTCGTCCGGTACGCGGTCCGCGACATCGAGCGACGATTGCTCGAGAGTTCGTCCCGCGCCGACAAGCTCCTGCTTGCGGCGTTCCAGAACGCCGCCAAGCAACGCTCTGGCGCGGTGGTGATGATCGATGACGATCTTGTGCTTACCAACCCCGCCGCGGTCGACCTGCTCCAGGCCGCCGACCATGCGGTACTGCGAACCATCGCTCCGGACGTAGCTGACGCGCCAAGCGGCCGACGCCTTGTGCGTCGGCTCAGACTGGCCTCCGGCCGGGTGGTCAAGCTCGAGGCGCACCGCATCGAAGGCACCTCGGGCACGATGTTCCATATCTCCCCGAGCCCCCAACGCGGGCAGGAGCCGACGGCTCGGCGCAAGCTGGGGAGCGAGACCCTCAGCTTTAGCGTCGACGCTGAACTCGTCGGGCTGCGCGACACGCGCTCCCCCGTGCTGATCTCCGGCGAGCCTGGCTCGGGCCGCAGCCACGCCGTCCGGGTCGTGGCGGGCGACAACCCCGTCGCGTTCCTCGATGCCGGCCAGGTGGCTTCGATCGGCGAGGGCGAGTGGGGCGCCCTCCTCGACGACCTCGCCGCCACGCATGACGGCGTGGTCGCGGTCGAGGAGATCCAGCTGCTGCCCGCCCCGTTGTGCGTGCGCCTCGGCAGCCTGCTCGCCCGCTCGGCCGCGCGCCTCGTGCTCACCAGCGTCCCTCGCGACGACCTGGACCCGCATGTGGCCACGCTGGCTGCCAGCTGCGTCTGCGGTGTCGAGCTGCCGCCGCTGCGGCGTCGCCACCAGGAGCTGCCGCGGCTGGTGCACGCCCTGGTGCGCGAGCACTTGCCGGATGCGAGTGTCCGTTTCGCCCCGAGCGCGCTGGCCGCGCTGGCCGCGCGCCAGTGGCCCGGCAACCTGCGGGAGCTGTCCATGGTGGTGCGGCACACCCTCGAAACGCACTCGACCGGCGACATCACCGTCGCAGACTTGCCGGAGACCTACCGGAGCCCGACCCAGAGACGTCCGCTGACCCCGTTGGAGCAAGCCGAGCACGACACGATCGTCGCCGCGCTGCGGGCCACCGCGGGCAACAAGCGCCAGGCCGCCGAGCACCTCGGCATTGGCCGGACGACGCTGTACCGGCGGATCCGCGAGCTGAAGATCACGGTGTGACCGGACCCGCACGTTCCCTCACGGTGGCGGAGCGCCCCGGCCCGCAGGAGCCGGGGCGCTCCACCACCCGCCGCGAGGGGCGTCACATTTCTCTCGCGCCGTCCTTGATGGCCTCCCGGATCCGTTGGTAAGTGCCGCAGCGGCAGATGTTCTTGATGTTGTCCATGTAGTCGTCGTCGAGCGGCACGCCTTCCTCGCGGGATTTGCGGACGTGGGCGACGGCGGCCATGATCTGGCCGGGCTGGCAGTAGCCGCACTGGGCGACGTCGTGCTCGAGCCACGCCTCTTGCATCGGGTGCAGGTCCTTTCCGACGGTGCCGGCCAGGCCTTCGATGGTGACGACCTCGTCGTCCGGCTTGAGATCACCCACCGGCACCGCGCAGATGTTGACCGCTTTGCCGTTGATGTGCGAGGTGCACGACTGGCAGACGGCTAGACCGCAGCCGTACTTCGGGCCGGTGACGCCGAGCATGTCCCGCAGGACCCACAGCAGCCGGACGTCGTCGGGCGCGTCGAC
>WHUD01000153.1 GCA_009377385.1 Actinophytocola sp.
GTCGACCAGCTCCGCGAGCCGATCCCGGGCTTCACTGACCGGCACCTCGACAACCCCGGACACATCATGAGGCGTGTGCGCTTCAGCAGGCATACCACTAAGTGTACAACTCGGGGGACTCGTACGAACAAGGAAAGAGTCCGCCCGCAGGCACGCCAGACCACGCGCTGCGGGCGCAGTACCGGTCATGCCACGCAAGTCGAACCGCACGCCGCCCTCACCGTGACGACGTTCAACATCGGCCCTCCTGAACGTCCAGAGCAGGAAAGAAGTCGACCATGACTCGTAGGGCCGCTGAGACACGGCGAGACTGAGACGACTGGGGATCTGACCCAGAGATCGCATCGTCCGACTGCCCGGGCTGCGACAGGACGGCACCGCACGAGGCTATCTGAGACCGGCGAGACTGGCGTTCACCGCCGCTCTCGACGTCGCAGGCGCCGTTTTGCTACAGATTTGGTGACATGACACGGCAAACGGCCTCGGAGACGATCTCCCCGAGGCCGTTGACCTGCACTTTCTTCAGTAGCGGGGACAGGATTCGAACCTGCGACCTCTGGGTTATGAGCCCAGCGAGCTACCGAGCTGCTCCACCCCGCGTTGTGTTGTGACTACAACTCTACACCCGGGCCCGAACCGGCTCGCATCCGGGGGTCGGATCTTCACCCGACCCCCGGATGCGGACGCCTCAGCCGGACTCGCTGGCGTCGTTGTACCGCTGACGGGCCTGCTCGAGGTCCTGCAACGCCTTGGCCTCGGCCTGGTAGTCGCCACTTTGGCGTGCCTCGAACAGCCGGGACGCGGCATCCTGCATCTCGTCGGCCGCTGCGCGCATTTCCTCATTGGCGCTTCCAGTCGGGGCACCGTCCTGCGGCCCGTCCGTACCCTGCTCGCCGTCGTCGGCGCCTGCGCCGTCCCCGATCTCGGTCGCCGACTCGCCCGCGCCTTCACCGAGCACCTGCTCCAGCGCGCCCTTGAGCGTCGAGTCGTAGCCGACCCGGCCACCGTGGTAGACGAGCACACGGTTGAGCTGCGGGAAGGACGACTCCTGTCCGGTCCGCTCGATATACACCGGCTCGACGTAGATCAACCCATCGGCGACCGGCAGCGTCAGCAGGTTGCCGTAGATGACCCGCGTATTCTGCTGGGTCAGGATGTTGATCTCACTACTGACCTCGGACGACGACAGGAAGTCGTTCTGCACCAGCTGCGGGCCCCGTGTCTGGGTCTCGCCAGGCAGCCTCCGTACCGTGATCGTGCCGTAGGTCTCCGGATCCGAACTGGCCGAAACGAAAGCAGACATGAACTGCCTGCGGAACGGCGTCAGCACGCTGGTGAGCTGGAACTGCGGCTCGGCGGCGTTCAGGTCCTGCGGGTCAGCGGCCAGGATGTAGTACGGCGGCTGGTTGGCCTCACCCGCTGCGCCCTGGATCGTCGGGTCCGACGGCACGCTCCAGCGGTCCTCGTTCGAGAAGAACGTGGCCGGGTCGGTGACGTGGTACTTCGCCAGCAGCTCGCGCTGCACCTTGAACATGTCCTCCGGGTAACGGAGGTGCTCGGCCATCTCCGGGCTGATGGCCGACTTCGGCTTCACCGTGCCGGGGAAAACGTTCTTCCAGGCCTTGAGCACCGGGTCCTTCTCATCGTATGTGTACAGGTCCACCGAGCCGTCGTAGGCGTCGACCGTAGCCTTCACCGAGTTGCGGATGTAGCTGATCTGAGTGTCCGCGAGCCTCGGCACACCCGTCCTTGTCGTCTGGATCGCCTCGCCGAGCTGCGTCTTCTGCGCGTACGGGTAGTTCTTCGTCGTGGTGTAGCCGTCGACGATCCACTTGATCCTGCCGTCGATCACCGCGGGGTACGCGTCACCGTCGACGGTCAGCCACGGCGCCTTCTTCTCGACGCGGTCCCTCGGGTCCCGGTTGTACATCACCTTGGAACCCTCGCCGATGACGTTCGAGAAGACAAAGTTCTTCTCGCCGTAGTGCAGCGCGAAGATCGACCGGTCGAAGAGGTTGTCGATCGGCACGCCACCCTCGCCCTGGTAGCGATGCGACTGGGTTGAGGTGTCGTACTCGCCCTTGTAGTCGCCGTCCTTGGTCCACGGGCTGCCGACGATCGCGTAGTCGGTCACCAGCTCGCCGTAGTAGACCCTCGGCTGGTCGACCTTGATGTCGCCCTGGCTGGTGGTGTCGCTGACGCTGTAGCGCGGGTAGCCGCCTTGGCCGCCCGCTTCCTCCGCCACCGACTGCACCGTGTTGGCGGGCGCCGCGATGAAGCCGTTGCCATGGGTGAACACCAGGTGCCTCGAGATCCAGTTCTGCTGGTTCTCGGCGAGCGCGGGCGTGTTGATCTCACGCAGCGCCACGACGTAGTCCCGCTTCTCCCCGTTTACGGTGTAGCGGTCGATGTCGAGCTGCTCAGGGAAGCCGTAGAAGTTCCTGCGCTGCTGCTGCTGGGTGAACGTCCGGTTGAGCACGCTCGGGTCGAGCAGCCGCACGTTCGGCATGGTCGTCGTGTCATTGGCGACCTCGTCCGCCGACACGTCGGCGGCGCCCTTGTAGTCGACGTAATTGACCTCGTCCTTGGTCAACCCGTACGCATGTTTCGTCTCCGTCATGTTGCGCTGGATCGGCCCGGCTTCCTTCGCGATCGCGTTCGGGCTCACTGAGAACCGCTCAAGCAGCGAGGGCCATGCGGAACCGACGAGGATGCCCGACACGATCAGCAGCACCAGCGCGATCGCGGGCAGCAGCAGGTTGCGCAACACGATGGCGGCGAAGAACGCCAGCGCGCAGAACACCGCGATGCTCATCAGGATGAGCTTGGCGGGCATGACAGCGTTCAGGTCGGTGTAGCTGGCGCCGGTGAACAGGTCGTTGCGGCCGGAGAGCAGCACGTTGTACCGGTCGAAGAAGTATTGGACAGCCTTCACGAGGATGAACAGCCCAGCCGTCACGGCGAGCTGGATCCGCGCGGCGTTGGTGAACTGCCCTCCCCTGCCAGCGACCCGGATGCCGCCGAACAGGTAGTGCGTCGCCGCCGCCGCGACGAATGACAGGCCGAGAATGACGAACGCCCAGCCGATCAGCCAGTTGTAGAACGGCAGGCTGAACACGTAGAAACCGATGTCCTTGCCGAACTCCGGATCTGTCCTGCCGAACGGCTCGCCGTTGAGGAAAAGCTGGACGATACGCCACTCCGACTGCGCGGTCGCACCGGAGATGAGCCCGATCAACGCCGGGATACCGATGCCGAACACCCGGACCCGCGCGACGACGGTGGAGCGGTACCGCGCGAGCGGGTCGTCCTCGCTCGCGACGGGCACGAACACCGGCCGGGTGCGGTACGCGATCGCCAGACTGCCCGCCACGGCGCCCGCGACGGCGATGCCGACGATGAAGAACAGCGCCACCCTCGTCAGCAGCATCGTGCTGTAGACGTTGCTGGCGTCGACCTCCCTATACCACAACCAGTTGACGTAGGTGCCGACCAGCCTGCTACCTAGTAACAGCGCCAGTAGCGCGAGTCCACCGACGATCAGCAGGATACGACTACGCCGTGTCAGCCTTGGCATGCTGACGGGAGGCCGATTGGCCACTACACACGCTCCTGAGTTCGCACTTTCGTTGGCCTGGCGGTAGCAGCCTACATACCGCAGCACACCGCCCCTGTTCAACTCAACTCTACGGAGAGGGTCCGAAGTTCCCGATTTGGGCCGCGAGTTCGCCGTAGCGTAATCCCAGATGAACAAAACCGCACGGCGGAGCCATCACCGGGTGACGGCTCCCGCCTGGCACCATGAAGGTATGGATTCCGATTCCGGTGCGTCCGAGCCCGCCGCGCACGACGGCACAAACATCGCGACGGCGAATCTCGCCACCGTCGCCCGCGAGGTGGATGAGTTCGTCGCAGCTGCGGGCTGGGACCAGCCGCCGCAACTGTTCGCACTCGTGCCGACCGCGGATCTGCTCGCGAAGCAGCCCGAGCTCGCCGACCGGCTCGACGTCGAGTCGCCGTTGACGCCGGTCGCCCAGGAGTCGCTGCCGGAATCGGACCTCGGCGACTCGCTCGCCAAGATCGCCTGGCCGGACACCGTCGCCGGCTGCGCGCTCGCGCACGAGATCGTCGTGCTGCCCCCTGGCGCGGAGTCCGACCTGGAAGAGGCCGCTGGCGAGTCAGGCGATGTGGAACGTCTGCAGCGCGCGGCGGCCAACCACCCGCAGCGCACCGAGGCGCGGCTGGTCGCTGCCGTCTCCAGGGACGGCGCCCGCGCCTGCGTGATGCGACTGCGCGGCAAGAGCGAGAACGCGGAGAGCGAGCCGATCGACGAGGTCGTCGAGCACCCGGACCTCGCGCCGAACCTGCTCGAAGCGCTCGCCGCGACGCTGGAGCCCTGAGGGAGCGTCAGCCAGCCGCGCAGGTGGAGACTTTGCCGCCGTCCGAGATCGTCTCCAACGCGCTGACCGCGTCGTCAAGGGTGTTCACCCGCACCAGTCGCAACCCGTCGGGCGCGGTGCGCACGGCCTCGGCGCAGTTGCCCTTGGGTACGAGGAAGGTGTCCACGCCGTCTTCCTTGGCCGCGATCAGTTTGAACGAGATGCCGCCGATCGCGCTGACTTCGCCGTCGTCGGTGATCTCCCCTGTGCCCGCGATGTGCTCGCCGCCGGTGAGCTTGCCGGGGGTGAGCCGATCGATGATCCCCACCGCGAACATCAAGCCTGCGGACGGGCCGCCGATTTCGGCGAGTTCGATGTCGATGTTGAAGTCGACCTTCGCCTGGTCGGCGAGCAGCAGGCCCATGTAGCCCTGCTTACGACCGTCTTTGGCGTCGCCGAGTGTGATCGCCTTGCCGCGCGTGAGCGTGCCGCCTCGCCGGTAGCTCACCGTGATGGTGTCGCCGGGCCGGGTGTCCTTGAGGACCTTGTTGACGTCCTCGGTGTCGCTGACCTTGGTGCCGTCGACGGTGACAAGCACATCCCCCGCCCGCAGCACCCGCGAAGAAGGACCACCCGCGACGACCTCTTTGGCGACGACCTTCGTCGGGTAGTCGAGGTAGCTCAGCGCGGCGACCTCCGCGGCGCTCTGCGAGGCTTGGAACTGCTGCGCGTTCTCCTGCTCGACCTCCTGCTCCGTCGCGCCGGGCGGGAAGTACAGCTCGCGCGGCGCCAGCGCGTAACGGCCGCTGATCCACATGCCGAGGCCGTCAATCAACCGCACGTCGTCGGACAGCGACACCGTGGTCAGCCGCAGCTCACCGTTGGTCTGGTACGACTTGGTGCCGTTGATCTTGATGACCGGCCCGTTGGCCGTTGACCCCAGCGTGTCGTAGGTAGGGCCGGGTCCCAGCGCCACGTACGGCACCCGGACGAGCATGCCGACCGCGACGAACACCGCTGCCATGACGGCGCTGAGTACGATCGTCCAGCCTCGTCGGGACAGACCCATGGTGGTGTCGCGCTGGCCAGACTGCCAGACGTCGGCATCGGTCTGCGCCTGCTCGGGGGATACTCCCTCGCGCGAATTGTCCGGTTCGCTCACAACTGAATGCCCTACTACGTCGGATGGGCCGCTGTTCAGACGGCTAGGCCTAGGTTACGGGCAGCGTGTCATGGCGCTCGTGCCGCCTCACCACGTCACCCAGTCGGTTCATCCGCGTACCGTAGAGGCATGAGCGACTTTCCGTTCGGATTCGGCCCGTCTGATCCTGACCGCCGTGGCGAGGGCGAGCCGAACGACAAGCAACAGGGCGGGGCCGAGGCGTTCAACCAGCTCGGCCAGATGCTGACCCAGCTCGGCCAGATGCTCAGCCAGGCGGGCAGTTCCTCCGGCCCGGTGAACTACGACCTCGCCAAGCAGATCGCACTGCAGCGACTCGGCAGCGAAGGCGGCAAGCAGTTCGGCTTCGGCAACCAGGACACCTCCGGCGACACGGCCGTGCGCGACGCCGCGCACCTCGCCGAGCTGTGGCTGGACACCGCGACGATCCTCCCCGCGGGCGCGACGACGTCCGTGGCGTGGACGGCGCGCGACTGGGTTGAGAAGACCCTGCCGACCTGGCAACGGCTGTGCGACCCCGTCGCCACCCGCGTCTCGTCGGCCTGGACCGACGCCCTCCCCGACGAGGCCAAGCAGGCCGCAGGCCCGCTGCTGTCCATGGTCGGGCAGATGGGCGGCATGATGTTCGGCTCGCAACTGGGCAACGCCCTTGCGCAGCTCGGCTCAGAGGTACTGACGTCGACCGACGTCGGACTGCCGCTCGGCCCTGCCGCGACATCGGCGCTGCTGCCAGCCAACATCGAGAAGTTCACCGAGGGCCTCGAACGGCCGAGCAGCGAGGTGCTGGTCTTCCTCGCCGCCCGCGAGGCGGCGCACCAACGGCTGTTCGCCCACGTGCCGTGGCTGCGGCAGCGGCTGCTCGATACCGTTGAGGAGTTCGCCCACGGCATCTCGGTCGACACCAGCGCCATCGAGGACCTGGCCACCAAGATCGACCCGTCGAACCCCTCCAGCATCGAGGACGCGATGTCGTCCGGCCTCCTTGAACCGCAGCGCACCGACGAGCAGCAAGCGGCACTGACCCGGTTAGAGACGCTGCTCGCGTTGGTCGAGGGCTGGGTCGACGTCGTCGTCGCCGACGCGGTCGGCGAGCGGCTACCCGGCGCTGACGCGCTCCGCGAGACGCTGCGGAGGCGGCGCGCGACCGGCGGCCCCGCCGAGCAGACGTTCGCCACGCTGGTGGGTCTTGAGCTGCGCCCCCGCAGGCTGCGGGCGGCCTCCTCGCTGTGGAAGCTGGTCGGCGACCAGCACGGCGTCGAGAAGCGGGATGAGCTGTGGTCGCACCCGGACTTCGTGCCGACCACCGCGGACCTGGACGACCCGCTCGAATTCGCCGAACGGCTCGGCAAGGGCGGCGAGATCGACGATCTCGACCCGATCGCCGAGATCAAGCGGGCCGAGGAGCGCGAACGGTCGGAGGAGACCAGCAAAACCGACGAAGCCGCGCCTGACGAGGGCGACGAGCAGGACAAGCGGGACGACAGCGGCGGCGCGTAACGGCATGTCGGCACCTCACCTGGCGTAGTCGGAATCGCCGTCGGACTCGCCGGGCTCGCCGTCGATGCCCGCGATGCCGAGACCCGCGGCGGCCGAGAGCCCTTCGAGGTAGCCGATGGCCCGCTCGGTCTTCTCGTAGCGGCGACACAGCGCCCAGAAGTCGGCGTTGTGGCTGGGCACGAGCAAGTGGGTGAGCTCGTGCACCAGGACGTAGTCGAGCACCCAGGACGGCACCTCGCGGAGCCGGTCGCTGACCCGGATGGTGCCCTGCGTGGGCGTCGCGGATGCCCAGCGGGTACGCATCGGCGGCACCCAGCGCACGCTCACCGGGCTCGCCGTGCCGTCCAGGTACCGTGCGGACAGTTCGGCGCAGCGCGCGAGCAGCGCGTCGTCGGAGCGGCGGGCGGGCGACTTCTTGCGCACCTCACTGCGATGCAGCCTCCGCTCCATCTCCGCCACCCACTTGCGCTCCTCAGCGGCACTCATGCGGGCGGGAAGGAGGACCACCATGGTCTCCCCGTCGAGGTACGCGGAGACGGTACGGGTGCGGCGCTTGCTCCGCCGCACCTCGACACGCCTGGCTGGGGCCCGCTCGGGGACTTCGAGCATGGCCAGTTGGTCGGTTGCGCGGTTCTTCCGTTGCGGCACGGACCCACCGTAGAGGCAGCGGCCGACAGAAGGGACCCCGCGCGGACAAGATGCCCGCCAGTGGAACCACTCGCGGGCCTAGTTATCCACAATCCGTGCGACGGGTTTCCTGCCCCTTCCAATCCGGTCATGCTGCCGGCATGACCGTCGACACAACCACCTCGGCTCGGCCCCCGCGCCCCCGGTTCATCCCGGGCGTCAGGGCGGTGCAGCGTAACCACACTGACGTGCAGGTCGGCCTCGATCCACGGCACGCCGTCGTGATCGACAATCTGCCTCCTGCCGTGGCGCGTCTCCTCCGGTCGCTTGACGGCACGGCCACCATGGCCGCCCTGGTGGAACGCGCGGGGGCGCACGCGCCAGTGCTACGCAGGGTGCTCGACACCCTCGCCTCGCGCGGGCTGCTCATCGACGCGAGCACCATCCCGGACCGACACGACGTGCGACGGCAGGACGCCGCGCTGTGGGCGATGCGCACCGGAATGCCGCACGACGTTTTCGCCCAACGCATCGCGCAGACGTCCATCGTGGTCAGCGGTGAGGGCGGGCTTGCCGTAGCCGTCGCGCAAGTCCTCGCGGTGTGCGGAGTGGGACATGTCGCCGCCGAGTCAGCGGGCACGGTCACCCGCGCCGAGATCGGCATCAGCTACCGGTGGGACGACATCGGCAGACGACGACGCGACGCCATCGCCACCGCCGTGAGCACCGCCAACCCCGCGACGGCGACCGTGCCGGTGCCATCGGATCGGGGCCCGGATCTGCTGGTGTTCACCGATACGCTCGTGCTGCCGCCGCACCGGGTTGACCAGCTGATGGGCGAACGTCAACCCCACCTGCCGGTGCGGTTCCGGGACGGCGTTGGCGTGGTCGGGCCGCTCGTCCTTCCCGGCAGGACGAGCTGTCTGCGGTGCGCTGACCTGCACCGGTGCGACCTCGACCGAGCGTGGTCACGGGTGGCCAACCAGCTGATCGGACGCACCGGCCGGGCCGATCCCGCCAGCACACACGCCACGGCGGCGCTGGCGGCCGGGCAGATCCTGCGTACCGTACAGGACGGCGGCGAGCATCCACCGTTGTGGAACGCGACGCTGGAACTCGATCTGGTCAGCGGCGACGTGACACGGCGCACATGGCTGCCACATCCCCGCTGCACCTGCGGCGCGCCACCCGGATAGGCGTGACCACGATGCTACGGGCACGGCGTGCGCTCCTCTTGCCGGCTGGTGTCAGGCAGAATCGAGGCCATGACCGACACCGCTGCCGACGATCGCGGCCTGCCGAGCGGGACCGCGGCCCGCACCGCCAAGCTCGCGAGCCTCCCGCTCGGCTTCGCGGGTCGCACCATGTCGGGCTGGGGCAGGCGGCTGACCGGGCAGCACGCGGACGAGATCAACGCCGAAATGTCGGCGAAGGCCGCCGAGCAGTTGTTCCAGGTACTCGGCACGCTCAAGGGCGGCGCGATGAAGTTCGGGCAGGCGCTGAGCGTGTTCGAGGCGGCGGTGCCCGAGGAGTACGCCGCCCCGTACCGGGAGGCGCTGACCAAGCTGCAGTCCGCGGCACCGCCGATGCCTGCCAAGCAGACCCATCGCGTGCTCGACGAGCAGCTCGGCTCGACATGGCGCACCCGGTTCACGACGTTCGACGACGAACCGGCGGCGTCCGCGAGCATCGGACAGGTGCACCGCGCTGTCTGGCATGACGGCCGCGAGGTCGCGGTGAAGGTGCAGTACCCCGGTGCGGACGAGGCGCTGCGCAACGACCTGCGCCAGTTGATGCGGTTCAGCAGGCTGTTCCAGGCGCTCGCGCCGGGCACAGAAGTCAAGCCGCTGCTCGCGGAGCTGTCCGACCGCATGAACGAGGAACTCGACTATCGGGGCGAAGCCAACTACCAGCGTGCGTTCGCCGCCGAGTTCGACGACGATCCGCAGGTCGTCGTGCCGAAGGTCGTGGCGAGCGCGCCGAGGGTCGTCGTCACCGAGTGGGTGACGGGCACACCACTCGCGTCGATCATCGCCGAGGGCGATACCGCCACCCGCAACGAGGCTGGCCGGTTGCTGTTGGAGTTCCACTACTCATCGCCGCAACGGGTGCGGCTGCTGCACTCCGACCCACACCCCGGCAACTTCATGCTGCGCGACGACGGCAAGCTGTGCGTGATCGACTTCGGCGCCGTTGCCCGGCTGCCGCACGGCATCCCGCGCGGGCTCGGCGAGATCACCAGGCTCGCGCTGGAGGGCAAGCAGAAGGAGCTGATGACGGTGCTGCGTGAGCACCGGTTCATCACGTCGACGACCAGCGTCAAGGCCGAGGACGTGCTGGCCTACCTCGCGCCGTTCACCGAACCGCTCGCACACAAGACGTTCACCTTCAGCCGTGACTGGCTGCAAGGTCAGGCAGCCAGGGTCGGCGATGTCGGCGGCAAGGACTTCCGCACCGGGCGACTGCTGAACCTGCCCGCGGAATACTTCCTGATTCACCGCACAACGGCGGGCAACACCGGCATCCTGTGCCAACTCGGCGCCGAGGTCGCGGTACGCGAGATCGCCGAGAAATGGATCCCAGGCTTCGCCGACTGACGACGGCGGAGTTGTCCACAGCCCCGGCCAGGAACGCGCCAGGTAAGCCACCGGCGTCCGAAGTTATCCACAGTTTCCGCGATCCGACCCATTCGTCGCCGTGGGTCGCGATGCTGAGAAGCATGACGAACGCACATCGCACTCTCCGGATCGCTCCCGGCGCCGTGCGGGACGGCATCGTGACCACGGCCGCGCTGCATAACGCCGGGCTGAGCAAAGGCATGATCACCACACGATGTCGCCCCGACGGGCCGTGGCAGCGGTTGCTGCCGGGCGTGGTGATGCTGGCGAAAGGAGTTCCCTTGAGTTTCGCAGTCACGCGGCGGTGGCGGCGCAGGCCAGGGCGAAGTCACGGT
>WHUD01000154.1 GCA_009377385.1 Actinophytocola sp.
AACAACCCGCCCCGCAGCAGGAAGCTCCCGCCCCTGCCCAGGAGCAGGCACCGCAACAACCCGCCCCGCAGCAGGAAGCACCTGCCCCCGCCCAGGAGCAGGCACCGCAACAACCCGCCCCGCAGCAGGAAGCACCTGCCCCCGCCCAGGAGCAGGCACCGCAACAACCCGCCCCGCAGCAGGAAGCACCTGCCCCCGCCCAGGAGCAGGCACCGCAGCAACAGGAAGCGCCCCAGCAGCCTGCTCCACAGGAGCCGGCTCCCCGGCACGCCGCACCGGAACCGGTCGACGAGGGCGACAAGAAGACGCCGTACGTGACGCCGCTGGTGCGCAAGCTGGCCTCCGAGCACGGCATCGACCTGAACTCGCTCAACGGCAGCGGCGTCGGCGGACGCATCCGCAAGCAGGACGTCATGGCTGCCGTCGAGGCACAGCAGGCCGAGGAGCCCGCCCCCGCGGAGCCAGCGGCCGCACAGGCACCGAGCGCCCCCGCCGAGGCCGCACCGAGCGCGCCGTCGGCGCCGAGCGCCCCGGCACCGGTCGACACCTCCGGCCTGCGCGGCACGACGCAGCCCGCCAACCGCATCAGGATGACGATCGCCAAGCGCACCAAGGAGTCGCTGCAGGGCTCCGCGCAGCTCACCCAGGTGCACGAAGTCGACGTCACCAAGATCGCGCGGCTGCGCGAGCGGGCGAAGACGTCGTTCCAGCAGCGGGAAGGCGTCAAGCTGACGTTCCTGCCGTTCTTCGCCAAGGCGACCGTCGAGGCGCTCAAGCAGCACCCGAACGTCAACGCCTACCTGGACGAGGAAGCCAAGCAGATCACCTACTTCGACGACGAGCACCTCGCCATCGCCGTCGACACCGACAAGGGCCTGATCTCGCCGGTGCTGCACAACGCGGGTGACCTGAACCTGGCAGGGCTGGCACACGGCATCGCCGACATCGCAGAGCGCACCCGCACCAACAAGATCAAGCCGGACGAGCTGTCCGGTGGCACGTTCACTGTCACCAACCTCGGCAGCAACGGCGCACTGTTCGACACGCCGATCATCAACCAGCCGCAGTCGGGCATCCTCGGCGTCGGCGCGGTGGTGAAGCGTCCGGTGGTGATCACCGACGCCGACGGCAACGACACCATCGCGATCCGGTCGATGGCCTACCTGGCGCTGACCTACGACCACCGACTGGTCGACGGCGCCGACGCTGGCCGCTTCCTCACCACCATCAAGGAGCGGCTGGAGGACGGCGCGTTCGAGTCGGAGCTGGGTCTGTAACTCGCCACGAAGGGCATCTTGCTGGCGTCTGAAGCCAGCAAGATGCCCTTCGTGGCGCCACATCCCCGCACGGCGCACCGCGCACCGGCGCCACCCCGCCACTACAGTGATCACATGCGTATCGCGGTCGCGGGGTCAACCGGCTTCATCGGCAGCGCACTGGTACCGGAGTTGGCCAGCGCAGGCCACGACGTCCGCAGGCTGGTGCGCAGAGAACCCACCGCGGGCAACGAATACGTCTGGGACCCACCAGCGGGCACCATCGACGACAACGCCCTCGACGGCGTCGACGCAGTGGTGAACCTGTGCGGCTCATCGCTGATCGGGCGCTGGAGCGCAGCGCACAAGCAGGCGATCCGCGACAGCCGCATCGAACCGACCGAGGTGCTGGCCGAGGCCGTCGCACGGCAGGGCGTCCCCGCGCTGCTCAACGCCTCCGGCATCAACTACTACGGCGACACCGGCGACGTCGTCGTCGACGAGCGGGCTGGCCAGGGCGCTGGGTTCCTCGCCGAGGTGTGCGCCGACTGGGAGAAAGCGACGACACCGGCACGCGACGCCGGTGCTCGCGTGGTGCTGCTGCGCAACGGCCCCGTCCTCGGCGACGGTGGCATGCTCCGCATCCTGAAGCCGCAGTTCCGGCTCGGGCTTGGCGGCAGGCTCGGCGAGGGGAAGCAGCACATGCCGTGGCTCTCGCTGCCGGACGCCGTCGCCGCGATCCAGTTCCTCGTCGAGCACGCCGAGATCAGCGGTCCGGTCAACATGTGCGCGCCGAACCCGGTCACGAACCGCGACTTCACGAAGGCGCTCGGTCGCACCCTCGGCCGTCCCGCGCCGTGGTTCGCCCCGAAGACGGCGCTGCGGCTCGTGCTGGGTGACGCCGCCGACGAGATGCTGCTGGCTGGCCAGCACGCGCTGCCGGGGAAGCTCACCGACGCCGGGTTCGAGTTCAGGCACCCGACACTGGAGACCGCGCTCGCCGCCGTTACTTGAGGGACGCGCGACGTGAGTGCGCGAGCAGGGCGCGGTAACCTCGCGGTCGTGAGCTACGCACGAGCCAGCTGCCGGGCGACCACCGACCCCGTGACGGTCGAATCGATCGGCACCATCGAGTACACCGAAGCCTGGGAGCGGCAGCGTGAGCTGGCGACGGCACGCGCAGACGGCACAGGGCCGGACACCATGCTGCTGCTGGAGCACCTGTCGGTCTACACGGCGGGAAAGCGCACCGAGGCGCATGAGCGCCCGCTCGACGGTACCCCGGTGATCGACGTCGACCGCGGCGGCAAGATCACCTGGCACGGGCCGGGGCAATTGGTCGGCTACCCCATCGTCAAGCTGGCTGACCCCATCGACGTCGTCGACTTCGTGCGGCGGCTCGAAGAGGCGCTGATCGACGTCTGCGCCACGTTTGGCATCGAAACCGGCAGGGTGCGCGGGCGCAGCGGCGTCTGGCTGCCAGCGGACGGCATGCGCCCGGAGCGCAAGATCGCCGCGATCGGCATCCGGGTGCAGCAGAGCGTGACGATGCACGGCTTCGAGATCAACTGCAACGCCGATCTCGGCGCGTTCGGGAGGATCGTGCCGTGCGGCATCGTCGACGCCGGGGTGACGTCGCTGAGCGTCGAGCTCGGCAAGGAGGTTACGGTCGCCGAGGTGCTGCCGGTCGCTCGCGACGCCGTGTTGGCCGCGCTGGACGGCGACCTGCCGGTCAGCGACGACCGCTGGCTACCCGGCCACGACGAGGAACCGGCCTCCGCACCGAGCTGACACCGACCAGGGGGACGCATGGGCACCACGGCGTTGATCACCGGCGGCAGCGGCGGACTCGGCCAGGGTGTCACCGCCGCATTCCTCGACGCGGGCTGGCGGGTGGTCGTGCCGTGGATCACCGAGGCAGAGCTTGAGCTGCTCCCCGAGCACAACAACCTGCACACGGTGCGGGCTGACCTGTTCGAAGCCGCAGACGCCGAGCGCGCGGCCACACTGGCCGCATCAGACGGCGACGCGCCGCTTGGCGCCGTGCTGAACCTGGTCGGCGGCTTCGCGATGAGCGGGCGGGTGCACGAGACCGACATCGCCGAGTTCGAGCAGCAACTCCGGCTGAACCTGCGGCCGACGTATCTGACCAGCCAGGCCGCGCTGCCGCACCTGATCGCGAACGGCGGCGGCTCGATCGCCTGCGTGTCCAGCAGGGCGGCGCTGCGGCCGTTCTCCGGCGCGGCTGGCTACATCACCGGCAAGGCCGCCGTGCTCTCGCTGGTGGACGCCATGGCCGCCGAGTACAAGCGCGACAACGTGCGGGTCAACGCGGTGTTGCCGAGCGTCATCGACACTCCGGGCAACCGGGCCAGCCAGCCGGACGCCGACCACAGTAAGTGGGTCTCCCCCGCCGAGATCGCCCGTGTGCTGCTGTTTTTGTGCGCGCCGGATTCCGGCGTCGTCAGCGGCGCGCACGTGCCCGTCTACGGCACCGGCTGAGCCGCGAGAAACGTGCGGTAAATGTCGAGTTCACATTCTTCGACATTTACCGTGTAACGATTTCTCGTCGCACCCGACCTCGGTATGTCGCCACCGTCACAGGCCAGATACCGGCGGAATCCGATCACGCCGTGGTAGTTTCGAACTGTCCGGACATACATTCCGTATGACAATGTCACAGGTCACGGAATCACCATTTCCGTGCCGTGCGTCACTTTGGGGAAACAGTTATGAGCTGGAATGATTTCTACGCGCGCCGCGACATCATGCGTGACGCCGTCCACCGTGCAGCCAAGGACAGCGGACGCCTGCCGTTCGCCGAGCTGGACCGCGCCGAGGAGCTGTTCGGCACCGAGCGGCAACTGCTGCTGGCGCTGTACTACCGCTGGACGATGCTGCTTGGCGGAAAGCTGCGCGCCATGGCCGCCGCCCCTGAGGACGGCCACGCCCCCGAGCTGGACACCGACCTGGCCGACCGGGTGAGCGCCGCCTGGCGCGAGACGGCCGCCGAGCACGCGACGCTGCGCGCGGTGCTCGACGCCGCCATCGAGACCGATACGGAAGCCCTGCGGCACATGCTTGCGTCCGAGCAGCGGATGCTGGCCTTCGCGGCGGGGCTGGCCGATCCCGGCGAGCCGATCGCCGACGCCACCCAGGTCGGCGGGTCGTTCCTCGCGCTGATCCGGCACGCGGGCGCGGTCCCGGAGCGCGGTCAGCGCGCCCGGAGCGCACGGCGCAGGCGGCTGTCGATCGCGAGCTGACGCACCCACCGCGACGTTCGTACTGACGAGTAGGCTCGGGCGTATGACGAGCGGATGGCACGAGTCGGACATCGCGGATCAGCACGGCCGCACCGTTGTCGTGACCGGAGCCAACTCCGGTCTCGGCCTGCGCACGGCGGTCGTGCTTGCGGGCAAGGGCGCCAGGGTGTTGCTGGCGTGCCGCTCACCGGAACGCGGCAGGAGCGCGCTCGCCGAGGCCACCCGAGCGGCGACCGGACCAGCGCCCGAGCTGGTGGCGCTCGATCTGGCCAGCCTGGACTCCGTCACGCGGGCGGCACAGCACATCCGCGAGGCCTCCGGCGACGTGCTGCACGTGCTGGTCAACAACGCGGGTGTGATGGCGACGCCGAAGGGCACGACGGTCGACGGCTTCGAGACACAGTTCGGCACCAACCACGTCGGACACGCCGCGCTGACCTGGCTGCTGCTGCCCGCCCTGCGCGGCGCTGGCACCACCGAGGCACCGGCCCGCGTCGTCACGGTGTCCAGCATCGCGGCGACAAGGGGCCGCATCGACGCCGATGACCCGCACTTCGAGCATCGCCGCTACGACCCCGCCAGCGCCTACGGCCAGGCGAAGCTCGCCAACCAGGTGTTCGCGCTCGAGCTGGACGCCCGGTTGCGCGCGGCGGGCGAGCCGGTGATCAGCGTCGCAGCGCATCCCGGCTACACCGCAACGAACCTGACGTCGAACATGGCTGGCAGCTACCGCAACCCGGTGATCGCGGGCGCGCTGCGTGCAGGCAGCTGGCTCAGCGATCGGCTGGTCGCACAAGATGTGCGCAACGGAACACTCCCCCAGCTCTACGCCGCCACCGCCGACGATGTCGCCGGTGGCGACTACATCGGTCCGGACGGGTTCCGGCAGATGAAGGGTTCACCGACCAGGGTGAAGCCACTGCGACCTGCCCGGGACGCCGAGACCCGGGAAGCGCTGTGGTCATTGACGCAGCGGTTGACCGGGATCGTGCCTGATCTGCGCTGAGTTGGTCGGTAGGGTGAGGGATGTGAGCGCACCCGCACCTGAGGGCAGGAAGCTGTTGCGACTAGAAGTCCGCAACAGCCAGACGCCCATCGAGAAGAAACCGTCCTGGATCAAGACCCGCGTCAAGATGGGACCGGAGTTCACCGAGCTCAAAGGTCTTGTCCGCCGCGAGGGTCTGCACACCGTGTGCGAGGAAGCCGGCTGCCCCAACATCTACGAGTGCTGGGAGGATCGCGAGGCCACCTTCCTCATCGGCGGCGACCAGTGCACCCGGCGGTGTGACTTCTGCCAGATCGACACCGGCAAGCCCGCTCCGCTTGATACCACCGAGCCCCGCAAGGTCGCCCAGAGCGTGCAGGCGATGGGGCTGCGGTACTCGACGGTCACCGGCGTCGCCCGCGACGACCTCGACGACGGCGGCGCCTGGCTCTACGCGGAGACCGTGCGGCAGATCCACGCGCTGAACCCCGGCACCGGTGTCGAGCTGCTGATCCCGGACTTCAACGCCAACCCGGACCAGCTCGCCGAGGTGTTCGGCGCCGAGCCCGAGGTGCTGGCGCACAATACCGAGACGGTGCCACGCATCTTCCGGCAGATCCGGCCCGGCTTCCGCTACGCCCGCTCGCTCGAGGTGCTGACCAGGGCGCGCGAGGCGGGCCTTGTGACAAAGTCGAACCTGATCCTCGGCATGGGCGAGACGCCGGACGAGGTCGAGCCCGCGATGCGCGACCTGCACGAGGCCGGCTGCGAGATCCTGACGATCACGCAGTACCTGCGGCCCAGCGTGCGGCACCACCCCGTCGACCGCTGGGTGAAGCCGGAGGAGTTCGTCGAGCACTCGCAGGCGGCCGAGGAGATCGGCTTCGCCGGGGTCATGGCCGGCCCGCTCGTGCGGTCCTCGTACCGTGCGGGCAGGCTGTACGCCCAGACCAAGCGGCACCGGGGCGAACAGCTGCCGGAGAACCTGACGCACCTGGCAGAGGCCGGTCCCGCGGCGCAGGAAGCCAGCGCACTGCTGAAGCGATAGGCCATGTCCGGCGAGCGCGTCGGCGGACCGATACGCTTGTCGGCATCGGCGCGACTCGCGAGGGACTCTGGTGATCACTGACTTCCTGAACTGGCTTGCCGACCTGCCGCCCGCACTGCTGCTCATCGGCGCCGGGCTGCTGGTGTTCGGTGAGACCTGCCTCGGCCTCGGGTTCATCGCCCCCGGCGAGACGGGGCTGTTCATCCTGGGGACGACGGCGACATCGGTGCCGAAGTTCCTGCTGATGTGGGTGGTCGCCACCGGCTGCGCCATCCTCGGCTACACCGTCGGCTTCCTGCTTGGCAAGTACTTCGGCCCGAAGCTGCGGCAGACCAAGATGGTGCGGCGCCACGGCGCGGACGCCTGGGACAACGCCGTCGGATTCCTGCGCCGCAGGGGCGCCGTCGCGGTGATGATCGCGATCTTCCTGCCGGTGATGCGCACGCTGGTGCCCGCAGCGGCGGGCGCGGCCGGGCTGCCGTACCGCAAGTTCCTCCCCGCCGCCGGGATCGCGGGCACCGCGTGGACAGCGATACACATCGGCATCGGCGCCGCCCTCGGCGAGTCCGCGAAGTGGCTTGAGGAGGCCATCGGCACCGGCAGTTGGGTGGTGCTGCTCCTGCTGGTGGCGGTGTTCGGGCTGGTCATGCTGATCAAGCGCCGGAAGTCGGGCGCGCTGGCCGAGGCCGTCGGCGCACAGCCACCCGCCACGGAACCGGGTAGCAAGACACCGCAGTGAGGTGTCACGAAGGGCATGTTACTGGCGTCTGGCGCCAGTAAGATGCCCTTCGTGACACCGGTCAATCGGACGTTCTTTCACATTCCGCGTGACCACTCGTTCGGGTAGTCGTTGGTCCTTTCGTCCCATACCCGGCACACGAAGGACCACCGATGACCTCGATGGCAAGCCGCCGCTGGTTACAGGCGGCACTCGGGTTCGGCGTGGCGGCCCTCCTCGCGGCGACGACGGCCACCACACCAGCGGCAGGCACGACGTCCGCGGACCGGTCGCCACCGAACCAGGCATTCGATTACACCGAGATTCCCCGGCTCAGCGAGAACCGCTACGAGACCGTCAAGGAGACCTTCGAGCTGCCAATGCACGACGGCGTCGAGGTCCACGTCGAGGTCACCAAACCGAAGCGGTCCGGCCAGTGGCCGGTGATCATGGAGTCGAGCCCGTACCACGGCACGCTCGCCGACCGCGAGGGCACGAGGATCCTGCCCGAGCCGCGTGACGACGAGGGCAACTCGATCGGCCTGACCGGCTACTTCGCCCCCAAGGGTTACGCCGTGGTGATGATGGACCTGCGCGGCACCGGGCTGTCGGACGGCTGCCTGGACCACCTCGGTCCGAACGACGCCAAGGACCTCAAGAACGTCGTGGAGTGGGCGGCCAGCCAGGACTGGTCCAACGGCAGGGTCGGCATGACCGGGCACTCCTACGTCGGGTCGACGCCGTCGCTGGCGGCGGCGATGAACCCACAGGGTCTGGAGACGGTGGTGCCCAGCGCGGGCCTCGCGCGGATGTACGACCACCAGTTTCAGGCAGGCGTCCCATACTTCCTGCAGTGGGCAGGGCCTATGTTCGCCTACGAGCAGCTCGCGTTGGAACGCGACCTGCCCGGCGGCGAGCACTTCGGGCAGAAGCCCGAGGAGACCGGCTGCGGGCTGCCGAACAGCTCGCTGACCGCCGGTGAGGCGCAGACGTCCGGTGAGTACACCCACTGGCACGCCGAGCGCGACTGGACCGCGGAGGCGACGGCGGCCGACATCCCGGTGTTCATGGTGCACGGCGTCAACGACAACGCCGCCCGCGTGCCTGGCATGGAGTGGTTCACCGAGCGCGGCGGTCGCGAGGGCGACAAGCTGTGGCTGGGCCAGTGGGACCACGGTTCTGGCTGCTGCCCGACCCGGCGCGGCATCCAGTGGACGTACGCGCTGCACGCCTGGTTCGACAACCATCTGATGCAGCGCAAGGTCAAGACCGGGCCGGACGTCGAGATGTTCCTGTCCGACGGCAGCTTCGAGGGCGCCCGGACCGGCGACCGCACCGAAATCCACACCGACAGCCAGTGGCCGCCCGCCAGCGCGGACATGCTGAAGCTGTACCCGACGGCGGACGGCGCGCTCTCCGACTCGGCCCCGACGACGCCGGGCTCGGCGAGCTTCGCGGGTGACCCGTCCGGATTCACCGACCCGCAGGGCACGGGCGGTGTCGAGTTCGTCACCGAGCCGATGCAGCAGGGCGTCCTGTTGGGCGGGCAGCCGCAGCTCGATCTGGTCGCGTCGGTGACCGCGCCGCGCGTGCACCTGATCGCCAACCTGTACGACGAGTCGCCGCCAGACGAGGACGGCGCCGTCGAGCGCCGTCGCATCAGCCAGTTCGCGATCAACCCCGAGTTGCGGTCGGGCCTGTCCACCCCGGCGCCGGTGCTACCCGGCGTGCCGTACGAGATGGAGCCGCCCGGCTTCGCGATGGCGCACGACCTGCGCGAAGGGCACCGGCTGGTGATGCGCGTGACGACGTCCGACCCGGACAAGGTGCCGACGTTCGCGACCGACCCGCGGGTCACGGTGATGACCGGGCCGGACGCGACGGCGCTGCGGGTGCCGGTGGTGTCCGACCGGTCGCTGGTGGCCGACGACGTGCCGTTCGAGCTGGACGCCCCGGACGAGGCGGGCACGCCGCAGCCGACGCAGCGGGCGTCGGTGTCCCCGGCGCTCGGCGGGCCGGAGCGCACGGCGGCGACGGTGGCGTACTACGAGTTCGACGTCGACGAGGACTTCGACAACGCGAATCTGCTCGTGGGCGCGGTGCCGTCGATGCCAGCCGACATCGACCTGTACGTGCAGCGGCAGCAGGCCGACGGCACGTGGGGCGCCGATGTCGCGAGCGGCGCGTCGGGGTCGCTCGAATCCGAGCAACTGCGGATGGACCGACCCGAGCCGGGGCGCTACCGCGTCGAGGTGCACAACTGGGCGGGCGCGCCAGCCACCCGCGTCGATCTGACGCTGACGTTCCTCAACTCGGCTGGCGAGCCGGGCTCGGACAGCTAAGGCGGGTGCTACGAAGGGCTTCTTACTTGCATCTGACGCAAGTAAGAAGCCCTTCGTAGCACCCCATCACCCTCCCCGCGCCAACCGCGGAATCACACCACCGGCCAGCACGTCGTCGACCTGGCGGGGCGACAACTGGTGCTGGACGGCGTACGTCTCATCTTTCGTCGTGTTCCGCACCGTGATCTCGCTGCCGGACGGCAGCGTTGCGCGCAGGTCGTCCAGCGCAAGGACGTCGCCGACGTCGATGCGCTCGCGGTCGTCCGGCCGCGCGAACTCCAGCGGCAGGATGCCGAAGTTCACCAGGTTCTGCCAGTGGATCCGCGCGAACGACGTCGCCAGCACCGCCCGCAGCCCGAGGTGGCGCGGGGTGATGGCGGCGTGCTCGCGCGACGACCCCTGGCCGTAGTTCTTGCCGCCGACGACGATGTGACCCTCGGATGCGGACCGCGCCCGCGCCGGGTAGTCGGCATCGATGACGGTGAACGTGAAGTCCGCCAGCTTGTCCACATTGGACCGATACGGCAGCGCCTTCGCCCCTGCGGGTGAGATCTCGTCGGTGGAGACGTCGTCGCCAACGGCCAGCAGTACCGGCGCTTCGATGCGGTCCGGCAGCGGCGGGAAGTCCGGCAGCGCCGTGATGTTCGGCCCCTTGACCAGCTCCTCACGCCGAGCCTCATCGGGCGGCAGCGGCGCCTCCATCATCTCGGTGTCCACCGACGCCCGCTCCGGCAGCGCAAGCGACGGGTAGGCCATGCCGAGCTTGTCCGCGAGGTCGCCCGGGTCGATGATCTCGCCGGTCAGCGCGGCAGCGGCAGCGGTCTCCGGCGAGCAGAGCCACACGGAATCTTCCCTGGTCCCCGACCGCCCAGGGAAGTTCCGCGGGAAGGTGCGCAACGAGTTGTGCCCGACGG
>WHUD01000155.1 GCA_009377385.1 Actinophytocola sp.
CACGCCAGCCCCAAAGTCACAGTTAATTAACGAATTTCCGGCGCAGGACACTAGCGAGCCGCGCCCGGCAACAGCACGGGTTTGGTCCGTGACCCCAAGAAGGTCGACATGGCCTACACCGCGCGCTCTCGGTCCTTCCAACAGGGGGCGCGCAGCTCACGTTTGAGGATCTTGCCCGTGGCGTTGCGCGGCAGGGCCTCGACCATGTCGACGGTCTTGGGCCGCTTGTAGCCGGCCAGGTGCTCCTTGGCGTACTGCAACAACTTGTCCGCGTCGATCTCACCACCTTGCTTCGCTGCGACGACCGCCTTGACGGACTCGCCCCACTGCTCGTCCGGCACCCCGATGACGGCGATCTCACCGACATCCGGGTACTCGGACAGCACACGTTCGATCTCGGCCGGGTACACGTTCTCGCCACCGGAGATGATCATGTCCTTGACCCGGTCCTCGACGTACAGGTAGCCGTCCTGGTCACGGCGTCCGGCGTCGCCGGTGTGCAACCAGCCGTCGACGATCGTCGACGCGGTGTCCTCTGGGCGCTGCCAATAACCGGCCATCACCAGCTCGCCACGAATCTGGAACTCGCCCACCACCCCGTCGGGAACGGGCTCGCCGGTTGCCGGGTCGACCACCCTGACTTCCACACCCGACACCGGCTTCCCGGACGAGATGAGCCGCTCCGGATGTGTCTCGTCGCGGTGCTCGGCGGGCCCGAGGATGCTGAACACGCCTGATGCCTCGGTCATGCCGTACACCTGGTAGAAGTCGACCGGGAAGGTTTCCAGCGCCTGCCGCAGCAGCACGCTCGGCATCGGAGATCCGCCATAGCCAAGGCAGCGCAGGCTGGAGTAGTCGTGGTCGGTCACGCCGGGGGTCTGGAGGAAGAACCCGAACACAGCGGGTACGAAGAAAGCGTGGGTAACCCGCTCCTGGCCGAACTGGGCGAGGATTTCATCCGGCACGACCTCACGTACCAGCACGGTGACGCAGCCCTGGGCCATCCCTGCCAGCGCCCAGCTCGTGCCGCCCACGTGGAACAACGGCATGGCGACCATGTTGATCGAGTCCCGGGTGAAGCCGAACCCGTCGACCGCGCCAACCGCGTGCGAAAGCACCGAGCGGTGGGTCAACATGGCGCCCTTGGGAAAAGCTGTCGTGCCCGAGGTGTAGAGCTGCAGGAAGCAATCGTCCGGGTCAGGTCGGTCCGTCGGCTCCGAGGGGTCGGCCTGCGCCAGGAACGACTCGTACTCGTCATCCGGCCCACCGACGATGATCACCCGCTCCACCGCCGTGAGCTCGGGGCGGAGCTTCTCCATCGTCTCGCGGAACTCGTGTCCGACGAACACCACCCGCGCGTTCGAGTCGTTGATCACGTAGGCGAGTTCGACCGGGGCCAGCCGGAAGTTCACCACCGCATTCACCGTCCCCGCCAACGCGCACGCCAGCGTGGTCTCCAGGCAGCCCGCGTGGTTCTTGTCGAGGAACGCGACGCGATCTCCCGGTGTCAGGCCAGCGGCTCGTTGCGCGCTGGCATGCCGCCGGACCCGATCATCCAGCTGCCGCCACGTCCACGACGAACCCTCGAACTTCAGCGCGGTGCGATCCGGGTCCTGCCGTTCTCCGTTGCGGACCACATCGAATATGACCGTGGCGTCCTGACTCATGGTTGACCTTCCTCGGTACTAACCGCTCGTACGGTCAGCGTACTGGGCTGTGCGCCACGACACAAGGGACGCGGAGCGCGAGCGGTTCGAGCCGGAAGGGCCGGGCAGCAAGTCAGGCGTCGGCGAGCGTGCCGTCAACCGCGGCGAGGCAGTCGCGCACGGCTCGCAGGGTCGGTCCGTCGACGTCGGCGAGTTTGGCGAGCTCCGTCCGCCGGACCAGCAGCCCGCCAAGCACCAGGTCGACAAAGGCGGAGCCGACCTCCTCGACCGAGAGCCGGCCATCCGGCTGGAACCAGGTCCACGCCCATTGGCTGCAGCCAAACGTCAACAAGCTCCGTACGTTGACATCGCCGTCACGGAACTGGCCCGACTCGATGCCGCGGCGAAGGACGTCCCGCACCAGCTCGAGGTACTCGTCGCGCAGCCGGATCCCTTCCTCGCCGGAGATGCGCGAGATCTCGCGCTGGAAGGCAATGGTCGCGTCGCGGTCGTGCACCTGGTACATCACGAACGCGAACAACATACCGGCCAGTTGCTGAGCGGGATTGCGCAGTCGCTCCACGATCAGGCGAGCCTCGGCCAGCCGCTTGCGCATGTAGGACTCGTGCAAGGCTGCGAGCAGACGGTCCTTGGTCCCGTAGTGGTGCACGATGGTGCCTTTGCTCATGCCCAGCTCGTTCGCCACCATCGCGAAGTTGGCCCCGTCGTAGCCGTCCTGAGCGACATGTCGAGTGAACGACGCGAGGATCTCATCGCGACGTCCCGGTCGGCGACCGACGCTTGGTTCGACTGACATTCTCCGCGTCCCCTTCGTGTGCCGGTGAACCGCAAACCGTACGTACGGTGCGCTAGCACCACACTACCTCGGACCTGGAGCGCAGGTCGTCATCCGTGACTTCTCGCGCGGTGGCTATAGCCCCTGACACCTCCGAGCGGCACCTGACCGAAGAACCGTTACGAGCCTCGGGCGTCGTTTCGGGGGCGTTCCAGCACGAACGTGTCGAACGGGTCCGGCGCGTCGGTCCCGGACAGCGCGGTGCGGTAGTAGGTCACGCGGATGCGGGTCATACCGCCCGGTGCGCCGGGATCGACGTCGAAGGCAGCGAATCCCCACGGATACAGCGGGTCCCGCACGGCCGACCACGGTGCGGGTTCGCGTTCGGTCGTGGAGCGCCCGGTGATCACCTTCGCGGTCGGTGCGACGGTCATGTCGGCGCCGTAGGCGTTGGTGGGGATGGCGGTGCCACCGCCTCCCAGTGTCATGTGCACGGTGCCGTGGCTGGTGTCGATGACATCGGTCGCCGTGCCTGCCACCCGCGGTGTCAAAGTTGCGCTGGCAGGCTCGACACCGCGGACCGGGTGGCTGCGCTCGTAGTCGTGGTCGTGCCCGCACAGCACCAGATCGACGCCGTAGCGGTCGAACAGCGGGAGCCACTCCTCGCGGATGCCGAGGTCGGAGCCGTTGCCCTCGGCGGAGGACAGGCCGAGCTGGTGCATGACGACCACGATCCAGTCGATCCGAGGATCCTGACGGGCGGCGGCGAGCCTGCTTGCCAGCCACAGCCGCTGCGCGCCCGCGCTGTAGCCGCGGATGTAGGTGTTGCCGCCGTCCTGGTAGCAGACGTCGTCGTTCTGCAGTGAGATGAACCGGACACTGCCGACGGTGAAGTCGTACCAGTAGCCGGCGAAGTCCGTGCTGCCGTTGCCCGGCAAGGCGAACTGCGTGGTGTAGGCGTCGAACCCTTGCGGGCTGTTGCCGCGTTCGTTCTCGTGGTTGCCCGCCGCAGGCATCCAGGGCCGGTACCGGGCGGAGCGCGCGTTGTTGACGAGGAAACGTCGCCAGACCCCGGTCCGGTCAGAGTTGACGTTGGCATAGCACAAGTCTCCGTTGAGCAGGTGCAGCAGCGGGTCCGCCCACTCGATCTGGTCGACCACGGCGGCACCGGCCGGGCCGGACACCACGTCCGAGGCATCACCGGTGCCCTGATCGCCGAAGCTGGTGAACCGGAACGGCGCACGGCCGTCCGGGCCGGTGCGGAAACTGCCCTGGGTCGCCGAGGCGCCGTCGTGCAACACCTCGTAGATGTAGCGAGTGGACGGTCGCAGCCGGTCCAGCTCGACGTGATGGCTGATCACCTCGACACCGGTCGCCCCGTCCACATAGGTTCGGGTGTCCGCCGCGAGTTCCGTACCCACACCGCCCTCCGGCGTGCCAAGACGCAGCCGAGGCGCTGACACGGAGCCCTGCGTCAGCCACGACGCCGTCACCTGCCTGGCCGCGTCGCCGCCGAACTGCAGGTGCACCCCTTCCACGGGGACGGTGCCCGCGATGGCAGGACGCGCCCACAGCAGCGGACCGCCAACCAGCGCCGCGCCGCTCACAGCGGACCACCCGACGAACGACCGACGAGAGACTACGGAACCCCTGATGTCAGACATGATCCGCACGCTAGGCACGCCGACGAACCACCCCACCCCGGTTTCGTCAACCTGACATGAACTCTCGCCGAACGCGCGAAGCGCTGGCGTCGCCAGGTCCTAGCGGTCGCCGCCTCCGCTGAGCAGGCGCTTGAGCTTCGACGGCCAGCGCGACGTCGTCATGCCGAGGGTGCGCAGTTCCCTCGCGAGGACGTCAAGCAGCGACTCGTCGGCGTCCTTGGCGAGCTCGAGCTCCAGCTCACGCCATCGGACCACCACCGCGCGCTGCGGAAGCTCGCCCACCACCGCATCGTCGGCCAGGGTCGCGAGCACTCGCTGATGCTGGTCCCGCAGCTCGAACGTCGACCGCGTCGTGTCGATGCGCGCGACCGGCACCAACGACAGTCCGCCGGTGACATCGGAAACCCGGTCCGCCAGTTCCTCGGGAACCGTCGCCGCGCGCACGGGCGCGTGAAACTCCTGCCGATGCCCGTCGCTGGTCGGCAGCTTCAGGTGCCAACCAGCGTCCGCGCCACCACTGCGACGTCGCAGCGTGATCCCGGCAGCAGCCAACCGATTGCCCTCGGTGTCGAAGTACGTGGCTTCCAGCACGTCCTCGCCCGCGAAGTCCTGCCGGGCCACCGGCCCCACCCCGGCAAGGTCCGGAACCGCCGCCCCGGTCGGCAGCTCGAACTTGAGCTCTCGCTCGATGATCATGGACACGGCGTCAGCGCCGTTCGGCTCGGGATTTTCAGGGGACGGTGTCATCCGCTCAGTGTAGGTCGCGGGCTCTCGTGATCACGGCGGACGCCGGCGAGCATGACCAACGTCATCGGTTCCCTGCACTCAAGCGGACTGATCGCCCTGATCGATGCCGCCGGGCTCGCCGCGATCATCGGCGCGTGTGAAGCCGAGGAGGACTTCACCGGGATCGTTCCGCTTGGAGCGGTCGCGTCCCTTGACTTCCGTGCCCCTGCCCGAGGCCGACTGGTGGCCTCCTGCCGACTCGCGCCGAGTGCGCTGCGCATCCTGGAGCCCCTACTGGCCGGAACGACAGACCGAGCGCGCATCACCACCGGTGAGAACCGTTGCCGCGGGTCATCAGGGGATCCGCATAAGGTCGTCGCCGACGATGACCTTGCCTGTGAATCCCTCGTCGGATGAATGATTTCGCACCATTGGTCGGTCGCAAGTCACCGGACTCCGTCGCCGCGGTCCCGTACCGGTTACCGAAGGCTGCGAGGTAGAGCCAGGCACGTTGCCCGACGGACCAGCCCGGTGACGCCTGGGCCGACGGCGTCGACCCGTCCTGCAATGTCGTGCATCTACGCTGATCCTGCCCCGTGTGAGAGGTAGGCGCTTCCACGCCACGGCTACCACGCAGCTGGGGCGTCTCTCATCCTCACCGATGCGACAGACGGTCGCTGACCAGACGGTTGAGGCTGACACCCTGCTCGGCCGCTGCCATAGCCAGCTCGCGGTGCAGTGTCTCCGGTATGCGCACGTTGAACTTCCCTGAGTACTGCCGATCCGCGATCGGTTCCGGTACCGGCTCGCCTGACCGCTCAAGGTCGGCCACGACGTCGGAGACGAGCCGCTCGACACCCTCGAACGCTTCGGCCTGGGTCGCGGCCAGCCAGGACAGCGACGGGAACTCGACGCAGGTCGCCACGAACTCTCCGTCGTCCTGAGACCAGGTGACGCGGTAGGTGTAGTGCTGGACGTTCACTGTGCCTCCTTCGTGTCGATGGCCTTGAGGACCTGCCGCACCTGGTACGGCTTGGCCTTGCCCTTGTGGTTTTGGATGTTGACGCGCGGGTCACCGGGCCACGGGGTGCGGAACACGGCGTGCGATGTGCCCTGCTGGCGCGGCTCCCCGAAGTACCAAGCAAGATCCATTGAGGAGGGCCCCGCATGCCTGGGAGGTCGATGTGCATGCATCCAAGGCTCTCCACTAACACCCAAACCAAGATCATCCAGAACCTCGGGGCAGACGCATACGCGTTCGGCAGCCGGCCTTCGCGATCACCGGCGGCAATCCCTACGGCACCGCGCACCCCTCACAGGCCGGAGCACTCGTCTCAAGGCGAGCTGCCGCCATTGCCCAGGGCCGCCGCTTGGTGACAATCGGCTCACGCCTGGTCTGACTACCACTCCGCGTTCTTTGGCCCTGGCGGATCACGCGGTGATGCCTGCTCTGGCAGCGATCTCCGCTGAGTTGCGGCTGGCCAGCTCCAACGCGACGTGCCGCAGGGTGTGGCCTGCGGACTCGGCATCGGTTGCGACCCGCTCCACGAGCCTGCGCATCACCGCGTCGATCTTGGCGTACGACGACTCCGCCGTTGGCGCGATGTCGCCGAAAACGATCCACCACCACCACGCATTGGTCATCACGTTCGCCACGAAGTCGGGCACTACCGGGATGCCCCTGGCGAACATCGCCTCCTCCGCGTCCGGCAGCGTCGGCATATTGGCCCCCTCGACGACCAGCCGGGCGGAGATCCGGGGCACATCCGCCGGATGGATCACGTACGACATCGCGGCAGGCACCAGGATGTCGCACGCAACGTCGAGCCACTCCTCGGTTGGCGCCACCCGGTCCGAGTCGCGCAGCGCGGTACGGTCGATCACGCCGAGGTCATCGCGGCTGGCGAGCAGCGTCTCAACATCCAGCCCGTCGTCGCTGCATACCAGTCCCGCACGGTCAGCGATAGCGACGACCTTGACGCCTGCCAGGGCCAGGTAGCGGGCCGCGGCGCCGCCGATGGACCCGAAGCCCTGCACCACGGCGGTTGGACCGCGCAGTCCCAACCGCTCGGCCATGACCAGGCACGCCTGCGCAACGCCGTAGCCACCGACCACGTCGCTGAGCGAGATCCCTTCGACGTCGACCGCGAAGGCCTCGGCGAGCCGCTCACGCGTCGCCCGCGGATCAGGCAGGGTCGCGAATATCGCCTCCACAGTGGACGCGAGTCCCAGATCGGCGACCACTTTGTCGATGGTCTCCTGCCGAAGACCGAAGTCCTCACCGGTGTTCCACTGCTCCTTGACCAGCGGGAGCACCGAGGCGAGGAACCTGGCGAGCACGTCCGGTGCCCGCGGATCGGCGGGGTCGATGTCGATGCCTCCCTTGCCGCCGCCCAGTGGCAGGTAGTTGTCGGCCGGGTCGTAGACCACGGCCTCCTTCCTGGTCATTCCCCTGGCGAGGCCACGTACCTCGCCGAGCGTGCAGCCCTCGCGTAGCCGGAGACCGCCGCTGGCCAGCCCTCGGACGAGGGTGTCGATGACGACGAAGCCGTTCCGTCCGGTGACCGGATCGGTCCAGGTGATCTCCAGCAGGGGCCGGTCGTTCACGGGTGGGCTCCTTCCGTGGCTGTGGCAGGGTCGTTGTGTCGTACGTGGATCACAGTTGGCCGATCCACGTCGAAAGCGGCACGGACCGCGGTGCTGAGTTCGGCGGGATCCGCGACGCTGCTCCCCTCGCACCCGAAGGCGCGGGCCATGGCGGTGAGATCGGGCGGCTGGAACGTGACGGCCTGCACCGGGTCGCCGCGATCGCGCATCTCGTTGCGGATCTCTCCGTAACCGCGGTTGTCCACCACGACGATCGGCAGTGGCGCGCCGAACTCGGCGGCCGTAGCCAGCTCCGCGATGGTGAACATCAGTCCGCCGTCGCCAAGCAGCGCGACCACCGGCCGTCGGGGATCAGCGACCTTGGCGCCGATCGCGGCAGGCAGGCCGAATCCCAGGGTGCCGTATCCGGTGGGGTAGAGAAACGAACCGGCGCGGTACGCGGGCAGATTCGCCAGCGCGCCGTAGTAGCACACCATGGCGCTGTCCGCGGCGATGACGGTGTCGGGCGGCAGGGCCGATGCGAGCGCATCGACGACCGGCAGCCATTCGGCGCCTTCGAGCCGCGCGTCCTTTCGCTTGCGGTCCCGCCAGAACGCCGCCCGCTCCGTCGACCCTGCCACCGGCGATGCGCTCTCGGGCAACGCCTGGAGCAATGCGGTCACGGTGGCGGCAGCGTCACCGACCAGTTGCGCTGCCGGGACAGCGTTCGTCAGCATCGCAACCGGGTCGATGTCGATCCGGACCGCCTTGCTGTCCAGCGGAGGTGGCCCATGCCAGAAGTCCGACGGCGCCAACTCGCTACCGACGACAAGCACAACGTCGGACTCGAGAACCAGGTCGCGGACGGCCGGAAGATGTGCACCTGCCCCGAGTGCGAGCGCGTGATCCTCAGGCAGCACCCCTTTCCCGTTCGTGGTGGTGACCACCGGTGCCCCAAGCCGCTCGGCGATCCGGCACACCTGCTCGGCGGCGTCTCGAGCGCCACCTCCCGCCAGCAGCACCGGGCGGGAGGCGTCCGCCAGCCGCTGTGCCGCGGCCACCACCTGCGCAGCGGGAGCGGCGGCTCGCATCGCGGCAGGCGGAGGGCCGGGAATCGAGCAAACTTCGGCCGTCTCCCCCAACACGTCGAGTGGCACCTCGAGGTGCACCGGCCGTGGCCGCCCAGCGGTCATCGTGACGAACGCTTGCGCCACCGCACGCGGAATCTCTGCCACGCTCGTCGGCCTGATACTCGCGGCCGCGATGGCGGCCAGCGCAGCTCCCTGGTCCTTGGTCTCATGCAACAGCCCATTGCCGAAGGCAGGGTGCCGCAACGGCAGGCCGGGTGAGACCACGAGCACGGGCACCGAGTCCGAATAGGCCTGACCCACGGCCGCCGCGGCGTTCAGCAACGCCGGACCGCTGGTCACGATGGCCACGCCTGGCTTTCCTGTGGTGCGGGCGTACCCATCCGCGGCGTATCCCGCTCCTTGCTCGTGCCGGGTACCGACATGCCGGAGGCCATGGCCGGCGAGGTGTCGATACACCTCGAGGTTGTGGGTGCCGGGAATGCCGAACACCGTGTCCACGCCGTGCGCCGCGAGCGCAGTGACGAGCGCCGCTCCACCGGACATGCGTGCCATCCGTTCACCTCCCTTTCGCGGCGGCGTCGGCGGCGAGTACGAGCGCATCGACGGCGAGCGCACCCGTTGGGCCCACGCGGAGCGGGTTCACCTCGCATTCCGCGACGCCGGGCTGTTCAGCCAGTAGTCGGGAGACCCCGGCGACCACCGCGGCAGCGGCGTCGACGTCGACTGCGGGACGGCCCCGCCAGCCGCGCAGCAACGGGTAGGCACGCAGGGATTGGATCATGCGTAACGCGTCAGCTTCGGTCACCGGCGCCAGCGCGAGCCGGGTGTCGCGGTACAGCTCGGCGTGCACCCCGCCAAGACCGACCATGACCACGGGCCCGAAACACGGATCGCGCCGTGCGCCAACGATCAGCTCGACGACATCGGAACCGGTGTCCATCTCCTCCACGACATAGGTGCCTCGGCCGAGGCGTTCAGTCATCTCGGTCAGGGCAGCTTCCGCCGCGGCCGGGTCAGCGAGACTGACGACGACGCCGCCGAGTTCGGTCTTGTGTTCCAGCCAGGCGGCTTTGAGGACGTAAGGCGGCTCGAGATCGACGATCGCCGCACGCAGATCCGCGACGGAGTCGATCGCCCTGCCTCTCGGGTATCGCACTCCGTAGCTGGCGACAAGGTCCCGAGCGGCGAGATAACCGACCGATGTGCCGGCTGTCGCCTCGCTCGGCAGGACGTCTCCCGCTGCGCCGCCTGCTCTGCGCTCGGTAGACAACTGAACGGCCAGTGCCAGCGACCGCGCAACGCCGTCGATGGTGTGCAGGGCAGGCACCGACTTGGCCCGCATGGAGCGCACGGCTGGCGAGTCGTGACTCAGGCTGTGTACGACTACCGGCCTCGCATGGCTGCGCACCGCGTCGGCAAGCGTATCCACGACGTCCATCTCCCGGTCAGCGAGTTCCGGAGTGTCGACCCCGTACGTGCCGAAGTAGCCGGAGAGCACAACGGTGTCGACTTCGTCGCTGCGGAGCAGCCACTCCACGACGCGGCCATAGGTCGACAGGTCCTGCTCCCCCGCGCCCGCCAGGTCGAGCGGGTTGCTGACGGCGTCGGCCGTCGGCAGGAGCTCGGCAAGAGCGGCCGCTGTGCGGGACGAGAGCCGTGGCACCGCGAGCCCCGCACGCACCAGGGCATCGGCGGCGAGCGCGCCCTGGCCACCGCTGTCACTGACGACGGCGACCCTGCGGCCGCGCGGCATCGGGCTGTCCAGCAGCAGGTGAGCCACGTCGACAGCCTGCGCGGGTGTTTCGACCAACACGGCACCCGCTGCCGCGCAGGCCGCGGCAACGACGTCGGTGGCGGAGGTGAGCGCGCCGGTGTGGGAGCGTGCGGCTGCCTGACTCGCCTCGCTGGCCCCCACGGTCAGCACGATCACCGGTTTCCCTGCGGCCGCCAG
>WHUD01000156.1 GCA_009377385.1 Actinophytocola sp.
TCGCCGTCGGCATGCGGCGGATGACGATGGCCGACATCGCTCGCGCGGCCGACGTCTCCCGCGCCACGCTGTACCGCCGCTGGCGCAATGTGCGCGAGGTCGTCGCCACGCTGATGACCCGCGAATGGACGACGCTGGCCAACGCCGAGCTCGACGTCACGTCGGGCACCGCGCGGGAACGCCTCGTCGGTGGCGTCGTCCGGCTGGTGCGGGCGAGCAGGGACAACCGGATGCTGCGCAAGATCATCGAGGTCGACCCGGAGTTCCTGCTGCCGTACCTGCTGCACCGGCGCGGCACCAACACCACCCGCCAGCTCGAGCTGATCGAGCAGAGCATCCGGCAGGGCGTCGTCGACGGCTCCATCCGGGACGGCGATGTCGTGGTGCGCGCCGAGTCGGTGCTGCTCACCGCGTGGTCGTTCGCGCTGACCGGCCCCGCGCTCGCCGAAGCGCCCGAACAGCTCGACGTCCTCGACGACCAACTGCACGAGCTACTTGAGAGGTACCTGGCACCGTGAACTCCTCACTCAACGCCGCACGCCGCGCCCGCGAGCTGGCCGAACTGGACACCGGACCCGTCGACGTCCTCGTCATCGGCGGCGGCGTCACCGGCACCGGGATCGCGCTGGACGCCGCGTCGCGCGGGCTGTCCGTCGTCCTCGCGGAGAAGCACGACCTCGCGTTCGGCACCAGCCGGTGGAGTTCCAAGCTCGTGCACGGCGGCCTGCGCTACCTCGCGTCCGGCGGGCTCGGCATCGCGCACGAGAGCGCGGTCGAACGCGGCGTGCTGATGGAGCGGACAGCGCCGCACCTGGTGCACGCCATGCCGCAGCTCGTCCCGCTGCTGCCCGGCATGACCAGTGCCGACGCCGCCATGGTGCGGGCAGGGTTCCTGGCGGGCGACCTACTGCGGGCCACCGCGGGCACCTCGCGGCACACCCTGCCGCGTTCGCGCCGGGTGACCAGCGCCGAGGTGCGGCGGCTCGCGCCAACCATCGTCGGTGGCGAATGCGGCGGCCACGTCTTCTGGGACGGCCAGCTCACCGACGACGCCCGCCTCGTCGTCGCCATCGCCCGCACGGCCGCCGCGAACGGCGCGCGGATCCTCACCCGGTGCGCCGCCGAGCAGGTCACCGGCAACGGTGCGGTGCTGCGCGACACCCTTACCGGTGACACCCACTCGGTCGGCGCCCGGCTGGTGATCAATGCGGCAGGGGTATGGGCCGGCCAGGTCGCCGACGGCATCTCGCTGCGGCCGAGCAGGGGCAGCCACCTGGTGTTCTCGCAGCGCAGCTTCGGCGGCCTCAGCGCAGGGCTGACCGTGCCAGTCCGTGGCGAGCGGAATCGCTTCGTGTTCGCGCTGCCCGCGCCGGGAGACCGCGTCTACGTCGGCCTCACCGACGAGGACGCGCCCGGCGACGTACCCGACGTCCCCTCGGCGTCCGACGCGGAGATTGACTTTCTGCTCAGCACCATGAGCAGCGCGCTCACGACTCCGCTGACCAGGGACGACCTGCTCGGCACCTACGCCGGACTGCGCCCGCTGCTGGACACAGGGGGCGGGCGCACCTCGGACGTCTCCCGCAAGCACGCCGTCATCACCGCGCGGGACGGCCTGGTCACCGTGGTCGGCGGCAAGCTGACTACTTACCGGCGGATGGCACAGGACGCCCTGGACACCGGGCTCGCCGCACGTGGGATGACGGCGGGGGAGTGCGTCACCAAGCGGCTGCCGCTGGTCGGCGCGGCCTCCCGCCAAGCGCTGGCCGATGTGGCAGCGCCGATGCGGCTGGTCCGCCGCTACGGCACCGAAGCGCCGACCGTGTTCGCCGAGGCGGGCGACCCCGCGCTGACCGAGCCGATAGCGGACGGCATCGACGTCACCGCGGCAGAGCTGCGGTTCGCTGTGCGGCACGAAGGCGCCCTCGACGTCGAGGACCTGCTTGACCGCAGGACCCGCATCGGGCTCGCCGCCACCGGAAGGGACGCCGCGATGCCCGCCGCCAAGGAGGCGTTCGCCACGGCGGATCACTAGGCAACGGATACCCCTACCCCGTATGATGGACGTTGCGAGCAGAACGACCTCGGGAGATATCGATGCACGGATACACCCACGACAAGGACCGCTACCTCAAGCGCCTGCGCCGGATCGAGGGCCAGGTGCGGGGAATCGCGCGAATGGTCGACGAGGACGAGTACTGCATCGACGTGCTCACCCAGGTCTCTGCCGTCACGAAGGCGCTGCAGGCGGTCTCGCTCGGCCTGCTCGACGAGCACCTGCAGCACTGCGTCGCGCAGGCGCTTGCGGATGGCGGCGAGGAAGCCGAGGCCAAGGTCAAGGAGGCCAGCGAAGCCATCGCCCGCCTCGTCCGCTCCTGACCCGGTCGTGTCGGGATTGATATCCGCCGCAGGGCGCACCGCCTGGCTCCGGAATGCCCGGTTCGGCTAGTTTTCTTCGCGGAGCATAATTCGCGGCGAACAGGGGGCCACCGGTGCGCGACACGGCTGATCGTGCGCGGTCGCAGGCCGTGCCGCAGGAGCCTGACGACGCTCGCTCCCTGCTCGCCGCGCTGATCGCCCTGCCTGGCAGCGGCCTGCGGTCGGTGATCCGCTCGGCGGCCATGACACCGGGCAGGCTGACCATCATCGCGATCGGCCTCGCCGTGCTGACGGCGCTCGCTTCGATCACCGCGTCGCTCGCGGTGCGGGACCGCAGCGACACCATGGCCGAGCTGACCGAACGCCGCGAACCGCTCGCCGCCGCCGCGCAGCAGGTCTACCGCGCGCTCTCGGACGCGGACGCCACCGCAGCCAGCGCGTTCCTCGCCACCGGCGAGGAGCCGGCCGAACTGCGGCAACGCTACGAGGACGACATCGCGATGGCGGGGTCATCGCTGAGCAAGGCGGCGTCCGACCCGGCGGCCACCCTGCGCATGACCGCGCAGATCGACGTCATCAGCCAGCAGCTCCCGGTGTACACCGGTCTGGTCGAGACCGCCCGCGCCAACAACCGCCAGGGCTTCCCGGTCGGCGCGTCCTACCTGCGGGAGGCGTCCGCGCTGATGCGCTCGGTGATCCTGCCAGCTGCCGAGGAGCTGTACCGGACCGACACCGAGCGGGTGGCCGAACAGCAGGACGACGCAGGCGGCTTCCCGGTGCTCGCGATGCTGGTCGTTGTCGCGCTGCTCGCTGCGCTTGTCTCCACCCAGCGCTACCTCACCCGCCGCACAAACCGCGTGCTCAACGTCGGACTCGTGCTGGCCACGGTCGCCATCGGCATCGGCGTGCTGTGGAGCGTGGCGGCGCTGACGGTGCAGAGCGTGCTGATCGGCGCGGGCAAGGACGACGGCACGGAGCAGGTCGACCTGCTGGTCAAGGCGCGGATCGCCGCGCTGAAGGCGCGCGCGGATGAGACGTTGACGCTGGTCGCAAGGGGCGACGGCGGCGGATACGAGCAGGAGTTCATCCTCCTGTCGTCCCGGCTCGCGGGCGACGACGGCAGCGGCGGCTGGCTCGCCGAGGTCAAGGCCACCGCGACGGACGGCACCCGGCTCGCCAGCGAGGTCTCGGCTGCACAGGACAGTGCGGTGCAGTGGCTGCGCGCGCACGCCGATGTGCGCGAGCTGGACAACGCGGGTGACTACGGCGACGCCGTCCGGCTCGCCATCGACGGCGGCAATCCGGACGGCGCCGCGGTCGCGTTCGTCGCGCTTGACGACCACTTGCGCGCCGCGATCGACGAGGCGCGGCAATCGTTCTTCGACGACACCACCGCCGCATCTCGCGCGCTGACGCTGCTCGCGCCAGGCTGGATCGTGCTCGGTGTCGTCGCGGCGCTCGGTGTCGGCGCTGGGATCAGGGAACGGCTGAGGGAGTACCGATGAGCAGACGACTCCTGGCCGTGCTCGCCGGTGCGCTGCTGCTCGCCGGGTGCGGCTCCGCTGGTGAGCCGCCCAACCTGACGCCGCGGGTGACGGCGGAACGCCCGACGCCAGCCAACGCCGAGGTGTCGCCGGAGATCGACGACGTCGGCAGCGCAGCCGACGACTGTGGCGACCCGACAGCGAGCCTGCGCCCCAAGGGCCTCGCCACCCCGCGCGGGTCGACCATGGCGGAGATCAAGAAGCGCGGTATCCTGCGGGTCGGCGTCGACCAGAACACCTTCCTGTTCGGCTTCCGCAACCCGACGACCGGCACCCTGGAAGGCTTCGACATCGCCATCGCCCAGGAGATCGCCGACGCGCTGTTCGGCGACCCCAACCGGGTGCGGTTCAAAGCGATCACCTCGCAGCAGCGCATCGACGTCTTGCGCGACGGCGCCGTGGACATCGTCGTCCGCACCATGACGATCAACTGCGAGCGCAGGGAGCTGATCGAGTTCTCGAGCGTGTACTTCGTCGCCGGCCAGCGGGTGCTCGTCACGAAGCGCTCCGGCTACACCGGGCTCGACGACCTCGCTGGCAAGCGCGTCTGCGCGACAACGGGGTCGACGTCGCTTGTCAACATCGCGACCGCCCCGTCGCAACCGGTGCCGGTCGCCGTCGACAACTGGTCCGACTGCCTCGTGCTGCTACAGCAAGGTCAGGTCGAGGCGATCTCGACGGACGACACGATCCTGGCAGGCATGGCCCAGCAGGACCCGACGACACACGTCGTCGGGCCGAGGTTCACCAGCGAGCCGTACGGTGTCGGCATCCCGAAGGAGGACACCGACATGGTCCGCTACGTCAACGCCGTGTTGCAAGAGGTGCGCGAGGACACGTGGCAGGCTGAGTACGACAGGTGGATCGAGCCTGCGCTCGGTCCGGGGACGCCGCCGGAACCGACGTACGAGTAGGTGCAGGAGATGACGAGCGCAGACAGTCCCGACGCCACAAGCGCCTGGCAGCCCCCTGACGCCGAGCACACCGAGATGACCAGCGTGCTGCGCGAGGAGAAGCCGGAGACAAGGTCGGTCCAGCCGCCGCAGCCGGAGCCGTCCGGGTCGGACTCGGTGTCCGGCACCGGGTGGGGCACGGCGTCCGGCTCCATCACCGGGCGCAGGACGTCGTCGCGCGGGCCGAGCCACCGGGGCGGGCTCGGCGCAGGCATCGTCGACGTGCCGCCTGTGCCGTACCGCGACCCGCAGTCCGCCGTGATGCGCCACCCGGTCGTCGCGGAGAACAAGCGGTTCTGCGGCAACTGCGGGGCGAAGGTCGGCAGGGGCACCCATGACGAGCCCGGCCCGACCGAGGGTGTCTGCGAGCGATGCGGGACGCTGTTCTCCTTCACTCCAAGGCTGTCGCCCGGCGAGACCATCGGCGGCCAGTACGAGGTGCTCGGCGCGCTCGCCTACGGCGGGCTCGGCTGGATCTACCTTGCGCAGGACCATGCCGTCGCCGACCGGTGGGTGGTGCTCAAGGGTCTCATCGACACCGGTGACGAGACCGCCATCGCGGCGGCCGTCAACGAGACCAACTTCCTCGCCGAGGTCGAGCACCCCAACATCGTCAAGATCTACAACTTCGTCGAGCACCCCGATCCGAAGACCGGGACCACCGTCGGCTACATCGTGATGGAGTACGTCGGCGGGCAGTCGCTGCGGCAGCTCGCGCTCGCCCATCACAGGAAAGCAGGCTCGCCAGAGGGGTTGCCGATCGGCCAGGTGCTCGCGTACGGGCTGGAGATCCTGCCCGCGCTCGGCTACCTGCACAGCAAGGGCCTGCTGTACTGCGACCTCAAACCGGACAACGTCATCCAGACCAACGAGCAGCTCAAGCTCATCGACATGGGCGCCGTCCGGCGGATGGACGACTACACCAGCCCGATGTTCTTCACATCCGGCTACAGCGCGCCCGAGCTGGCAACCCACGGCCCGAGCGTGCAGTCGGACCTGTTCACCGTCGGTCGCACGCTCGCGGTGCTGTCCTTCGAGTTCGCCGGGTACTCGACCAGGTACAGGACGACGCTGCCGCCGAGGGAGGACGTCTCGCTGTTCTCGCTGTTCGGGTCCTACTACCGCCTGCTGCGGCGGGCGACACACTCCGATCCAGCCCGCCGGTTCGTCTCCGCCGCGGAGATGGCAGACCAGCTCACCGGGGTGCTGCGGGAGACCATGGCGCTCGGCACCGGAATGCCACAGCCAGGCGAGTCGACCATGTTCGGCACGGAGACGAGGACGTTCGGCGTCGACGCCGTTGTCGCGGACGGCGACGACGGCCCGCCGGTGCCCGACCCGCTCGAGGTGATCGCGTCGCTGCCCGTGCCGCTTGTCGACACCCACGACCCCGCCGCATCGCTGCTTGCCTCGATGACGGCGTCCGAGCCGCGCGGGGTGATCGAGGGGCTGGCTCGCGCGCCGCACGACTCCATCGAGGTGCGGCTGCGGGTGGTCCGTGCGCGGGTGTCGCTTGGCGAGCTGGCCGAGGCGAACCGGCAGTTGCAGGCCGCGCAGTACATCGCGGTCAAGGCCGGGTATCCGCACGACTGGCGGCTCGAGTGGTACCGGGGGCTGATAGAGCTGGCAGGCGCACGTCACAAGCTGGCGCACGCCGCGTTCGACGCCGTCTACGACGAGCTGCCCGGCGAGCTGGCGCCCAAGCTGGCGCTCGCGGTGACCGAGGAGGCCATGGACGACTACGACTCCGCAGGGCGGCACTACGAGATGGTGTGGCGCACCGATCGGACGTACGTCAGCGCGGCGTTCGGGCTGGCGCGGGTCTACCTGGCGCAGGGCGTACGGGACGACGCGGTGCGGGTGCTCGAGTCGATCCCGCTGTCGTCGGCGCACCACACCGCCGCGCAGGTCGCCGCGATCAAGACCAAGACGCGGATCGGCACGTCGTCAGCGAAGGGCGCCATCGCGGTCGCCGAGCGCGACCTTGTTGACGCCTCCGAGCGGCTGGAACGCCTCACGCTGGACGCCGAACGCAGGGCCCTGCTCGCCGCCGAGGTGCTCGAGGCGGCGTACGGCTGGGTGCGGCACTCCGGTGGGAACCGGTCCGGCAGCGCGCTGGTGATCGGCTGCCAGCTCACCGAACGCGAGGTCCGATTCGGACTCGAGCGCTGCTACCGCGCCCTCGCGCGGCTGTCCACCAGTACGGAGCAGCGGATCGCCCTAGTGGACAAGGCCAACGCCATCCGCCCCAGGACGCTCACCTGACCCCCGCGAGTCGCACCTTGAGGGGCCGCGAGTCGCACCTTGAGGGGCCGCGAGTCGCACCTTGGCCCGGCGCTATGCCGCCCGCAACTCCACAATCGTGATGTCCGGCGGCGCGCCGACCCGCACCGGCGGACCCCAGAATCCCGCGCCTCGCGTGACGTACATCTTTGTCCCGCCGCGTTGGTACATCCCGGCGACCGCGCCCTGCTGCAGCGACACCAGCAGCTCGAACGGCGTCAGCTGCCCGCCGTGGGTGTGCCCGGCAAGCATCAGGTCGACGTCGTGCGCAACGGCGTCGTCGAAGTCCACCGGCTGGTGCGCGAGCAGCACCACAGCCCGATCAGAGTCCCTGCCGTCAAGGGCCACGCCGACGTCCCCGGGGTCCTGCCACTCGTCACCGGTCGCGTCGTTGATCCCGGCGAGGTCGAACGTGCCGCCGTTGTGAGTGATCTCGGCGCGTTCGTTGCGCAGCACCGTGATGCCGAGGCTGGGCAGGAAGTCGACCCACGACTGGTAGTCGGAGTAGTACTCGTGGTTTCCGGTGACGAAGAACGTCCCGTGCCTGCTGCGCAGCCCTGCCAGCGGCGCGGTGGCGTCGGCGAGGTGCTCGACGGTGCCGTCCACGAGATCACCCGCGATGCCGACGAGGTCGACGTCCTCTGCGTTGATCATGTCGACGATCCGCTGGGTGAACGAGCGCCCGAGGATCGGCCCGAGGTGGATGTCGCTGATCAGCGCGATCCGGCAACCTGCGGCGCGCGGGTCGAGCTTGCGCAGCGCGATCGGCACCCGCGTGACGCTCGGCGAGCCGAGGGCGACCGTCGTGCCGTACCCGACAAGTCCCGCCGCCGTAAGCCCGGCGATCGCGGCACTGCCCCGCGCGAGCACCCGACGTCGATCCATGGTGGGTGCGGTAGCGGCGCCGGGGCCAGCTGTGACCAGCCCGGCGTCAACGGACGACGCAGGCACGGAAGAATCCCGGGCCCACCGGCGCAGGACTACCCGGGGCACCTCAAGCACGAGCAGGGCAAGCAGCAGGTAGAAGAACAGCGCCAGCCAGAGGTAGCCCGGCCACGCGAACCACCGCCCGATGTCCGGGTCGACCCGAGTTGAGAGCATCACAGCGGCCAGCATCAGCACGACCATCGCCGCGAGGGTGAGTGTCGCCACCCGGCGTCCGGTGCCGCGCGGCATGGTGTCGCGGATCAGCCGCCGCCATAGGTAGACGTGCAGCACGGGCAGCAGCACGAGCACGATGATGACGAAGAAGAGCAACGCGCTGCCTTCCGCTAGTTCTACGGGTTGATGTCCCAGCGCTGTCGATCGGCGCTTTCGCGCAGTTTATCCAGTGCGTCGTCGTCGCCGTGTGCGGTGAAGTGCTCGAACGCCACGATGACGAACAGCGCCCGCGCCTGGACGGCGGTCGGGCCCGTCCTCGGCGTCGAGGTGGCCGTTGGCGCTGGCGTAGACCTTGCGCCCGCTGACGCCGTCGATGCGCGCGTGGATGTACAACGTCGAGCCGACGGGCACGGGCTTGCGGAAGTCGGTTTCGAGCTTGCCGGTCACCGCCGGCTTGCGCAGCAGTTGGCCGACGGCGGCGCCGAGCGCCTCGTCGAACGCGCAGGCCAGCAGCCCGCCGTGGGCGAGCCCTGGCGCGCCCTGATGCTCACGGGTGACGTCGAACGTCGACTTGATGATGTACGACTCGGCGACCTCGGTGCTCATCCGCAGTCCGCCCGGCTGCTCGTCGCCGCAGCCGAAACACTCGGTGTAGTGGGGCGGAAGCTTGGTGCCTTGGGTGGGCGCCTTCTCGTGGATCACCGGGGGATCCGTGTCGATCGGCGGCCATGGTTGCGCGGTGTAACTCACCTCTACACGCTAGCTTGCGGCCGGTATGAACGGTATTCCGGTTCAGTCGGGTGTGATTCGGAACCTGATGTCCACGTCGCTCGCGCCGTAGTGGCCTTCCGACATCCGCACCGCGTACAGCTTCGCGAGCAGTCGCGCGTTCGTGCCCGGTTCCCACTGCTGCTCCGGACGCCAGGTGACGACGCTGTCGTCCTCGCTCCAGGACCACGTGCCCTCGGTGCGCGGGTCGGCGTCGACCTTCAGCGCGCGCACGACCGTGTCCTTGTCCTCGACGGGCGCACTGAACCGCAGCATGATTGGCGCGGTCCGGGGGTAGAGGCCGCCGTCGACGAGGTTCGGCTGGATCTCGACAACGGTCTTGGGCGCGAGTGTCCGGAACGAGCCCTCGATCGGGAAGCGTTCGCCCTCGGCGTCGAACGCGGTTCCGGTCCAGGTGTAGCGCCTGTCGTAGCCGAGCGGTTCGGTTGCGACCCAGCGCCGCTGGTCGTCGGAGAGCTCGCCCGCGACGTCGGCGCCCTCGTCGTTCTTGAGTGATACCGACAGCAGCGTGCCGTCGGTCACCGTGATCCGGATAGGCTGAACGGGTGAAACTCCGGACGCGTTGAATGCCGGTTCCGGCACGATCCGGAAATTCTCGGTTGGCACGGTCGTGGTGTTCGAACCCGTTGGGACGACTTCGCTCGCGCATCCGCCCATCACAAGCGCCGTGGGGAGCAGCAGCGCGATGACCAGGGGGTTGATCGCCGAATCCGCTCGTAACGGGCCGGTTTTGTTATGCAGCCACACGCGCTGTCCCGTCCTTACCGTGGCTCGGTGGATACGCCCATTAAGACGTGCTCGTTCACCCTAATGGGAGCACGGTGGTGGAGGGCAAGAGGCTGTGCGTGGTGCTGCGCAATCGCGCATTTCGGTCAGGGTGTTCCGTCGGAGCGAGTTACAGGTAGGCTGACCCGCAGACCGTCGTTTTGCGTGGTCGTGGCTTCACGCTCGCGGAACTTCTGACGCGAGTTGGAGCGTACGCCCAGCTCGTCTCGTTGGAACCGCCCGGGACGGTCGCGGGTGTCTTAACGGGCACTCGAAGCGGATTCTGTAACGAGGAGAAAAACGGTGGCGCAAGGCACTGTGAAGTGGTTCAACGCCGAGAAGGGCTTCGGCTTTATCGCGCAGGACGGCGGCGAAGGCGACGTCTTCGTGCACTACTCGGAGATCGAGGGTCGCGGCTTCCGCACCCTGGAAGAGAACCAGCGAGTGGAGTTCGAGGTCGGCCAGGGCCAGAAGGGGCCGCAGGCCCAGAAGGTTCGCACGATCTGACGTAGCGCGAACTGAGCTGACAAGGTCCCCGGTGGCACTGCCACCGGGGACTTTTTCTGTGCAGGGGTTAGTGGTAGCGGTGCGCCTGACGACGTTGCGCGGCGGCGTTGGCCTCCCAGGACA
>WHUD01000157.1 GCA_009377385.1 Actinophytocola sp.
TCACCGCAGCGGGCTGGCTGGACCGGGGGCACGACAAGACGTTCACCCTCGGCTGGGGGCTGACGACGCTGGCGAGCGCGGCGCGCACCCGGCTGGAGCTGCTGGAACACGCCCGCCACGAGCTGCAGGCGATCACCGACGCCACCGGCTACGGCTGCGCGCTCTCCCGGGTCAGTGAGTCACAGCTGGAGTTCCTGCTGCTCACCGGCGGCACGGACCGGCTGCCGCCCGGCGTACGCGCGGGCGCGCGGCTGCCACTTCGGCCGCCAGGCGGCGCTGGCTACGTGGCCTACCTCTCGGCGAGGGAGCGCGAACGCTGGCTCAGTCAGGTACCGGACCGCGACCAGGACGCGCTGCGCGCACAGCTGGCCGCCATCCGGGAGACCGGCGCGGGTGTCTGGCGGCTGGAACAGGGCCACGTCGAGTTGCTGCGGGTGCTGGGCGAGGTCACGTCCGTCCTGCACGCCGGCCCGGCGCGGCGCGAGCTCCGCGAGCGGGTCGCCGAACTGCTGACCTCGCTGGCGTCGCGCGCGTACCTGCCGGAGGAGCTGGACTCGGCAGGCACGCTGTCGGTCAGCCACGTCGTGGTTCCAGTCGTCGGCGACCACGGCCACACCGGCTACGAGCTCGAAGCCGGTCTGCTGCGCGAGGACGTCTCCGCCGAGGAACTGCGCGACTGCGTGCACCGGCTGCGCACGGCCGCGGACCGGCTGGCCGCACTGCTGAGCGGGGCTAGCTGAACGACACCGACACCGTGCCGAGCCCGCCGAACTCCGCCCGGAACCGCTGCCCCGGCGCGACGTCGACCGCCCGTGTGCACGACCCGGGCAGCACGATGTGACCCGCTTCGAGCCGGACACCGAACGAGGCGACCTTGCGGGCCAGCCATGCCACCGCCGTCGCCGGATTACCGAGCACCGCGTCCGAGCGGCCCCGCACGACTTCCTCGTCGCCCCGGTACAGCACGACGTCAACGGTGCGAAGGTCCACATCGGATGGGCAGACGCGAGCCGCCCCCAGCACGAACCCCGCCGACGACGCGTTGTCAGCGATAGTGTCAGCCAGGCCGATCCGCCAGTCCTTGATCCGGCTGTCGATCAGCTCGATGCTGGGCACGATCGCCTCGGTCGCGCCGAGTACGTCGGATTCCGTGCAGTCAAACCCCGGCAGGTCGGCGCCGAGGACGAAACCGACCTCTACCTCGATGCGCGGCCAGCAGTACCGACCGACCCACACTGGGTCCGTTTCGGACAGTGCCATGTCGTCGAGCAAGTGGCCGTAGTCCGGCTCATCGACGCCCATCATCCGCTGCATCGCCAGCGAGGACAGGCCGACCTTGTGCCCGATCACCCGCGCGCCCCGCGCAGTGCGGTGCTCGATGTTGCTGAGCTGGATCTGGTAAGCGTCGACCACATCGATGCCGGGGAACCGGACGACCAGCGGTTCGACCGGCGATCGCTCGTGCTCGGCGGCTCGCAGCAGCGCGGCCGCCTGGTCCCGCAGGTCGTCGCCGAGCATCAGGCGGCGCCCGACCAGTCGTGGCCCCAGTAGCTGTCCGCTGTGATCTCCTCTGCGGTGTAGGCGGCCTCGTCGACCAGCAAGCCGTCGGTGCCGTACTCCAGGTCCCAACCACCGGGAGTGCGCACGTAGAACGAGATCATCTTGTCGTTGGTGTGCCTACCCAGCGTCGACGACAGCCGGTAGCCCGCACGCATGACGCGGTCCAGCGCGCGGCCGACGTCGTCGAGCCGGTCCACCTCGACCATCACGTGGATCAGTCCCGGCGCGGTGACCTCCCGCGCGGGAATGAGCGCCAGGCTGTGGTGGCGCTGGTTGACGCCGAGGAACCGCAGCCGGACCGGCCCCGCCTCCGGCGGTGTGGGCAGCCGGAAGGCGCCACGCGGCAGGAACCCGAGCACCTCGGTGTAGAAGCGGAACGCGGCGTCAAGGTCGGGAACCGGCAGCACCGCGTGCCCGAGGCCGAGCGCGCCGGTGACGAACCGGTTGCCGTGCGGCGTGACCAGCGGGCTGTGATCCAGCACCGGACCGTGGAACACCTCCACCGTGGTGCCGCCAGGGTCCTGGAAGCTGATCACCTCTTCCACACGGCGCTCATCGGCCTCGTCGACCGACAGCACTTTCACGCCGATCCCGGCGGCCGCAACGGTGTCCTGCACCCGCGCCAGCGCCTGGTAGTCGCGGACCTCCCAGCCGACGGCGAGCACCCGGTCGACGGTGCCGGGCACCAGCACGATCCGCGCCGCGCGCTCGTCCATCCGCAGGTACAGCGCGTCGGGGTCCTGGCCGGATCCCTCGGCGAACCCCATCACGTCGAACGCGAACGCGCGCCACGCCTCGACGTCCGCGACCTCGACCTTGACGTACCCGAGCGAGCTGATGTCTGCCATGCGTTGTCTCTCCTCAGCTATAGGTGATCTTCACCGTGTCGGTCACCGGAATCGCCTGGCAGGCGAGCACGTAGCCCTCGGCGAGGTCGGCTTCCGCCAGCACCTCGTTGGCCAGCATCTTCACCTCGCCATCGGTGACCAGGCATGCGCAGGCGCTGCAGGCGCCTTCCCGGCAGGAGTACGGCGCGTCGAGCCCGTGCGCCAGCAGCAGATCGAGCAGCACCGTGCCGCGGGGCCAGGCGTAGCTGTGGGTGTCGCCGTCCAGCTCGACCTCGACATCGGCTGAGGCGTCGTCGGGCTCGGCGGTCACCGGACCATTGGCGTGAAACGGATTGCGGGAGAGCGAGACGAACCGCTCCACGTGCACTCGATCGACTCCGGCGTCCCGTAGCGCGTCGGTGGCGGCGGCCATGAACGCCGCTGGTCCACACACGAACGCCTCACGCCGCGCGTGCGGCGCGGCCAGCCGGGCCAGCTGCGCGCGGGTCGGCAGGCCCTGCACGCTCTCCAGCCAGTGGAGCACGGTCAGCCGCTCCGGATACTGCCTGCTCAGCTCCGCCAGCGCGGCAGCGAAGATCACCGAGCCCTCGTCCCGGTTGGCATAGAGCAACGTGACCGATCCGGTGCCGTGCACCAGCACCGACCGCAGGATCGACATCAGCGGCGTGATGCCGCTGCCACCCGCGCACAACAGCAGGTCGTCGTCGAGTGACTTCGGCGTGAACACCCCCGCCGGTGGCAGCACACCCAGCACCGTGCCCTCGGCGGCGTTGTCGCACAGCCAGTTCGAGCCGTAGCCGTCCGCAACCCGTTTGACCGTGACCGTCAGCGGGTCCCCCGGCGCGCTGGACAGCGAGTAGCAGCGGGCAACGGATCCGGTGCGCTCGCTGGGGATCCGCAGGGTCAGGAACTGGCCCGGCCGGTAGCGGAACCGGGGCGCGTCCTCGGCGGGCACGTCCAGCTCCAGCGACACTGCGTCGGGCGTCTCGGCGACCACGCGCCGCACCCGTGCCTCGACGTAGCCGGTCTCCGGCAGGCCGGGTTCGGTGCTCACGGCGTCTCCCTGGCGCTCAGGACGACCTCCCCGGCTACGACGGCTCGGTCGATGCTGTCCCGCAGCGCGACACAGGTGCGCAGCAGACCGCCCTCGGCGCTGCGGCGGGCGAACTCAGGACAGCTCCGTCCCGCGTCCGACATCCACTGCACGCTGGTGTGCGCCATGCTGAACTTCTCGACCAGCACCGTTGTCCCGCAGGACCGGCAGGCGACGGGCGAGCCGAACGGGGCGTTCGGTGCCGAATACGTGCCGAACGCCCCGTTCGGCTCGCCCCGGCTCGCCATCGCAGCCGACCCCACCCTCAGACCCCGGCCTGGACGTCGCCGCGGGCGAGGTTGCGCGCGACCTCGTCCTCCCACGCGCTGACCGCTCGTGTGGTGTCCACTTCGAACTCGAATCGTCGCGTCATCTGCTCCGTGACATCGTCGGCGTCCACATAGAACTGTTCGTACCAGCGCCGTAGCTGGTAGACCGGCCCGTCCTCCTCGCACAGCAGCGGGTTGTCGATGCGGGTCTTGCGCTGCCAGATGGCGACGTCCTGCTCGAAGCCCTTGCCGAGCCCGTTGGCGAACCGCTCGGCCGTGGCGTCGGCGTCCGCATCCGGCAGCCCCGGTTGTTTCTTGACGATCGCGCCGTACTGCAGCACGAAGCTGGTCGGCGTGATCGGGTAGTGACAGTTGATGAGCACCGCATCGACCGTGGTGTCGCCCGCATCGCTGGTCAGGTAGTCGATCATGTAGGACGGCCCGTAGTAGGCCGCTTCCGAGGTCAGGACGTTCTTACCGCCGCCAGCCTTGGCGATTTCGCCCTGGACGTCTTCCCTGCCGATCGAGGTCATGTACTGGCTGGCGATGTGACCTTCGAAGACGTTCTTGAAGTAGGTCGGGAAGGCGTAGTGTACGTAGAAGAAGTGCGCCATGTCGACGACGTTGTCGATGACCTCGCGGCAGTTCGCGCCCTCGATCACCAGCTCGTTCCACGTCCAGTCGCTCCACTCGTCACTGAACGCTCCCTCGATACGCGGGATGGACATCTCGGCGGGTGGCGGGTTGCCCTCGGGGTCGTGCCAGACGAAAAGCTGCTTGTTCTCCTCGAGCGTGGTCCAGGCCTTCGTGCGGGCCCTGGGCGGAACCCGTCGCGCGTAAGGGATCTCGGCGCACCGGCCGTCGCCGCGCCAGCGCCAGTCGTGAAACGGGCAGGCGATCGTGTCGCCCTTGATCTGGCCGTCGGTGAGGTTGCCGCCCATGTGCGGGCAGTAGGCGTTGAGCACATGCAGCCTGCCGTCCTCGCCCGCGAACACCACCAGCTCGGTGCCGAACGCGGTCACCGCGTGCGGCGTGCCGTCCCGGAACCGCTCCGCGAGGCCCAAGCAGTGCCAGCCGCGCGCGTACCGGGCTGGCGGCGCGCCCGCGTCGATCACCCGCACGTCACCGTGGGCGTTGGTCATTCGGGTCCCTCCACAACTCGCTGTCTGGGTTCGATCCTTCGCCGCGGCAACCAGCATCGGGAAGCACACGTCCCGCTGACCGGGAGGCAGCTCAGCTGGGCAACCGCTCGAACGCCGCCCGGTAGAACAGCAGCGGCGGCGCGTCGCGGCGTTCGGACAGGTCGGTGACGCGCGCGATCGCGATCGTGTGGTCGCCGCCGTCGACCTCGCGGTCGAGCGCGCAGTCGATCCAGGCCATTGACCCGGTCAGCAACGGCGAGCCGTTCGGCGACGGCACCCACCGCACACCGTCGAACTTGTCCGCCCCGCTGGCCGCGAAACCACGGCAGAGGTCCTCCTGGTCGGCGGCGAGGATGTTGACGCAGAACCGGCCGACACCTCGGATGCGCGGCCAGGACGACGACGTCTTGCCTGGGCAGAAGCAGACGTAGGGCGGGTCGAGTGAGAGCGCGGCGAACGACTGGCAGGTGAAGCCGACCGGCTCGTCGCCGGCCACCGCGGTGATCACGGTGACGCCGGTGCAGAACCGGCCGAGCACCGACTTGAAGTCGGTGGTGTCCGGTGTCGCTTTCTCCGCCACGGCCTTCATGGACACTCCCATATATCTACTAGGTATATATCTATCTGATACCTTATTAGGGAGCGGACCTGAAACGGCTGTCAAGCCCCCGGCCCACCCAGCAGTGAAGTTCCGTAGTACGTACGTAGTTGCCGGGATTCGGCGCGCCCTTGCCTCGGCCACTGTGACCTGTGACACCGACCAAGGCTTGACATACCTAGTCGAAATACTTCTAAACTTCATATCAGACTGTGGAGGTGCGCGATGACGGTTCCGGTGATGGCTCCGAACGACTCGACCAAGGCACCCGCCTCGATGATCGAACGCATGACGTTGATCCTGGACGCTTTCGACTCGTCGACAAGGACCCTCACGCTGCTCGGCCTCGCCGAACGCACCGGCCTGCCGCGTTCGACGGTGCATCGCATCCTCGACCAGATGATCCGGCTTCGCTGGCTGGCCCACACCTCGGGCGGCTACCGGCTCGGCATGCGACCGCTCGAGCTCGGCGGGCTCGCCGCTGACCACAACGAGATCCGTGACGCCGTCAACCCGCTGCTGCACGAGCTGTGCCAGCGCACAGGCATGACGGGACACCTCGGCGTCCTCGACGGCCGCGAGGTCGTCTACCTGGACAAGACCGGCGGGCGGCTCGCTGCGAACCTGCCGACCCGGCTCGGTGGTCGGATGCCCGCGCACTGCACGGCGCTCGGCAAGGCGATGCTGGCGACGCACGAACCGACCACCGTCGCCGCCACCTTCCGCTCCCGCCTCCCCCGGCTGACGGCACGCACCATCGGCGACATCGACGGCCTGCACCGCGAGCTGGCGCAGATCCGGCTCAGGGAAGGCGTCGCGGTCGACCGGGAGGAGTCGGTCACCGGCATCGTGTGCGTCGCGGCGCCGTTGCGGACACGTGGCCCTGCGGTGGCGGCGTTGTCGGTGACCGGCCAAGCCCGCGTCGTCAACGCCGAACGACTCGCCCGCGTCATGGTCGAGGTGGCACACGAGGCGAGCAGGTTGCTGTTTCCTCGCCGCCCGCTGTGGGGGTAGACGTCTTCGACACGAATATGCCTAAGCGGTATAGTCCGGTCGTGACTGAGGCCGCGAACAGCGACGACGTCCCGAACCTGCCGCCGACGAGTTGGGCGGTGCTGGGGATGCTCTCGCACGCCGACGAGCTGTCCGGCTACGACCTGAAGAAGTGGGCCGACTGGAGCCTGCAGTTCTTCTACTGGAGTCCGTCCTACAGCCAGATCTACGCCGAGTTGAAGCGGCTCGAGAAGCACGGGCTCGCGACGTCGCGGGCGGTCATCCAGCAGGACGGCGTCCGAGGCAAGCGGATGTACACGATCACCGAGAGCGGCAGGAAAGCCGCGGCGCGCTGGGTGAACGACGCGCCGGTCGAGGCGCCTGTGCTCAAGCACAGCGTGATGCTGCGGGTGTGGCTCGGCAACCTCGCCGAACCGGAGCGGCTGCGCGAGATGCTCGAGGCGCACATCGCGTACGTGGAGAAGATGGCCAAGCGCGCCGAGGCGGACGCCAAGGGTGCGGAGTCCAATCCGGACTGGGCCTACCCCAGCGCCGTGCTGCGCTGGTGCACCCGGCACTACGAGTCGGAGCGCGACCTCGCGCAGGAACTCCTCGCCGACATCGACACGCTGCCGAAGCGACGCAGGCGCAAGCACGGCTGACACGCTGCCCACTCATCGGGACACCGGCTTGATATATCGAGCCACCATATTTCTAATAGGTATATGAGTAGCCAGCTCGACAGCGTCAACATCGCCGTGTCCGCCATCGCCGATGGCGGGATGGTCGTGGTCGTCGACGACGAGGACCGGGAGAACGAGGGCGATCTGGTGCTCGCCGCCGCGTGCGCGAGCCGGGAGAGCATCGCGTTCATGGTGCGCCACACCAGCGGGGTGTTGTGCGCGCCGATGGCGGGCAGCGACCTCGACCGCCTCCGGCTACCACCGATGACCAGGACCAACCAGGACCCGAAGGGCACCGCGTACACAGTCTCAGTTGACGCGGCCGACGGGATCACAACGGGCATCTCGGCCGCCGACCGGGCGCACAGCCTGCGGACGCTCGCCGATCCCCGCACCGGCCCCGACGACCTGACCCGGCCCGGACACGTGTTCCCGCTGCGCGCCGACCCTCGTGGCGTGCTCGGCAGGCGTGGGCACACCGAAGCCGCGGTGAATCTCACCGAGCTGGCCGGGCTGCCTCCTGCGGGCGTGATCGCTGAGGTCGTGCGCGATGACGGCGCGGTCGCCCTGCTGCCCGAGCTGCTTGGCTTCGCCCGCGAGCACGGACTACCGATCATCTCCGTCGCCGACCTCGCCGAGTACCGGCGCCGCACCGAATCCGCCGTCACGAGGGTCGCCGAGACGCGGTTGCCGACCCAGTACGGCGAGTTCCGTGTGTTGGGCTACCGCGACACGGTCACCGGGACCGAGCAACTCGCCCTGGTGTTCGGCGAGCTGGGCACGGTTGACGTGCTGGCCCGGCTGCATTCGGAATGCCTCACCGGCGACGCGTTCGGCTCGCTGCGGTGTGACTGCGGCGACCAGCTGGACGCGGCGCTGCGGGCGGTGGCACGGGAAGGCAGCGGCGTCGTGGTCTATCTCCGCGGGCACGAGGGACGCGGGATCGGGCTGTTGAACAAGCTGCGTGCCTACCAGCTCCAGGACGACGGCGCGGACACCGTCGACGCCAATCTCGCCCTCGGGCTGCCCGCCGACGCGCGGGACTACGGGTCCGGCGCACAGGTGCTCGCTGATCTCGGCGTCCGCTCAGTGCGGCTGCTCAGCAACAACCCGGCGAAGGAGGCGGGCATCGCAGCACACGGCATCGTCGTGCGCGAACGGCTCCCGCTGCTGCCAGCGCCGACCGAGCACAACGTCCGCTACCTGCGCGCGAAACGCGACCGACTGCGCCACGCTATCGGCACCGTCGATCACGCACTGGGATCGGCGTCCTCGTAAAGCACCCAACTCGACGGGACTCGCCATCGGCACCGCTGTGACAGCACAACGCCGCGCCTTGGTCCGCATGAGACACCATGGCCCCGGCGCGCACGTCGAGCTCGGGACTCCGCAGCAAGGACGCACGTGCCTCAAGCCGCGGCGTGCTCCGACGTCGCCATCGCCTGCGGCGCCGCGACAACAATCAACCAGTACCTCGCGGCGGGCTTGATCGACGAGCTCCGCGTCCACATCGCACCCGTCTTCCTCGGCGCGAGCGAAGCGAGGTTGGTCGCGCCCTGCATCGCGGCGATCAGAACGCCGTCGGCAACCAAGTCCCGGCCGAGCCGCACCGCGAGCGCCTCGATGGCCCGCTGGTCGCTCATGCCCTCCACCAGGACCACGGTTCGCGGCGTCGTGGCAGCGGCACGGTGAACCGCTTCGGCCAGAGACGCCAGCGACGACGTCGATGCCGCGCGGGCGATGACGTTCACTGGGCTACCGTGTCATGCCGCACCCGGCGTGTCACCCGGTTTACTGGGTCCGGAGTGTCATCACACTCGGGGCACGACGGTGTCACGAATTGGCTGTAATATTTGTCTCAGTTGTGGCGAAAGTCCTGTATCGCTCGTCGTCCAGACGGGCACGCTGGAAGGGACTAAGTCACATGAATAGGTTCGTGGGACGCGCGCTGTTCGTCGGCGCGGCGGCAGCCGCCAGCATCGCGATGACTGCCGGTACCGCATCCGCTCACTTCTGTTACGTCAGCAACGCCAACGCGAAGGCCATCCAGGGCATGGCAGGCTCGAACGGTTTCGTGACGTTCGGTGAGCTTGCCAACTTCTTCCTGCCCGACCTCTGCCAAGAGGGCGTCGAACACCTCGCTGGCGCCGCTGGCGTGAGCACCGGGACGCCGATCAACGCGCACGCGGTGATGGCAGGCGGCACCTTGGGCAAGGACAAGGGCGCCAACGGGATCTCGCACCTCAACTTCGAAGCGATCGACGCCGCCGTCCCTGACGCCTACGCGCTCTGCGCGGACTAAACACGCACGTCGCGAGGGGACTGTACGCCCGTGTCCGGCACTGCGCGCCGGGCACGGGCGTGCGTGCGGACGCCCGTGCTCACGGCCGCAGCAGCGACCTCCCTGTCCGGTGCGAGACGCGCGACGCGCATGATGCAGCAGCATGAGCGCGAGCAGCCCCGCGACCTCGGGCTCGTCGGTCAGGGCGATGAGGTGGCGAGTGAGGCGGATCGCCTCGGCCGCCAGGTCGACGTCCCCGCCATACCCCTCGTTGAACACGAGGTAGAGCACCCGTAGCACCGTCCCGAGGTCACCGGGCTGGTCGAACCGCAGCCCCGCGATCCGCCGCTTGGCACGGCTGATCCGTTGGGCCATGGTCGACTCGGGAACGAGGTATGCCGCCGTGACTTGCCGCGTAGTCAGGCCACCGACCGCGCGCAGCGTCAGGGCGACGGCCGAGCCAGGCGGCAGGGTGGGGTGCGCGCACAGGAAGTAGCCGCAGCGTGTCGTCCGTGGCGGGTACCGGGCCTGCCGGGGGTTCGACCTCCACGGCAACCTCCCTGCCCCGACGCGACGCCTCGGCACGGACGGCGTCGACGAACTTGCGCCACGCGACCGTGACCAGCCATGCCTTCGGATCGCGCGGCGGAGCGTCCGGCCAGGTCTCCAGCGCACGCACCAGAGCCTCCTGCACGGCATCCTCGGCCGATGCGAAGTCAGCTCCGCGCCGGACGAGGACACCGATCACCGCGGGCACCAGCTCCCGCAGCAGCAACTCGTTCATTCGGTCACCGTTGGCGGCTCCGACATGAACGGTCGCACCTCGAGCCACTCGTGGATCGGCTCGCCGCCTGCCCCCGGAGCGGCGGACAGCTCCCCGGCCAGCTCGACCGCGCGGTCCCATGACTCGACGTCGAGGACCATCCAGCCTGCGAT
>WHUD01000158.1 GCA_009377385.1 Actinophytocola sp.
AAATGGCATGCTCGACTTCTCATGAGGTTACCGGTCTCGGAGCAACCGCAGCTGATCACTGTAACTGTGCGGCTGATTCATCAGCAACTCAACCATCAGCATTCGCTCAAACTCGTGCACGAAAAGGTCGTTGTTGACGATCTCTCGTGCATGACCCAACTGCTTGGCGAAATATCGAATCGAGCGAGCCAAGCTTGCACCGCCACCGCGCTCGACGTCCATCTCCGATTCAAATCGGAGTGGATGCCGTAAACATTCTCCGAGCATACTCGCACGCCGCGTCTCCAATGCGACGCGCTCAATCCGGATAAGCAACTTCGCGCATCCGGGAAACCAGCGAATCGCGACCGCGTCGCTGGGCGAGACAACCAACGCCAGCGCCGGCGTGGAGGTGAATAGACCACGACGATGGCGAACCTCGCTGCAACCTGTCAGCGGCAGGTGGATCGCGAAGTACCCGTTGGTCGAGTTCGCCTCGACGACAACCTCTGGACCGTAAGCCAGGAAGCTGATCGAGACATCGAACAAGCGCCGCGAGTGCATTCTGACGTCAAGCGGGGTGGACCCCATCACCTCAAGGCGCTCGGGACCGAGGATTCGGCCCACCATGTCGCAGACGTAGGCGGGATCCGAAGAATGAAACAGTTCGTAGCGATGCAGTGGCAGATGTCCCATGTGCCTGTACTCCTGACGTCGTCGGCAACGTGCTCTCAGCAAGTTGCACGTCCATGAAGCCAGCATGTGACAGGTCGTAGGTCGCGAAACGGACGATTTCGCCCACCTGGAGTAGTCGTTGGGGCAGATCAAGGCCGAGTCTTGTTTTCGGACAGAAAACTCTCAGTATCATTGACGCTTCGCCGTGCCGCTCACCGTGACTCCGACGCAGACGGGGTCGGCGTGCGCCGGCGCGGCGACGGAGATCCCGACGATGCCGAGTAGCCGGCAAGTTCGACACGGACAGTGACTGGTTGAGTCAGCCATCTGTCGGATTCGGGCAACGAACGAACCGGGATAGCCTGCCGGTAATCGTTCTCTGTTGCTGAGGACTGAGTACCGGGTTTGTGGATCGAGGGGCGGCTACGTGAAGTTTCTTATTGACGCTGCGTGCCGCCCGAGGTGTGCGTGCACCTGCACGGGGCAGGCCACGACGCGATCCACATGGACGTGTTTGCCGCGGAGGATCATCGCTCAGTCGTCGCGACCGCAGCCGAGCAGGGCCGCGTGGTGATTTCACGGGACCTGATGCTCGAAACAGAAGTGCGGACAAGCGTGTATCCCGACTTGTCCGTCATCCTGCTGCGGAATCTGCCCGAGGACCCGGACACGCTTGGCCGCTACCTGTGCGCCGCGACGCATACAGCGCACTCCCTGTTGAGCGTCGGCACGATCGCTTACCTCCACAACAACGGCATCACCTGCACGGGCATCCGCCTATGATCCACTCGCTGGCGATGCGGCCAACACGGCGTCGCGAACGTGGGACACGGCGTCCTGGACGTGGGACACGACGCTCTGGACGTGGGACACGATGCTAGAGGCCAAGCAGCTTCCGTAGGTCGCGGACGTGGCGGCGGGAGACCTCGACACGGCTGCGGCGGTGGTCGTCCATGACCAGCACCAGGGCGCCCTTGAAGTCGGGCCGGAGTTCGCGGACGTGGTCGAGGTTGACCAGATACGACCTGTGTGTCCGGTAGAAGTGCCCGCGGAGCCTGCGCTCCAGCACGTTCAGCGAGTAGCTCACCAGCACACGCTCCCCCGCCAGCTGCAGGTACGAGTACCCGCGCGCCGCGGTGGCGAAGATGATCGACGACGCGTCGACCAGCACCGTGCGGTCGCCCTGCTGCACCGGGATCCGGGCCAGCGGTTCCACGGGCTCCGGCGCGGCGGTCGCGACGAGCGCGGGGACGCCGTGGGCAGGCGTCGACTCCCCCTCCGCATCCCCCTGCCCCGGCGCGAGCGCACGCGTCAGCGCACGCCCGAGGCGTTCGGCGTCGAACGGTTTGACCAGGTAGTCCGCAGCGTCGAGGTCGAAGGCGTCCGGGGCGTAGTCGGGGTACGCCGTGGTGAAGATGACCTTCGGCGGATGCGAACCTGACCGCAGCGCCTCGGCCACCTCGATGCCGGTCCCGCCTGGCATCCGGATGTCGAGCAGCACGATGTCGTAGTCGAGCGAGCGCAGCAGCACCAGCGCTTCCTCCGCGTTGGTGGCCTCGCCCACGACCTGCACGTGGTCAAAACCGCCGAGGAGGTAGCGCAGTTCCGCCCTTGCTGGTGCCTCGTCGTCGACGATCAGGCAACGGGCACGCACTCGATCACCTCAACGGAATCTGCAGCTCGACAACGGTGCCGCCGCCATCGTGCGACTGGATGTCGAGACGATAACGCTCGCCGTACAGCACTTCCAACCGCTGCGAGATGTTACTCAGACCGACTCCCCCATTCGCCGTGTCCTCCCCCGCAGTCAGCCGGTCGAGTACCTCCCGTGAGATACCGACACCGTCGTCCGCGACACGGATCGACGTCGTCCTGGTCAGCGGGTCGACCCGTGCCTTGAGCAGCACCGTACCGCCGTCGACCTTGTCCGCGATCCCGTGCTTGACGGCGTTCTCCACCAGCGGCTGCACGGTCAGCACCGGAACGTTCGCGGTGAGCACCTGCGGGTCGATGTCGTAGCGGACGTTGAGCCGTTCGCCGTAACGCGCCTGCTCCAGCGACACGTAGGTGCGCACGAAGTAGTACTCCTGCCCGAACTCGACCAGTTGCCCCTCCTGGCGCACCGCGTACCGGAAGAAATCCGACAGCCGCAACAGCAGCCGCCGCGCCTCCTCGGGGTCGGTGCGCGCCTTCGACGCGATGGTGTTGAGCGTGTTGAACAGGAAGTGCGGGTTGATCTGCGCCCGCAGCGCGTCGAGCCGCGCGTCGACGGCGAGCTTGCGCTCCCGGTCCAGCTCGGCAAGCTCCAGGTGCAGCGACAGGATGCCCGCGAGCCCTTCGACCAGATCGCGGGGCGGTGGGATGTCATCGAGCCGGTACACCTTCAGCGTGCCGACCACCCGCTTGCCGATCGACAACGGCGAGATCACCGCTGTGCGCAGCGGGCAACCCGGCTTGGGACATCCCAGCTTGCCCTTGCTACGCACCACGGTGGTCTTCCCACGGGCAAGCACGCGGGACGCCGCCTCGGTCTGCGGCGCGTCCCCGACCGTGTGATGGTCCGAGCCCGGCCCGACGAACGCCAGCACCCGCTCCCGGTCGGTGATCGCCATCGCGTCCCCACCGAGCAGCGGATGCAGCAGCTTGACCGCCCGCTGCGCCGCCTCCGTTGTCAACCCGGACCGCAGCGGCATGGAGCGCCCGACGGCGGCGATGGTGCGGCCGTGCCTGCCGGGCTGCCGAGGCTGCCTGGGCTTGCGCGGGCCCCGCAACGCGGACGGGTAGCCGACGGTCAGCGCCACGCTGAGCGCGACGCCGATCAGCACCGTGACGCCGACTTCGAGCGGCGGGTCGGGCACGCGCTGGGTGACCAGGTACACCAGCGCCCACGCGACAACCAGCGCGCCTGCCAGCGGCAGACTTCCCCTGCTCATCGTCCGCTCCTGTCTCCGTTCACGCCCACGATGGTCAACCGCGCCAGCCGCGTCGCGCGCCGGTCGGCCGCGGTGCCGTGCAGCCGCAGCCACAGCCGGTCGAGGTCTTTCGGCGTCGGCGTCCGCGACGACACGATCACCGTCACCAGCACGGCAAGCGGCGCGGCCACGATGGTCGGCGCGAGCAGCACCTCACCGGCGCCCTTGTCCGCCACCAGCGTGGCGCTGGCGAACATGCCGATCGCGGTGACAGCACCGGTGATCATGCCGGCCCCCGCCCCCCGCGACGTCGTGCCGCGCCACCAGATCGCCAGGATGAACACCGGAGCCAGCGCCGAGCCGGCCAGCGCGAACGCCCAGGTCACCATGGTAGCCACGATCGAAGGGAACAGTGCGGTCAGCGAGTCGGGCCGCAGTCCGAGCGCCAGCGCGGCCGAGAACATCGCCACCGCGATCACCGCGCCGCGTCCTGCCCACACCGCCTGCCGCTGGCTGGCCGCCGGGTTGATGTGGCGCTCGTAGACGTCGTGTCCCCAGGACGCCGCCGAGGCGAGCAACAGCCCGGCGATGGTCGACATGACGGCGATCAGCGCGCCGATGGCGATGAACCCCAGCCCCGCCTCGCCGCCGAAGATTCTGCCGAGCACCAGGGGCGCGTGCTCGGGCACGCGCAGCACGCCGTCCACGGTGAGCTTGGCCAGCCACGGCTCCTCCGGCACCGCCCTCGCGATCAGCGAGCGTGACGCCGTGCCGAGCAGCACCGCGAGCGTGTAGAACAGCCCGGCGAGCCCGAGCACCCACACCGTGGTCATCCGCGCGGCGGTGCCGGTCGGGCTGGTGAAGTAGCGGTTCATGATGTGCGGCAGGCCCGCTGTGCCCATCACCAGCGTCACCATCAGCGTGAGCTGCCCGAACGGCCCGTACCGCCCGCCTGGTTCGCCGAACGTCGCTGGCGCGCCGGGATCGAGCCGGTTCGGTTCGGTCGCCAGCCCCCATTCGCCATCCGACAACACCGGGTTGGCGAGCGGCTCCGCGTCCAGTTCGGCCACGGCGTCCGGGTAGCTGAACCCGGACGCGAGCACCACGACGGCGAGCCAGACGAACGCCGCGAGCAGCAGCAGGAACTGCACCGCCTGCGTCCACGTCGTGCCACGCATCCCGCCGAACACGACCAGGGCGGTAATGGCCACAGTGGACAACACGACACCGGTGGCGTACGGCGTAAGGCCGAACACGCCCTCGCCGACAAGCAGCTCCCATGTGATGCCGCTGCCGACCGCCTGCGGCACCAAATAGGACAGGATGATCAGCTGCACCACGCAGACCGCGATCAGCCGGACGCGGTCGGAGCCGAGCCTGCGGCCGAGGAAGTCCGGTATCGAGAACTCGCCGAACCGCCGCAGCGGCGCAGCGACGAACAGCAGCACCGGAACGAAGCCCGCCGCGAATCCCGCCGCGTACCAGAGACCGTCCAAACCGGACACATACACCGCCGCGGCAACACCGAGAAACGATGCGGCCGAGAAGTAGTCGCCGCAGATCGCGCAGGCGTTGGTTGCCACGCCGACCCGCCTGCCTGCGAGGTAGAACTCCAGGGTGGACGCCCTGCCCGGCCGCAGCACAATTGCGAGCACGGTCACCGCGAGCAGCAGCACTCCGAGCGCGATAACGCTGGCGGCGGTCACGAGTCGTCACTCTCGTCGACCGGCTCCCGCTCCTGCTCGCCGAGCATGCGTTCCTCGACCCCGTTCGACAACGTCGCCGCGGCCACCGCCAGCACGAAGAAGAACACGTACAGCCCGAAGGCCGCCATGACGAAGCTCGGGCTCATCCCGCCGATCAGTCTGCCACCTGACCACCAGCCGACGGTCAGCGTCAGCACCGGCACCCCGACAACGACGCACAGGAACACGGCGAAATGCCCGACGGCGACCTTGCGCACGGTGCGGAACGAGGCATCGACGTCGGCCGGCATGTCGTAGTCGTCGCCGATGTCGGCGGCCCACGGGCCACCGTCATCGCTCAACGGCGAATGAGCACCGGTATCGCGCACATCACGCACCCTAGCCAGCGAGCGGGCCTGCCGGAACACGTGCCGGAAGGCCCCGGCCGGTCACCCTGCGTCTGCGGGCTGTCCCGCGTCGTGGATCCGCTTCGCCGAACGCAGCAGCACGACCGCGCCTCCCCCGACGAGCACCAGGCCGATGCCAGGCAGCAGCTTGCCCCAGGCGTCGGTGCTCGTACTGATCTGCACCAGCCTCACCAACTGCCAGCACACGATCAGTGCTGCTGCGACCCCCGGTATGACGGCGTGGACGAACGCCACTCTGCGACGTGGGATGAGGGCACCCGCGATCGCGAGGAAGCCCGCGCACAACGTCCACAACCCAGCGCCGGCGGCACCGGACAGGCTGCCGACCGGAGTCGACACCCAGGGCATCGGCGAACCAACCACCATGAGCAGCCCACCAAGGATCATTCCACCACTGCCCACGTGCATGATCCGCCGACGTACCTGGCTCGGCCTGTCCGCTGTGGTAACCGACGACATGCCCCGCAGCTTAGGAGTGACATAGGCCACGTCGACAGCCTCCGTTCCCCAGCGGTCAGCTCCCGGCTCCGGGCGGCCGGTTCGGCGCCGCGAACGGCCGCGAGTGTGTCCTGGGTCACGTTCGGGCGGCCCCGCGACCGTTCGGGAACCCATCGCGGCCACCGGGGCGGTCGTCCTTGATCTTGCCAGCGCAAGAGCGGTGCGCTAAGCGCGCGAAGACCTGGAAGGAGACTCGACGGTGACGCATTCGAAGCATGGCGAACACAGCCCGCCCGAGGGCGACTGGCGCCGCGAGTACTGGCGCAAGAACCTACGGCTCATGGTGATCCTGCTCAGCATCTGGTTCATCGTGTCATTCGGCTGCGGCATCCTGTTCGTCGAACAGCTCAACAAGATCGAGATCGCCGGCTTCCCGCTCGGCTTCTGGTTCGCCCAGCAGGGCGCCATCTACACGTTCCTGGTATTGATCCTCATCTACGCCGTCCGGATGGACCGGCTCGACGACGAGTACGGCGTCAGCGAGCGCGACGGGGACGGTGAGCGGCTGTGAGTGAGATCCAACTCTGGACGACGATCTTCATCGTCCTGTCGTTCGGCGTCTACATCTACATCGCCTGGCGCAGCCGGGTGAGCGAGACGGAGAGCTTCTACGTCGCACGGCACGGCGTCCCCACCGTGGCCAACGGCGCCGCGATCGCGGCGGACTGGATGTCGGCGGCGTCGTTCATCTCGATGGCAGGCCTGATCGCCTTCCTCGGCTCCGACGGCTCGGTCTTCCTGATGGGCTGGACGGGCGGTTACGTGCTGCTGGCCATGCTGCTCGCCCCCTACCTGCGGAAATGGGGCAAGTACACGGTGCCGGAGTTCGTCGGTGAGCGCTACTCCGAGGGAGTTCGCACGCTGGCGGCGGCGGCCGCGATCATCATCTCGTTCACTTACGTGGTCGGCCAGATGAACGGTGGCGGCATCGTGTTCAGCCGCTTCCTCGGCATCGGCCTCACCGGCGGCGTGCTCATCGCGGCTGGCGTCATCTTCCTGTACGCGGTGCTTGGCGGCATGAAGGGCATCACGTGGACACAGGTGGCGCAGTACACCGTGCTGATCATCGCCTATCTGATCCCCGCGGTCGCCGTGGCGCAGCAGGTCACCGGGCTCCCCATCCCGCAGGTGTCCTTCGGCACGATTCTGGACGAGCTCAACGCGATCGGCACCCAGATGGGGCTGGAGCAGTACACCGAGGCGTTCGCCCAGCAGCCGATGATCGACGCGTTCCTGGTGACGATGGCGCTGATGATCGGCACCGCAGGCCTACCGCACGTGATCATCCGGTTCTACACCACCCGTACGGTGCGAGGATCACGGCACTCGGCGTTCTGGGCGCTGCTGTTCATCTCCATCCTCTACACCACGGCCCCCGCCGTCGGCGCGTTCACCAAGCTCAACCTGCTGGAAGGCATCAATGGCACACCGGTGAACCAGTTGCCCACGTGGATCGAGAACTGGGCGCGCACCGGGCTGGTCAGCATCAGCCAGGACACCGAAACGATCAATTCAGTCAGCGACGACCCTGCAGACAAGGCCGACATGACGATCAATACCGACATCCTGGTGCTGGCCTCACCGGAGATCGCGGGGCTGCCCGCGCCGATCATCGGGCTGGTCGCGGCAGGTGGTATGGCGGCGGCGCTGTCCACGGCGGCCGGTCTGCTGCTGGTGATCTCGTCGTCGGTGTCGCACGACTTCTACTTCCGCCGGATCCGCAAGACCGCTGACGACAACGAGCGGCTGCTCGTCGGCCGGATCGCCATGGGGCTCGCGGTGGTCGTCGCGATCGTCGCGGGCATCAACCCGCCGGCGTTCGTCGCGGAGGTGGTGGCGTTCGCGTTCGGACTTGCCGCGTGCAGCTTCTTCCCGATCCTCGTGCTGGGCATTTTCTGGAAGCGGTGTAATGCGAAGGGCGCTGCGGCGGGCATGGTCGCCGGGCTTGCGGTGACGATCCCCTACATGATCTACACGCTCGAGGTGTTCGGGACCGCCGAGAACGAGCCCATTCTCGACGTCAGCCCGGAGGGCATCGGCACCATCGGCGCCGTGGTCAACTTCATCGTGGCGATCATCGTCTCGAAGCTGACCTCGCACCCGCCGAAGCACATCGAGGAAATGGTCGAGAACATCCGGTACCCGGCCGCGACGCCGCGAGCGGGCACCAGGACAACACCGGGGAGTGGGTCGGCAGGCGGCCCTGAGGAGGGTACGTCGTAGGTCGTCCCAGTCGGCGGGGCCGCGTCCTGACGGGCGCGGCCCTGCTCGACGTCGCGGTCAGTCCGCTGTTCATCTGGTCCACCTTCACCGAGGTGTTGGCTGCTGAACTGGCGGTGGCGGAGCCGTCGCTGAGCGTCGTATTCGCTGTCGGGTTGGCGTTGTTCACCACCGGTGTGCTGCTCGGCGGCAGGCTGGCGGACGCGCTGCCGCCCAGGGTGCTTGCGCTGGGCACGGGGCTCGGGGTTGTCGTGGGGCTGGTGCTGTGCGCGGTGGCGTCGTCCGTGGCGGTGCTGCTGCTCGGGTTCGGGGTGGTGCTCGGGCTGGCGACCGGCGTCGGCTACGGCACGGCGGTGCGGGTGGCAGGCACGCTCGGGTCCGGCGGGCGTGGCCGGGCGGTGGCACTGGTGGTGAGCGCGTACGCGGCGGGCGCGGTGGTGCTGGCCCCGATCGCCGCCTGGCTGCTGGGGGTAGTCGGGCGGGCGGGGACGTTCGCGCTGCTCGCCGTCGTGCTGGGGCTGGTGCTGCTGGGAGCGGCCGCGCTGCTGCCGGGTTCGCCGAGTGCCCCTAGGTCCGGCACCGCCGTATCGGTCTCGTCGGAGCCCGCGCCGCAGGGATCCGCGCGTGCGGTGCCCGCGCTGTGGACGTTGTTCAGCCTGGGCAGCCTGCCCGCGCTGGTGGCGTTCGCGCACGCGGGCGCGTTCGCGGGTGATCCCGCGCTGGTCGTGGCCGCCGTCGCGCTGCTCAACGCGGGCAACGTGATCGGACGGCTGGTGGCGGGGCCGCTGGCCGACGTCGTCGGCTACCCGGCCACATTGCACGGCACGGCGTTTCTACTGCTCGCCGCGTTGCTGGCGCTGCTCCCGGAGGGGCTACCGGTGCTCGCGCTGCCCGCGTTGTTCGTGCTGGGCGCGCAGTACGGGGCGTTGTCGGTGCTCACCCCGTGGCCACCGCCGACGCCGTACCAGCCGCACGGTTCGGCACCAGCTACGGCATCGTGTTCAGTGGCTGGGGCGTGGCCGGGCTGGCCGGGCCGGTCGGGGCGGCAGCGCTCGCGTCCCACGCCGGGCAACGGGCGGTCATTGGGGCACTTGCTGTGGTGGGAGTGCTGGCCTGGGCTGCGGTGGCGTGGGTGATACGGGGTCGACGGGTATCGGCGTCGTCGGCGTAACGGCACGAGCGTAAACGGTGCCCTGGCATTCGCCTCCTCGTCGTCGAGAATCGTGGCGGACGGTTTCTTTCCTGCGCCCCACGAGTCGGCGCGCAGATCTGGTGAGTTCGCGAAGGGCAGTGTTCACGATCAGACGGATTTGTGTCTTTACTGGTTCGCGTGCCGACTACGGCTCGCTGGTGCCCGTCATGACGGCGCTTCGCGACGATTGCGACGTCGATTTGACACTGCTCGTCAGCGGGGGCCACCTGGTTCCTACGCAGGGCTACACGCTGGACCAGGTAGCCAAGGACGGCTTCGTCGCCGATGAAGTCGTCGACATGGTGCTGGCCAACGACACGCCGACCGCCGTGGCGAAGTCGTTCGGCGTAGGTGCCATCGGTTTCGCCGATGCACTCGAACGACTCGACCCCGACCTGCTGGTCGTTCTCGGTGACCGTTATGAAGCGCTGGCGGTCGCGGTCTGCGCGATGGTGCGACTGCTTCCCGTGGCACATCTTGCTGGTGGCGACGTCACCGAGGGGTCGACGGATGACCCGGTTCGTCATGCCATCACGAAGATGTCCCACCTGCACTTCACGGCCACTGATGACATGCGGCGACGTGTCGTCCAGCTTGGGGAGCATCCCGATACGGTGTTCAACACCGGTGCGCCGACCATTGATTCCATCGTGAGCGCACCGCTCATCGGGCGCGCTGAATGGGCGTCCATCTACGGGCGCGAATTGGTTGAGCCGACCATTGTGGTCACCTACCATCCGGTCACCGCCGATCCGTACGCGAGCCATCGGGGCCTGATCGCGCTACTC
>WHUD01000159.1 GCA_009377385.1 Actinophytocola sp.
GCATAGCGGTCGTTCCGCAGGGGCGTGGGGTCTTCGCAGAGTTGAGCGTGACCGAGAACTTGCAGTTAGGGAAGCTCGCCGCCGGTGGGAGGGTGAGCCCCGAGCAGCTCAAGGAGGTTCTCGAGTACTTCCCGCGGCTGGCAGAGCGACCCCAGCAGAAGGCTGGGACGATGAGCGGAGGGGAGCAGCAGATGCTGGCCATCGCGCGCGCCATGATGGCCGAACCTCGCCTCCTGCTTCTGGACGAGCCCTCCGACGGGATCATGCCAGTGCTAGTGCAGCAGATCGCCGACAACATCCGCGATATCAACCGCAGCGAAGGCCTCACCACGGTCGTAGTCGAGCAGAACGTCCCCATGGTGTCGCGGATGGCGAGCCGGTGCCTCGTCCTTGAAAGCGGCCGCATCGTCGCCGGTGGATCCCCGGACGAGCTAAGCGCCTCGGGCGAGATTGAGCGGCACCTCGGTGTCTGAGCCCGCGGTCACGAGGAGCCGGGTCGCGGTGGTAGGTACCGGAGGCACGATCGCATCGGTCCGAACAGGCGAGTCAGGGGCCGTGGCCGTGGGCATGAGCGTCAGCAAGCTGCTTGCGGACGTCGGTGACGCAGCATCGGTGGATGTCGGACCAGTCGACGAACTGGCGCGGGTGAACGGCTGGAACGTCGACCCGGACCTGATGTGGCGGGTGGCGGGCGCGGTACACCGGTTCATCAGTCGCCCTGACGTGGACGGCGTGGTGGTCACGCATGGCACGGACACGATCGAGGAGACGGCCTTCCTTGTCGATGGGTGGCGTCTCACGAGCGGTGTAAACGGCTCGTGAGACGCCACCGCGTTGTCGAAGCCGAGCGCCTCATAGCCGCGAGACAGGGCATCCAACAGGTGCCCCATCCGAGAGGACGTGATCTCCAACGGACCCGAGGCTGCCGCGTCCAAGCCGAGATCCAGCTCACCTTGGCCCCGCGCGAGGCGCTGCCTCGCCGCCGCCTTCAACACCTCCAGCTCCGCCTCGTCGTGCGCCGACCCCAGATGCTCGACGTCCCGCGAACCGCGTCTCGTTGAGTGCACGATCTGCACCGCCGTCGCCCCCGAGGCCGTGTTCACCGTGCGCACGTACGCCACCCGGCCACCCTCTCTGGCCACCACGATGACCAGCGAAAACGGCCCTCACTGATGCACGGTGAGGGCCGTTTTGCTGTCCGAGGGTCTCAGTCTCAGTTTCAGTTGTCCCCAGCCAATTGGCTGCGGCTGCGCCATCGCGCCCCGTCGGGTCTGTACGGGAGAATGCGTCGGTGACCGTCGATGTGTGGATGCAGCACCCGACGCTGCGGTTTCTCCGGGATGACATGTTCGAGTCGCTGCGCCGCTGGACCGGGACCCAGATCCCGGAGGAGGAGATCCCCGTCGGGCTGACCGTTGAGCTCATGGACCAGGCCGGTATCGACCACGGGTTCATTTGCGCCTGGTACGGCCCGTCCGGCCCATTGATCAGCAACGACGAGGTCGCCGCGTTCGCCGCCGCGCACTCGGATCGGCTCAGCGGGGTGGCGTCGGTGGATCTGCGTGACCCAGTCGCCGCAGTACGGGAACTGCGCCGGGCCGTGCGTGATCTCGGGTTCCGCGCGCTGCGCATCGGCCCGTGGCTGTGGGGATGGCCGCCGAACCACCGCCTCTACTACCCGCTGTACGCCGAGTGCGTCGAACTCAGCATCCCTTTCATGACCCAGGTCGGCCATACCGGACCACTGCGCTCTTCGGAGACTGGTCGGCCGATCCCGTACCTCGATGACGTCGCGCTCGACTTTCCCGAGTTGACCATCATCGGCGGGCACATCGGCTACCCGTGGACGACGGAGATGATCGCGCTGGCCATCAAGTATCCGAACGTCTACATCGACACTTCGGCCTATACCGCGCGACGCTACCCTGCGGAGCTGGTCGATTACCTGCGCGGACACGGCCGGCACAAGGTTCTGTTCGGCACCAACTATCCGATGATCACGCCCGCCCGCGCGCTCGAGCACCTCGACGACCTCCGGCTCGACGACGAAGCCCGCGAGTTGTTCCTCGACGGCAACGCTCGCCGGATCTTCGGCCGCTGACCACGGCTCAAGCCGAACCGGTCACGTCATACCGTCTAGCTCTACATCTCTCCGCCTGTCAACGGCAGTGCGGCAAACCCCCAAAGCCCCGGGCTCCCTTCGGTTTGTACCAGATGTCTCTCACCGGCTGGCCAGTAACCTCAGATCCAGCGACAGTATCGAAGAGACAGCGGTACATGATCCAACGGATAACTGGAACGACGACCGGCATGCCGAGCGAGTCCTCACGGCCGAGCTGTGTAGGTGACGCTGGGGCGTGTCTTAACCTCGCCGCAGCGCCTGGTGCCCATTGCTGTAGCCGCGCACGGCGTAATCGAGACCGTCCAGTGTGGAACCGCTGACCGGATACACGAACGGAGCGCCGAGGTAGCGCTGCGCGAAGCGGCGGATCTTGCGTACGTTCGCCGGGTTCCCACCGGCGAGGCCGTCGGGGTGCGCGACGTACACGTACAACCCAGTGCTGACGCCCCTAGTGGCGACACGCAGCGCAGTGCACTGCTGCCACGGAACGAAGACGTACTCCCTTGTCGGGATCAGCCACAGGCGCATGCCATGCGCGGTGAGCCGGGGCGGGTGGCGAATCGTCGCGACGGTCCGCAGGAAGCTCCAGAGCAGGAGCGCGACAACGGTTAGCGAGCCGGTGATGACCACGAGGAACACGACGATGGACAAGGGATCATTGCCATCGGTCCAGTCGATCAAGGTGAGCTGAGCCGCGGACAAGCCCATGAAGATGGTGAGGAGGACGCAGAGCACGACCGCAGGCCATCGCTTGACGGCGACTACATGTTCCGGCTCCATGGTCCCCCCGGGTAACAGACTTCGAGGCGCACGTTACCGGAAGCCGGCTGTGGACGTGGGCGCTCCGCTGTGATTCACCCTGAGCGAACGCGCTTGACTTCAAGTTTGGTTGAAGTTCGAGACTGAGAGCATCAGCCCGAGGTTCAAGTAAGGGGAGTTCGATGCGCGCGATGCTGGTGAGCAGATTCGGCGGTCCGGAGGTGTTGGAGTCGGCCGAGATGCCCGAGCCGGTGCCCTACCGAGGGCAGGTTGTGATCGACGTCGACGTCGCCGACGTGCTGTTCCTTGAGACGCAGCTTCGCAGTGGCAACCTCGCGGATGCCTTCGATTTGCGGCCGCCGTTCGTGCTTGGCGGTGCCGTCGCCGGTCACGTGCGATCGGCGGGCTCGGACGTCGATGCGGGCCTCGTCGGACGTCGTGTCGCGGCCAGGACGCTCAACCACGGTGGTTACGCCGAACAGGCCGCCGCTAGCGTCGAGAGTGTGGTCCCGGTTCCGGCGGGGCTGGAGCTGTCCCAGGCGGCGGCGCTGCTCCACGACGGTCCCACCGCGCTGGGGCTGTTCGACAACGCCGCGATCCGGTCGGGCGAGTCGGTGCTCGTGACGGCGGCCGCCGGCGGTCTCGGCCTGCTGCTGGTGCAGCTCGCCAGCGCCGCTGGCGCACGGGTGATCGGTGCGGCACGCGGCGACCGCAAGCTCGACCTCGTCAGCGCACAGGGTGCACACGACGTCGTCGACTACAGCGAGATGGGCTGGCAGGAGCGGGTGCGCGCGATGACAGGCGGGCGTGGCGCGGACGTGGTGTTCGATGGCGCTGGGGGTGCCATCGGCCAGGTCGCGTTCGACGTCACCGCGCAGGACGGCCGGTTCTCGGCGCATGGCGCTGCCGGCGGCGGGTTCGCCGCGATCGACACGGAGGAAGCGGCACGGCGCGGGATCACCGTGCGCGGCATCGAGCAGGTGCAGTTCGAGCCCGCCGAGGCGAAGGCGCTGGCCGAGCGGGCGTTCTCCGCCGCTGCGGACGGCGGCATCCGCCCGGTGATCGGCACGACGTTCCCGCTCGCGGGCGCGGCCAGCGCGCACAAGGCGATCGAGCAACGCGCGGTGCTGGGCAAGACGTTGTTGACGGTGGGGCGTTAACGGATTCCGCCGGTGGGGGCCATCGCTTACTGACATGATTCGTCGGGAATCCAGCGCGGGTGGTTCGGACGTTGGACCGGTAGGCGCCATTGCGTCTGGTTCAGCGGGCGATCAAGCCGGAGAGCAGCGCCACCAGCGCGGACTCGACGTCGCTCCGCGCGGCGTCGCTGTCATCGGCGTGCGCGATCAGCAAGGCCGCCTCGATGCACGTGCTGAGAACAAGCTGCGCAAGCGCGGGCGTCGGCGCAGCGACCAGCGTCCCCTTCGCGGCGGCGTTGTCGAGGGTGTCGATGATGAGCCCGAGCCCGTGCCGCGCCTCGATCTCGCGCAGTGCGTGCCAGCCAAGCACGCCGGGCGCGTCGGTGAGCGAGATCTGCACGACTTCCGGTCGCAGGCAGGTGTTGAGGAACGTCGTGAGCGCGGTGAGTCCTGCTTCCCACGGGTCGTCGATGTGCTGGATGTCCTCGGCGATCTCCGCAGCGATCTCGGTTTCGATCTGCTCGACCACGGCACGGAGCAAGTCGTCTTTGTCGGAGAAGTGGTGGTAGAGCGCGCCCCTTGTCACTCCGGCGGCGCGGACGATCTCGCCTGCGGGCACGGCGGCGTAGCCCCGTTCGGCGAACAGTTCACGCGCCGAGGCGATCAGGCTCCCTCGGGTTGATCGGGAACGATCGGCCTGGCTACGTCGTGGCGTGGCCACGCAGAATGTCCACCACCATTTCGCTGAGCTGTTCCGGCTGGTCCTCTGGAGCGAAAGTGTACGAGTCGTCGATCGGACGCACCTCGGCATGGGGCAAGATTCGCGCGAGCCGGGTAGCCAGCGACATCGGGAAGTGCTTGTCTTCCGTCGACCAGGCCAGCAACACCGGCTGGGTGAATGCACTGAGACCTTCCGCAGCGGCAAGGGTGTGCCGCTTGTCCACGCCGACGAGGAACCGCCGAAGGTCGCGCCGGATAGCTGGGTCGCGACGGCTCGGCAGCAGGAAGGCGTCGAGAACGTCGTCCGGGATCGGCCGCTTGGCCACCCACATCAGGCCGGTCGCATGCACCAGGCGGCGGGCGCGCAACGCCTGCACCACGAGTTCGACGCCACCCGGTATGCGCGCCAACCTCGGTAGGGCGGCGAAAACCGGCGGGAAGAAGCGGGTGAAGGAATCCGACGACGTCAGTACAACGCGGGCGATCCGCTCCGGATGGTTCGCCATCAAGATCTGCGTGATCGCGCCGCCGGTGTCGTTCGCGACGATCGTGACGTCGGTCAGCTCCAACGCCGCAAGGAAGTTCGCGATCATCCTGGCGACGCCGGGCGGGGTGAGGTCGGCGTCTGGCACCGGGATCTCGTGGCTGCCAAGCGGCCAGTCCGGAACGAGGCATCGGTAGCCCGCGTCGGCGACCGTCGGCGCCACCTTGCGCCACAGCCGCCCGTTGGTGAGTAGGCCGTGCACGAACACCACCGGTCGTCCGCTGCCGCGCTCGCGGTAACGGATGCGCGCCGTGCCGAGGTCTACCTCCTGAACCGTCCCCAAGACGTCGCTGTCGAGCATCGCTGCCTCCACCTCGTAGTCGTCGTGCTGCCATAAACATACACACTGTATGTATGTTTTTGAAGCGGAGGCGTTCCGTCTCTCTGGCGGGTCGGTGTTCAGCTCACCGTGATCAGGTCGATCACGAAGACCAGCGTCTCGTTCGCGAGTTGGTGGCTGGGATCCGCGCCGTAGCCCAGCTTCGGCGGTACGACCAGCAACCGGCGAGTGCCTTCCTGCATGCCGATCAGGCCCTTGTTCCAGCCGTCGATCACCTGCGCGTTGCCGACGTTCTCCACCGGGAAACTCTCCCCGCGGTCCCACGAAGAGTCGAGCTTTCCGCCGCCGGAGAAGCCGACCAGGTGATAATGCACCTCGGCGGTGTCGCCCGTCGTGACCTTGGCGCCGCTGCCCGCTTCGACGTCCTCGATCAGCAGCTCGGTCGGGGCTGCGCAGTCGTTCGGAACGGTGACGTCCGGGGCCGCGCCCTGCTCACCGGTCACGGTGAAGTCCGCCGCCGCGCACTCGGCTTGTGCCGACGTCGTTGGGGCGGGCTGCTCCTCAGCGGAACCGCAGGCGGCCATGGCGACCGCCGTCGCGGCGATGATCAGGATCGTGGTGAGACGCATGGCCGGTAACAGTACTGGTTCGCGTGGGTTGTCCGATCACCGCCGTCATGTCCTGGCCGCGCTGCGGATGCCGCCGAGCAGGTGCCGCCGGAACCACGCCTGGTCGTACAGGTAGCTCTCGTGGCCGAGCGCGGTGTAGAACGCCGACCCGCCGAGGTTCCGATGCGTCCAGCTCATCGGGTGATCGCCGGGCACCCCGCGCTCGCCGGACATGTAGCCGGTCTCGCCGGGCAGCCACGTCTCGTTGTATTCGCCGTCGCCGTTGACCGGCAGGTTGGTGGTGTTCGGGTCCGGCAGATATGTCGACTCGTCGATGGTCAGCAGGACGTCGACGTCGGGGCGCGGGTTGGTGCGGAACGAGTAGAACTCGTCCACCACGGTGAATCGCTCGGCCAGGTGAGACGTCGCCGGGTGGCCGTGCCCCTCGTTGTCGAACGCCGCCGCCTGCTGAACCGGGTGGCACTTGAACCACGCCCCGGCCAGCCTGCCGTAGAACGGCCAGTTGTACTCGGTGTCTGCGGCCGAGTGGATACCGACGTAACCACCACCGGAACGGATGTAGCTCTCGAACGCCGCGCGCTGCGGCCGCGTGTCCAGCACGGTTCCTGTGGTGGAGAGAAAGATCACCGCCGCATACCCGCGCAGCCACTCGGGGTTGAACCACGCCGGGTCCTCGGTGGCGTCGACGCCGAACCCGTGCTCGGCGCCGAGCTCCCGGATCGCCCGGATGCCGTCCGGGATCGAGGCGTGCCGGAATCCGGTGGTGCGGCTGAACACCAGGACTCGGAACCGCTGGTCCGCGAATGCGGGCGTGGCCAGCAACGGCGTCGCACCGAGGGCAAGCGCCGCGCCGCGCAACGCCGTCCGCCTGGACAGCCAAGGGGTGTCACACATGTCGGCTCCTTCAGTGCGCCATCGGCAGCGGGGTGGGTGCGCCGCTGATGCCGCGCGCGATGCGCAGCGCGTTGGCCATGATCGTGATCGTCGGGTTGAAGCCGGGGAACGTCGGCCACGTCGATGCGTCCGCGACGTAGACGTTGTCGACGCCGTGCAGCCTGCCGCTGGCGTCGCACACCGACGTCGCCGGGTCGGTGCCCATCCGCGCGGTGCCAGCCAGGTGCGCCGTGTACGTCATGGTCGGCTCGATCAGCGGGTACGGGATGATCGCCGAGCCGGTCGCGCCGGGGGACGCCGCGTGGTACGCCGCGATCTTCGGCCCGAGCAGTGTCGCCGCCGCCTTCTCGTGCCGGTGCGGGCTGTAGGTGATGCGCGCGGCGGGGACGCCGTGGAAGTCCCGCACGCCAGGGTCGAGGTCGACGCGGTTGCCAGCCTGCGGCAGGTCCTCGTGGATCAGCTGCGATCCCGCCACTCGTGAGTGCATGATCCCGGCCCGCATCAACTGCTTGTGGTCGATGCCGTAGCCGACCAGCCCGGCGTACGTCGCCGCCTCCATCAGCAGCGGTGCGCCAGATCCGGTTTGGACGATGCCAGCCTTGACGTATGGCACGCCAAGTGCTTGCACCTCCGGCCCGGTGAACGGACCCACGAAGTCGTCGATCTGCAACGTCGTGCTCTGCGCCCGCAACGGCTGCACGTCGTGGGCGTACACGGCGGCCGCGAGCGTGAAGTTGTGGAACATCATGTTGCGGCCGACCTGGTCGGAGCGATTGCCGAGGCCGGTCGGGTGAGCGTCGCTCGCCGAAAGCAACAGCAGCCGCGTGGTGTTGATCGGGCTGCCTGCCAGCACCACGATGTCGCCGGACACCGATCGGTCGCGGCCATGGGCGTCGCGGTAGCGCACCCGCCGCGCCCGACGTCCGTTGGGTGTGGTGTCCACTGTGTACACCCAGGCGCGGTCGATCACCCGCACCCTGCCGGTCCGCGCCGCCGGGTTGAGCCAGGACACCAGCGCGTCGCCGCGCGCGTTGATCGGGCAGCCGAAGCCGGAGCAGAGCCCGCACGAGTTGCAGCGCGGCCTGCCGTCGAAGTCCCGCGAGTTCACGGCGGCCGGGTACGGATAGGCGGTGTAGCCGCACCGCCGCGCGCCCTCGGCCAGCAGCGACGCCGCGTAGCCCTTCGGGTTCGGCGGCATCACGAACTGCCTGCTGCGCGGTGACTGCGCCAGCGTCGACGCCGGCATCTGGGTGACGTCGCCCTGCACGCCGACCCGGTACTCCACCTCGTCCCAGTACGGCGCGAGGTCGTCGTAGCCGATCGGCCAGTCCGCGACCTGCGCGTCCTCGACCGGACCGAGGTCGGAGAGCTGGGTGAAGTCCTGCCGCCACAGGCGGGGTCTCTTGGCGTTGTAGTGCATCGATGTCCCGCCGACCGCCGCGCCGAGCTAACCGAGCGCGCCCTGCGCCGACCGGGCGACGCCCTTGGCGGCTTCGTCCTGGCTGCGGGTGGTGTACGGCTCGAGCAGACCGTCCGGGAAGCCAAGCCCGCGTGCCGACTTGATCTCGTCGCTGGCGTACCGGGTGCCGAGCTCGCCGCTGGGCACTTCGCCGAGACCGGGCCGCAGGTGCCTGCCGCGTTCCAGCACGGTCACCGACCAGCCTGCCCGCGCCAGCTCCCACGCGACGACGCTGCCCGCCGCGCCCGATCCGACGACGACCGCGCTACCCGGCATGGCGTACCCCCTGCAGGATGGCAGCCACCTCGTCGCGCATCCCGCTCAGCGTGCCGCCGGTGCGCTCCCGGAGACCGAGCAGCACCTCGGGGGACGCCAGCGGCAGCAGCGCGTCGACCTGCGCGCGGTCCACGCTGTCCGGCAGGTTCGACCCTGGCGGCCGCGACTCGTCGCGGTTCTCCACCTGCTCGTCGGTGTAGCCGCGCGGCTGGACGTCGCCGTCGAAATGGGTGAACCGCCAGCCCACGAGCCCCGCGTTGCCGCCGTACTCCGGCGCGCCATAGAGGAATTCCATGGTGTGCGGCACCGCGACGTCCATCAGTACCCGCACGGCGGGGTCGTCGGACGTCTCCAACACGACGTCGCGCGCCGGTCCGGGGAGAGCGGCGAACCCTGCGGGGCCCGCCGCCGCGTCGAGCACGGCAAGGCCGTCGCGGTAGGTCTGCTGGAATCCGGTGACCGGGCCATTGAACTCCAGCTCGGGGCGTCCTCGCGAGCCCTCGATCCGCAGCCGCCACGCGGTGGCCTCGTAGACGTCCAGCGGTAGGAAGTCTTCGAAGTGGTTCACCGGGTGCCCGCCCCGGTCGGAGAATGGCGCACCCGCGTAGATGCGCGGCGGGTCGACGTCGAACGCGGCGAGCAGCGCGTCGATCGCCTCGGCGCAGCGGGCGTCGACCGCGCCGGGGTCGGGGTCTTCCGGCGCGCCAGGCACGATCCGGTCCACCAGTGCGCGGAGCGTGGCGAGCTCGGCGTCGGTGAGGAAGCCAGGGCCGTCGACGTCCACCGCGATCGCGTCGCCGATGCCCGTCGGAGAGGCGAACACCGCGAGTGTCAGCGCGCTTCCGCGCAGCACCGTCCGACGGGTGAGCCGTGGTTTCTCCGCGCCCATCGTCACTCCCTCGTCGGTGAGGTCTACTCCTTGCAACGACGTGAAAATGATTCGGTTGCGCGGTTCGGTCAGCGGCCCCGGTCGTCGATGAGGTCGGCCGGGTGTGCGCTGAAGACTTCGGCGATGCGGAACAGGGTCGTGAGTGTCATGTTCTTGCCGTGACGTTCCAGGTTGGATAGCTGCGGCCGGCTCATTCCGGCGCGATAAGCCAAGTCCTCTTGGGTGAGGTTCTGCTCCAGGCGTTTCGCGCGAATGCGAGAACCGATTGCTCGCAATTGCAGCCAATACAACTGGTCCACGTCATCGCCTTCGTTCTCGATCATCGACAACGGAGCTTAGTAGATGGAGACGTTCTCGTTTGTACTTTAAAGGAGACACTTTGTATGTCAGGTGATACAGTCCGCCTTGTGCACCGTACTCGGTCGATGTTTATGCGCGCTTGTGTCAGGCGCGCTCCGACGATCGCGGCATTACCGCACTCATGCTTATCCGGTTAGCTCCGCTGGATCGGATGGAATGTAGCCGGGGCCTGCG
>WHUD01000015.1:0-5124 GCA_009377385.1 Actinophytocola sp.
ATCGGAGAGTCGTAACCCGGCCCGGTCGAGTGCCGCATCGGTCGCGGGGACAGGGCCGATCCCCATCGTGCTGGGCGGCACACCCGCTACCGCCCAGGACACCAGTCGCGCGAACGGCCGCAACCCGAGCGACTCCGCGGTAGCGCGGTCACTGACCAGACACGCAGCGGCGGCGTCGTTCTGCCCGCTGGCGTTGCCCGCTGTGACCGTCGCATCGGGATCCTGCTTAGCCATGACCGGACGCAGGCCGGCGAGCGCGTCGAGTGAAGCATCCGCGCGGGGATGCTCGTCGGTGTCGACCACAGTTTCCGCCGATCCGCGCTTTCCGGGCACCGTGACCGGCACGATCTCCTCGACGAACCGGCCGTCCTCGGCAGCGGCGATCGCGCGCCGGTGCGAACGAACCGCCAGCTCGTCCTGCTCTTGTCTGCCGATGCGGTACTCACGACGCAGGTTCTCCGCCGTCTCGAGCATGCCGCCGGGAACCGGGTGGTTGACGCCTCCGGCCGTGACCCGGCCGCGGGCGATCCTGTCGCGCAGCTCGACGCCGCTGCCTCGCACGCCCCAGCGTATCCGGTCGGTATAGAACTCCACAGTGGACATACTTTCCACGCCGCCCGCCATGACGAGGTTGTGCACGCCGGTCTGCACCCGCATCGCGGCATCCAGCACCGCCTGTAGCCCCGAGCCGCATCGGCGGTCGACCTGCACACCCGGCACGCTGACGGGCAGCCCCGCGTCGAGCGCCGCGACACGGCCGATCGCTGGCGCCTCGCCGTTCGGATAACACTGCCCGAGAATCACGTCCTCGACCGACCCGGCTGGCACTCCGGTGCGTCGCATCAGCTCGGAGATCACCGTCGAGGCGAGATCGGCGGCGGGGATGTCGGAGAAGGCGCCACCGAAGCGCCCGACCGGCGTGCGGATGGGTTCACTGATCACCACGTCGTTCATCGCGTTCCTCTGCGCTCGCCATCGTGCTCGCTAGCCTGCAGCTGCTCGGCCCACGTGCGCAGCGTCGCCGCGCGGATCTTCGTGCCGTTGGTTCCCGATGTGGTTGGCATTTCCGCGACGATATGCACCGCCGAGGGGACCTTGAACGGCGCGATCGCTCGCGCGCACCAGTCCCGCAGCGCGTCCGCGCTGACCCCGCCCGGCTCGCGCAACTGGACGAACGCGACCGCACGGTCCGCCCCGTCCGGTCCGGCGATGCCGACGACCTTGGCCACCGCCACGGCATCGTGCTCGGCGAGCCGGTGCTCGATCTCGGCCGGGTCGACGAGGAATCCCCGCAGCCGTAGCGCGTCGCCCATCCGGCAGACGTAGGTGATGCCGCCGTCGTCGTCGATGGTCGCGAGGTCCCCAGTGCGTAGCCAGCCGTCGGTGGTAAATGAGCGTGCCGCGGCCCCAGGATCACCGAGGTAGGTGTCCACCCCGTTTTGCCCACGCATCTGCAGCTCGCCCTCCACACCCGGGTTCACCTCACGCCCGGTGGACGGGTCGACGACGCGAACCTCGATCTCCGGCGAGACCGGCCTGCCGCCCGCTGACCAACGACGCGGTACCGGCTCGTCGTGCGGCCACAGCGCCGCCAGCGCGAACACTTCGGACGAGCCGTAAACACCGGTCGTGCGGGTGCCGAACCGGGCGGCCGCCCACCCGGCTAGCGTATGTGACCGGCCCAGGAAGTCGGCGATGCCCATCCATCGCCAGCGCGAGAGGTCGCGCCGGTCCCGGTCCCAAGCCTGCGCCAGCCGCAGCACCATGTCGTCGGCGCCGACCACGTGGGTGACGCCCCACCGTGCCATGTCCGCGATCACCGCGTCCTCGTCGAACACCGGCTCCAGCAGACACGCGGCGCCTCCCGCGATCGCCGCCATCGCGGTGCTGAATCCGAACACCCCCGCCAGCGGCAGCGCGCACAGCACCACGTCGCCGGCCTGGATTCCGATAGCCTCCGCGTCGGCCAGCCCGTGTGCGACCACCGCTGCTCCGGTATGCGCGGCCAGCTTGGGAGCGCCGGTCGACCCCGACGTCGTGAACGCGACCGCGAGCCGTTCCCCCTCGTCGAGCCGCGGTCCGAACTCGATGTCCCGGTCATCTCGAGCGTCGAGCAGCCACGCGCCCCTGCCGACGTCGTAAACGCTCAGGTCGTCCGGAGGCACGCCATGCGGGCCGGGCACCACCGCCACCGATGGCACGTCACCCGGCGCGGCCGCGATCGCCTGCCGCAACGTGCCGATCAGATCGAGCCCGTGGAAGTCGTGGGCAACCGCGACGATCGCGGGCCGTGCCCGCCGCATGACGTGCGCGACCTCGTCGGTGTTGTAGCGGGTGTTGATGCCAACGACGTGCGCACCGAGCGCCGCTGACCCGAACTGCCATGCCAACGCGTCGGACCAGTTCGGCAACCAGACCCCGACGCAGTCACCCGGCGAGACACCGCGCGTGGCCAATGCCGCACGCACCGATAACGCGTGTCGCCACAGGGCGTGGCGACTGACACGAACCGGACGACGCCGATCCGCGTCGATCGCGATGGTGGCGTCCGGATCGTCCGAGACGAGCTGGGCCAGCAAGGTCATCGGGTTCATCACGGCTCCCGATGGCCATCGAGCGCACGCAACCAGCCGGCCAGCACCTCGGCGAAGTCCGGCAGCTCCTCCATCGGGTAGTGCCCGACTCCGTCCAGCAGGGTGAACTGGCCGAGCGGGATCGACGCGGCGGTGGCCCGAGCATCGTCGGCGCTGATCCACAGGTCGTCGGCCCCGGCAACGACCCGCACCGGGCAGGAGATCTCGGCCAGGCGGGCCCGGACGTCGTGGCTGCCCCAGCCGATCAGATCGGACGTCGAGACGACTGGATCCTCGCGCCGGTGCATGCTCGCGATCAGTTCCGCGCGCTCGGCAGGCACCGCTCTGCCGACCACGGCAAGCGTGCCGAGGTAGGTGCGCTCGGACCGGCTGGGTGCGGAGACGTCCTCCAGTTCGCGTCGCAACGCGCGGAGGTTGACCGTGCCGCTGCCCGCCGACGCTGCCATGGCGACCGCGCCTGCCAGCCTGCTTCCCATCCTGGCCGCCAGATCGAGGGTGATCTTGCCGCCGATCGAGCAACCCACGACATATGGACGCCGCAGGCCGAGTTCGTCGATCAATCGCTCGCACCAGCTGGCGTAGTGGCCGAGGTCGCTGATCGGCCCACCGGTCGCGGGCTCTGACCGGCCGTGACCCGGCAGGTCCGGCACAACCACGCGGTAGCCGAGCGAGGCCAACTCGGCGATGGTGTCGCGCCACTGGACCCCGCTCTGCCCGGCCGTGTGCAGGCACACCACCGGCGATCCGGTGCCTGCTTGCTCCACATACACCCGGGCACCGTCGACATCCCGGTAGTCCGCTTCGATCACCTGTGCTCGCCCTCCTCGGTGAGCAGGCGAGCATTGTCGACGAGAACCGACAGCACCTTCGTCAGGCGCAGGTACTCGTAGCCGTTCCCGATCACGCTGAACTGGCCGCGCATGGCCAGCCGCATGAAGTCGTCGCGTTGGCTCGTCAGCAGTTCCGTCCAGGTCAGTTCGGACGCGGCCACGGTGAACGTCGCACCGAGCGGCGTCCGCCGTGCCGTCTCGATCACTCGCCCGCGGTAGATCCGCAGCTGCACCTCCCGGTCTCCGCAGCGCAGCCCGATGGTGCCGTCCCACTGGTCAGTGGCCGAGCGAAACCGCGCATCCCGCGACAGCAGTTCGGCGAGCGCCGCCGCCCAATCGAGACTGCCGATGACGCTGCGCGGATCAGGAGCGCCCGAGTGCCCTGCGGAGATCGCGATGCGGTCGGTACCGGCCTGCACCTGCTCACCACCGTCGGCGACCAGGGCGAGATGTCGATTGATGACGCGCTCACCGGCGTCGGCGGAGTCGCACCCGGTGATGGTCACTTCCAGCCGCAGCTCATCGCCCACCCGAATGGGCCTGCGATACGACCACGACGACTCCAGCACGCGGTATGGCGGGCCCCCCGGGTCCTCGCTTCGCTCCAGTTCGGCGGCAAGGATCACGCCGAAGGCTTCTGGCGCCACTCCGTCGCTCACCCGCAGGCCACCCCAGCGCGCGAACGTGGCCAGGTCCTCTCGCGTCACCGAGCGCGACGCGCTGGTGAACCGCTGACCGATCCGGAAGCGCTCCATCGGCGATGCCGTGCCTCGCGCTTCCGCACGCTCTGCACTCACTGCCACTCCCGACACGAACGAACGTTCTTACACGACAGTCAAGCATCGCCGAACCGGCCGGTCAAGCAGGGCCCGGCGGCATTGACCTGACCCTGCGAAACCCATACTCTCGCGACATGAACGAACGTTCTTCCGTGTTCCCGCTCATCCGCGAGACGGGACGCAAGAACGAGGCCGCTATCCTGACCGCCGCACTCGACGCGTTCGGGGAAAACGGATTCAACGGTGCGTCCATGCGTGATGTCGCCACCGCGGCCGGCACGAGCCTGTCCAACCTCTACAACTACTTCCCGTCGAAGTCACATCTGCTCGCCGAACTGCTCCGGCTCGCCAACGACGAGCAGCTCGCCAGGGTGCGGACCGCGGTGGAGGCGGCCGGCGCGTCACCCGTCGCCCGCATGCATGCCGCCGTGACGGCGTTCGTCGGCTTCGTCGTCGACCACACCACGGCGTCCCGCGTCGCGATCAGCGAGATCCGCTACCTCTCCGGAGTCAACCGCAAGGAAGTCGTTGCCGCACGCGACAGCACGCAGGGCATCTTCGAGGAGATCGTGGCATCCGGGGTCCGGTCGGGTGACTTCCGGACGCCCTATCCGGAGGATGTCGTGCGCAGCATCCTGTCGATGTGCGCTGCCATCTCCACGTGGTACGACCCGGGCGGGCGGTTGAGCAAGGACGCGCTCTGCGATCGGCACGCACGCTACGCGCTGGCCCTACTCGAGGCAGGAAGGTTGTGAGGACGATGGGCGACGACACGCTCGAAGCCCGCGTGCGCAGGCTGGAAGACGCTCACGAGATCGGCCAACTCCGCGCGCGCTACTGCCAGTATCTCGACGACGGCCGCTGGGATGAGCGATAACGGCAGCAGCAATGTGGCTCGGAACCAGCCGAGCACGTAGTAGG
>WHUD01000015.1:5134-17987 GCA_009377385.1 Actinophytocola sp.
TTTCAGCGCCAACGAAACGATCACCATCGATGGCGACCACGCCCACGGGGAAACCTGGCTCTTCCAACCTTGTCAGGTCGAGGGGCAACCGCACGTCGCCGCGGGGCGCTACCGGGACCAGCTCGAGCGGCAGCCAGACGGGCGATGGTTGTTCTCGGTGCGCCGAGTCAGCTTCTTCTACTGGGTACCGATGGAGCTGGGATGGGCGCCCGGCCGCATCGGCTGGCCGCCCGCCGCCGCGGCGCTGGATTCCGGATACTCCCAGGAAACAGGCCCAGCGTGACGGCCGCCGGCTATATCGTCAACGTGAAGTACACGTCGCTGTCCTCTGCCTGCGCCGGTTTCGGCTCCTCCACACTGCTGCGGCTGCGCACGACCGTGCGGGCGGCTTCGAGAAACCGGCGCACCAGCGGGTCGACCCGATCCTCGCGATAGGCGAGCGCCAGCGACACCGCCATCGGTGGCGTACGCAACCGCCGGAACGTCGCGCCCTTGATGCCGAGGTGCCGCAGCGACGCCGGCACCAACGCGATGCCGGTGTTGGCGGCGACCAACGAGACGAGCGCGGCACTGTCCGGCGCGACGTGTCTGATCCTCGGCACGAACCCGGCGCGCTCGCACGCCTCCCGCATCGTCGAGTACATCGTGGACGGTGGGTTGCTCGGATAGGACACGAACCACTCGCCGCGCAGGTCGGCCAGGTCAAGCTCGCGCTCGCCCGCGATCGGATTCCTGCTGGCGAGCAACACGACGAGCGGCTCGGTCCGCAGCGTCTCCACGACCAGCTCCTCTGCCCGAACCGGCGGGCGGAGCACACCGACGTCGAGCGCGCCTTCCAACAGCGCCCGCACCTGCTGCGGGGTGACCATGTCGGTGTGGATGTCCAGGGTGACGTCCGGATGCCGGTCGTGGTAGGTCTGCACCAGCGATGGCAGTAGCTCGTAGGTGGCCGACCCGGTGAACCCGACCGCCAGCGTGCCCAGCTCACCCTCGCTGGCCTTGCGCGCGGCCTCGACCGCCTCGTCGCTGAGCGCGAGCAGCGTGGCGACCCGGTCGTAGAAGACCTCACCTGCGTAGGTCAGTGCGACCGAGCGGGTGGTGCGGTCGAACAGCCGCACCCCGATCTCGCGTTCGAGCTTGCGGATCTGTTGCGACAGCGGCGACTGCGCCACGTTGAGCCGGGCCGCGGCGTTCGTGAAGTTGCGCTCCTCGGCGACAGCGACGAAGTAGCGCACGTGCCGGAGTTCCATGGGCATCGCCTCCTCGGCGGCATCCTCGCGGCCGAATGGCCGTCGCCGCCCTGGCCACTCAGACGTCACATGTCTCAATATCGCTCAACTAAGTCTTTCCCTTACAAGGGTGAACCATGTCACGGTAAGGCCATCGCCGACAACGAGGAGACGCGATGGATACCCGATCGCTGCGTCGCTGCCTTGGCCGGTTCGCCACCGGGGTCACGGTCGTGACCTACCGGATGGCCACCGAGGCGCGCGGCGCGACGGTCAACGCCTTCACCTCGGTCTCACTGGACCCGCCGTTGGTGCTCGTGTCGCTGGCCCGCAGCACGCGGGCGTGTTCGGCACTGGACGGGCGGGAGTTCGCGGTCAACGTGCTCCGCGCCGACCAGCGGGACGTCGCGCTGCGGTTCGCGGGCCGGCACGACTCGTCGCTCCGCATCGACTGGGACCCGGCAGGCCCCGGCGAGGTACCCACCCTCGCGGACGCCATCGCCGTGATCCGGTGCCTGCCGTGGCGCCGGTACGACGGCGGCGATCACGTCCTGCAGCTAGGCGAGGTCGTCACCGTCGAGACGCGCGACGGTGACCCGCTCATCTTCGGCGACGGGTCGTTCACCACGCCCGGCTCGCCCCTGCTCGACGGATCGCTGGCCGCTCGCACCCGCAGACCAGCGATCCCGGCATGGGCCGAGGCGGCATACCGCGTGCACTCCTACGCCGAAGCGAGCTGACCCTTCCCCACCGGGCACGCGCACCCACATCAACCGGAGGTTCACATGAAGATCACGCTCTTCGAGCAGGCACCGTATCGCTACCTCCCGGACGACTTCGAGCAGCATCACGAATCGGTCTGCAGCACGCCGTACTCGCTCACCACCCGCGACGGCGTCTACTCGTCGGTCCGCGACTTCCTGGACGAACTGATGCACGGCGCGCGCGCCGGCTTTGACGGCGTCGCCGTCACCGAGCACGGCCAGTCGAGCTACGACATGATGCCCAACCCCGACCTGGTCGCGAGCGCGCTGGCGTACATGACCGAAACCGAAGGCCTCGACGTCGCGATCTATCCCATGGGGCGCTCGCTCGGGAAGGCACGCGAGCCGCTGCGCGTCGCGGAGGAGTACGCCTTCGTCGACGTGGTCAGCGGCGGCAGGCTGGTCGCCGGGTTCCCGATCGGGCTGCACTACGACGCCGCCATCAACAACGGAATACCGCCGGTCGAGATCCGGCCGCGGTTCGACGAGAACCTGGAGCTCATCCTGCGCGCGTGGAGTGAGGAGAAGCCGTTCCCGTTCAACGGGCGCTTCAGCCAGTATCCGCAGGTCAATCCCTGGCCACGGCCGCTGCAAGGCACGCCACCGGTGTGGATTACTGGACTCGGCAACCCGCGCACGATGCAGATGTGCTTCGAGCGCAACTTCGGCTTCAACTACCTGAGCTGGTTCGGCGCGAAGCTGACCGGCCAGCGGATCTTCGACCGCTTCTGGGAACTCGCCGACAAGGCAGGCGTCGAGCGCAACCCCTACCGCGTCGGGTTCCTGCAGACCATCGCGGTCGCCGAGACCGACGAGCGGGCGGAGAAGGAGTACGCCGAGCACCTGGAGTACGGCTTCCGCAAGGGGCTCGGCAGCATCCCGCTGGAAAAGCTCGCGATCCCGGGCGGCATCGACATCCGAGGCGTGCAGGCACTGGCCAAGGATCCCAGCGACTTCGGGCTGTACCTGCAGATGCGCGGGGCGTCGTTCCGCGAACTGGTCGACGCTGGAGTCGTGATCTGCGGCAGCCCGGCCACCGTCCGCGAGCAGGTCGGCGACTTCTGCCGCCGCTACGGCATTGGCAACCTGCACGCGATGCTCAACTTCGGCTCGCTGCCCCGCGAGCTGACGATGCGCAACATCCAGCTGTTCGCCGAGGAGGTCGCGCCGTCGCTGCGCGAGCTGTGGCGCGACAGCGGCTACACCCACTACTGGTGGCCGGAACGGCTCGGCGGCAAGCCGACCGCACCCACCGAAGGCGGCGGCGCCACCGAAGGCGCGGTCGACACCGACACTGCGACACGAACGGCGGTTCATGCCTGATGACCACAACGGAATCCACTCAGCCAGTGATCAGCGAGGAGTCCCTAGCGGTCTGGAATGGACGGTTGACCATCCGGGTGAAGGTGGCAGGGGCCGGCCCGCCGCTGCTGTACCTGCACCCGGCAGCGGGTCTGGCCTGGGATCCGTTCCTGACCCAGATGGCCGAGCACTACACCGTGTACGCCCCGGAGTTTCCCGGCACCAGCGTCGGCAATCCGTACGCGATCCACGCGGTGGACTCGCTGCCGGACGTCGTGCTGATCTACGAGGAGGTCGTGCGCACGCTGGGCCTGACCGCGCCGGTCGTGGTGGGCCAGTCGTTCGGCGGCATGCTCGCCGCTGAGCTGGCCGCGACCTTCCCGACGCTGCCCTCGGCGCTGGTGCTGCTAGATCCCATCGGCCTGTGGCGGGAAGACATGCCGGTGGCGAACTGGCTCACTACCCCACCGGACCAGCTGCCAGCGCTGCTGTTCCACAACCCGGCGAACGAGGCCGCGCAGGCGATGCTCGCCATGCCCGACGACCCGGACGAGGCCGCGGCGGCGACGGCGGGAATGGTGTGGTCCATGGGCGCCACCGGCAAGTTCGCCTGGCCCATTCCCGACCGGGGGCTCCGGCGCAGGCTGCACCGCATCGCCGTGCCGGTGCTGGTGGTGTGGGGCCGCGAGGACTCGCTGATCCCGGTCGGCTACGTCGACGAGTGGCAGGCCGAACTGCCCGACAGCAGAGCCGTGGTCATCGACGACTGCGGCCACATCCCGCAGGTCGAGCAGACCGGCGAGACCGTCGCCGCCGTGACGGAGTTCCTCGGTCAGCCGCGCAAAGTGGCACCGTAGCTTTCGTGGGCCGCGGCCAATGCCGCGTCGCGGACCTCGGTGGCTTCCTCGACCGTCAGCGTGCGACCGGGGTCGCGCATCCGCAGCTTGAAAGCCAGCGACCGCTTGCCCTCGCCGACCTGCTCACCGGTGTAGACGTCGAACAGAGTCACGTCCTCGAGCAGCTCACCGCCGCCGCGCCGCAATGCCGCCGCAAGGTCAGCCGCGGGCACCAGGTCGTCCACCACCAGCGCGATGTCGAGCAGCACCGGCGGATACGGCGACACCGACGGCTGCGGCCGCAGCTCGGCAACCGGCACCGCGTCCAGGTCAAGCTCCATCGCGACGGTGCGTTTCGGCAGGCCAAGCGCCTCGATCACCTTCGGGTGCAGCTCCCCGGCGAACCCAACGACCTGCTCCCCCACGTCGAGCCGCGCGCAACGGCCGGGGTGCCAGGGCAGCTCGTCGGCGGCCGACACCGTCAGCTCCACGCCGGACGCGGCGGCAACCGTGCGGGCGGCCTCGATGGCGTCCGCCCAGGTGGCCTGCTCACCGGCGCCCCACCAGCCCGCGCGGCGACGTAGCCCGGTCAAAACGGCGGCGACGTGCAGCGGCTGGGCGGGCACGGCGGCCTCCAGCGTGGCGATTTCCTCGTCGGACGGCCGCTGCGCGACGGTCGGGTCCGGCACCGTCGGCGCGTTCGCGTTCGGCTGCACGACCTGCCCGATGTGGTACAGCGACAGGTCCTTGAACCCGCGCGAGACGTTGCGTTGCAACGTCTCAAGCAGGCCCGGCAGCAGCATCGTTGCCAGCTCGTTCTTGTCAGCCTCGAGCGGATTCAGCACCGTCGACGTCGTACGGCGCGGGTCGTCGTGGGCGAGCCCGAAGGCGTCCCACACCGACCCGGACACGAACGGAAACGGCAGCACCTCGACGTAGCCCGCCTCGGCCAGCGCACGGGACACCGCCCTGCGCCTGCGCTGCGCCGGGGCCAGCCCCGACCCGGCAGGCGCGACCGGCAACGTCGACGGGATGCTGTCGTAACCCTCCAGCCGCAGCACCTCCTCGACCAGGTCAGCGGGCTGCACCAGGTCGGCGCGCCAGCTCGGTGGCTCGGCGACCACCAGCGCGGTGCCGTCATCGGCGGTGTCGATGCTGACCTTGCAGCCGATCTGCGTCAGCCGACGCACCGTGACGCCGCGCTCGTAACGCACGCCAGCGGTATGGTCCGGCAGCGAGATCGGCATCGCGATCGCGGGCAACGGCGTCACGCCGCCCTCGTCGGTCCTGCCGCCCTCGATGGTGCCGGAGCCGTAGTCCCGCAGCAGCCGCGCCGCGAAGTCGACGGCGACCGCGCACACGGCGGGGTCGGTGTAGCGCTCGAACCGCTTCGCCGCCTCGGAGAACAGCTTGTGCCTGCGCGCGGTGCGGCTGATCGACGCCGGGTCCCAGTGCGCGGCCTCCAGGAGCACGTCCGAGCTCTCCGGGGTGATCTCGGTGCTGGCGCCACCCATGGTGCCCGCGAGCGAGATGACCCCGGAGTCGTCGCAGATCACGATGTCGTCCGGGTCGAGCTCGCGAACGACGTCGTCCAGCGTGGTCAGCTTCTCGCCCTTCTCGGCGCGCCGCACCACCAGCTCGCCCTTGACGCTGCCGGTGTCGAACGCGTGCAGCGGCTGGCCAAGCTCCAGCATCACGTAGTTGGTGACGTCGACCGCGAGCGAGATCGACCGGATCCCGGCGAGCATCAGCCTGCGCCGCATCCACCACGGCGTCGGCGCGGCGGCGTCCAGCCCGGTGACCCTGCGCAGTACGAACCGGTCGCAGCCAGCGGGGTCGGCGATGCTGACCGGCCAGGTGTCGCCATCGGTCGCCTCAACCTCGCGCGTGCCGGGGTCGGCGAACGGCAGGTCAAGCGCGCATGACAGCTCCCTCGCGAGGCCGCGGATGGACAGTGCGTAGCCGCGGTCCGGGGTCGGCGCGAGGTCAAGCACGGTGTCGTCGAGGCCGAGGCCCTCGCGAGCGTCCTCGCCTGGGCTGGCACTGTCGCGCGGCAGCACCAGGATGCCGGTGTGGTCCTCGCCGAGGCCAAGCTCGCGGGCGGAGCAGATCATGCCCTCGCTGACGTGGCCGTACGTCTTGCGCGCCGAGATCGCGAAGTCGCCTGGCAGCACTGCGCCCGGCAGCGCCACCACGACGAGGTCGCCCTCGGCGAAGTTGATCGCGCCACAGACGATGCCCCGAGTGGGCTGCTTGCCGTCGGTGCTCTCCGGCTCAATGTCGCCCACCTCGACCCGGCAGTAGCGGATCGGCTTCTTGAACTCGGTCAGCTCCTCGATCTCGGTGACCTTGCCGACCACGAGCGGGCCGGTGACCGGGCCAAGCTCGTCGACGTCGTCCACCTCGACACCGACGCGCACCAACGCATCCACCAGCTCGGCAGGGCCGATGTCCGGACCGACCTCGAGGTGCTCGGCCAGCCAGCTGACAGGAACCCTCATGACGCCTCCGTATCCTGCGGGACGAAACGGCGATTGTCGCTCATGACGCCTCCACTCCGAACGGCATCGTGAACCGCACGTCCCCCTCGACCATGTCGCGCATGTCCGGAATCCCGTTGCGGAACTGCAGCGTGCGCTCCAGCCCCATGCCGAACGCGAACCCGGAGTAGACATCGGGATCGACACCGCAGGCGCGCAGCACGTTCGGGTTGACCATGCCGCAGCCGCCCCACTCGACCCAGCCAGGGCCGCCCTTCTTCTCCTCGAACCAGACATCCACCTCCGCCGAGGGTTCCGTAAACGGGAAGAAGTGCGGGCGCAGCCGCGTCTCCGACTTCTCGCCGAACATCGCCCGCGCGAAGGCGTCCAGCGTGCCCTTGAGGTTGGCCATCGTGATGCCCTTGTCCACCGCGAGGCCCTCAACCTGGTGGAACACCGGAGTGTGGGTGGAGTCCAGCTCGTCGGTGCGGTACGTGCGGCCGGGGCAGACGACGTAGACCGGCGGCGCGCGGTGCAGCAGCGTGCGCGCCTGCACCGGCGAGGTGTGGGTGCGCAGCACCAGCCGGGAGTCCTGCGGCTCGACGTAGAAGGTGTCCTGCATCTGCCGCGCAGGGTGGTCCTTGCCGAAGTTCAGCGCGTCGAAGTTGAACCACTCGGCCTCAAGCTCCGGCCCCTCGGCGACCTCGTAGCCCATGCCGACGAAGACGTCCGAGATCCGCTCGGCCAGGGTGGTCATCGGGTGGCGCGCGCCGCGCGGGACACGGTTCCACGGCAGTGTGACGTCGACGGCCTCCTCGCGCAGCACCCGCTCGTCCCGCTCGGCCTGCAGCGCGGCCTTGCGCTCGTCGAACGCGGTCTGGATCGCCGTGCGCGCCTCGTTCACCCGCTTACCGGCGGCGGCCTTCTCGTCCTTCGACAACGACCCGATCTGCCGCCGCGCCAGCAGCACCGGGGCCTGGTCACCGAGGTGTGCCGGCTTGACGGCGGCGAGCTGGTCGAGGTCGGCCGCATCGGCGAACGCGGCCGTGGCATCGTCGACCGCCGCGCTGAGCGCGTCCTGCGTCAGCACCTGTGTGTCGTCCGCTTTCGACATCGCGCTGTTCACGACTCCTTGCGTCCCAGTTCTTCCCCTGCGATCGTGCCGCATCGCCGGTCACTCAGTGCGACCGGCCCCGCTCCGCTCGGTGTGCCCGTGCGCTGGCGTAGAGGCAGACGGCGGCCGCAGAGGCCAGGTTGAGGCTTTCCGCCTCCCCGTAGATTGGCACGCGGATGGCGCCATCGGCAGCCGAAATCTCCCCGGTGGACAGCCCATGTGCCTCGTTGCCGAACACCCAGGCGGTCGGTGCCGCCAGGTCCGTGGCGGTGTCGAGGTCCTCGGCCGCCGCGCCGTCGGCCGCGACGACCCGCAGACCGTGCGCGCGGCAGGCGTCGAAGACCGCGCCGACGTCGTGCTCCCTGGCCAGCGGCAGGTGGAACACGCTGCCGGTCGAGGCCCGGACGCACTTGCCGTTGTGGACATCGACGGCGTCCCCCGCGAAGACAACGGCGTCCGCTCCCGCCGCGTCGGCGACCCGGACGACGGTGCCCGCGTTGCCGGGGTCTCCGACCCCGGCGAGCACCACGACCAGCTGGGGCGCGCCGCGCAGCGCGTCGTCCAGCGCGACGTCGAGCGGCTCGCACACCGCGACGATGCCCTGCGGCGTCATGGTCTCGGACAGCAGCTCGGCGGCGCGGGTGTCGATCTCGGACACCGTCACCCCGGCGTCCGTCGCGGTGGCCAGCAGCTCAGGGTGCCGCTGCGCCGCCGCCTCGGTGACGAACAGCTCGTGCACCCGCTCGGGTGTTCGCAGTGCCTCACGGACCGCCTGCGCGCCCTCGGCGAGGAAGCGGCCTGCCTGCCGCCTGCCGCTGCGCGACGTCAGCTTGCGCGCAGCGACGACCCGGGGCGTCCGATGTGTGAACACCCCGGGTCGTCGAGTCACGGACGTGTCGCTCAGGCCGACTTCTTGGCGTCCTGCGCGGGCACGTGCTGCTTGGCGACCTCGACCAGCGCGGTGAACGCGGATTCGTCTGTCACGGCAAGCTCGGCGAGGATCTTGCGGTCCACCTCGACACCGGCGGCCTTGAGACCCTGGATGAACCGGTTGTAGGTGATGCCGTTGGCCCTGGCGGCCGCGTTGATGCGGGTGATCCAGAGCTGCCGGAAGTCGCCCTTGCGGGCCCTGCGGTCCCGGTAGGAGTAGGTGAGCGAGTGGAGGTTCTGCTCCTTGGCCTTGCGGTACAGCCGCGAACGCTGGCCTCGGTTGCCCTTGGCCAGTTCGAGAGTTGCGCGACGCTTCTTCTGGGCGTTCACCGCCCGCTTGACGCGTGCCACGGGTCCATCCTGTCGATTCAGGGGGCGCTAGGCGCCCCGGGTGTACATCTGTCGGCGGTTGTCAGGCGTCGGGCTCAGCGGCGGCCGAGCAGCCGCTTGATCTTCTTGACGTCGCCGGTCGCGACGTCGGTCGTGCCCTCCAGCCTGCGGGTGACGCGGCTCGACTTCTTCTCCATCAGGTGCCTGCGACCAGCCTTCTGCCTGCGGACCTTGCCTTTGCCGGTCGTCTTGATCCGCTTGGCTGTGCCGCTGTGCGTCTTCTGCTTGGGCATTGCAGCCCCTCCTTCGATGTCCGTCTGCAACGGGCGGCTCGCGCATATGGCCGAGTTCGACCGTCCGGTTGCCCGCGAGGGGCGCACCGGTGCGCGAACGACGTCGGCGAGACGAGGCCTACTTGCCTGCCTTCGCCTTGGATTTGGTGTTCTTGTGTGGCGCGAGCACCATGATCATGTTCCTGCCGTCCTGCTTCGGGGCGGACTCAACCGTCCCGAGGTCGGCGACATCATCAGCCAGCCGCTGCAGCAGCCGGAACCCCAGCTCGGGCCGCGACTGCTCGCGGCCACGGAACATGATCGTGACCTTGACCTTGTTCCCCGCGCTGAGAAAGCGGGCCACGTGGCCCTTCTTCGTCTCGTAGTCGTGCGGGTCGATCTTCGGTCGGAGCTTCTGCTCCTTGATCACTGTCTGCTGCTGGTTGCGGCGAGACTCACGGGCCTTCTGCGCACTCTCGTACTTGTACTTGCCGAAGTCCATGAGCTTGGCCACGGGTGGGCGCGCCTGCGGGGCGACCTCAACGAGGTCAAGATCCGCTTCCTGCGCCAGCCGCAGGGCGTCCTCGATACGGACGATCCCGACCTGTTCGCCGTTCGGCCCGACGAGCCGAACCTCGGGAACGCGGATGCGCTCGTTGATGCGCGTGTCGGAGCTGATGGGGCCTCCTTGGTCTATGTCCTGTTCGTCTGCGTGACCCGGTGCCCCAAATACGTCGAGCCCCTCGTCGTCTCATGACAACCGGGGCCCGCTTCCGATCGATGTCCGCGCGATCACGGACACCTCCGCCGAGGGCATAACGCCGACGGCGGGACCGGACCCGGCCACCGGGTTGGTGACTCAGGTGGGAGCGGGGCTCCACTTGCTCACCCCCGAAACGTCGGGGGCTGGTCGCACATGGAAGGGTAGCAGACGTGCAGCACAACGATTCATCCTCGCCCGATTATTCCGAACTCGGCGCCGGTGATTCGGAGCTCGGCTCCCGCGAGTTGGCGTCGATCCCGAGCGTTGAGGTCATCAGCAGGGCGGCCGTCATGCTGCTGTCGGCGTCGGCCGAACGCCTCGGCCTCGCCGACGATGACCCCGACCAGAGCCCGCATCGTGACCTCGACGAGGCACGACGGTTGATCACCGCGCTTGCGGGCCTTGTCACGGCGTCGGCGGAGTACCTCGGCGCGCACGCCGGTCCGCTGCGCGACGGGCTGCAGTCCGTGCAGCGGGCCTTCCGGGAGGCGTCGGCGGTGCCGGACGCGCCGGGCATGGGTCCGGGTGAGAAGTACACCGGGCCGGTGAGCTGAGAGCGCCTCCCCCGCTTCCCCGCGACCGTAAAGACCATAACCGTGACCGGGGTGGGTGCCGCACCGGATAGTCCTCCGTGACCTGAAGCACCCAAGGACACAGGAGGCAAAGATGCCTAGCGAGCGGGCCCCGGCCGAGGAAGCGAAGGCGCCGCCACGGCGGCGCGATCGAATGCATTACTTGTACGTCGCGGTGATCGCCGCGGTCATACTCGGCATCATCACCGGCTTCGCGTTCCCTGACTTCGCCGTCGGGCTCGAACCCATCGGCGAGGGTTTCGTGAGCCTCATCAAGATGATGATCAGCCCGATCATCTTCTGCACGATCGTGCTCGGCATCGGCTCCGTGGCCAAGGCAGCCAAGGTCGGCAAGGTCGGTTTCCTCGCGCTGGGCTACTTCCTGACGATGTCGACGATCGCCTGGTCATCGGCCTCGTCGTTGGCAACGTGCTGCACCCGGGCGCTGGCATGCGGATCACCCCTGGCGACGCCGCAACGGCCAAGGAGGAAGCCGCGAGCGGGGCGGCGAGCACGACGGAGTTCCTGCTCGGCATCATTCCGGACACTCTGGTCTCGGCGTTCACCGCCGACTCCGTGCTGCAGACGCTGCTGGTGGCGCTGCTCGCCGGGTTCGCGTTGCAGAAAATGGGGACCGCCGGTGAGCCGATCCGCCGCGGCATCGAGAACATCCAGCGGTTGGTGTTCCGGATCCTCGTCATGATCATGTGGGCGGCGCCCGTCGGTGCCTTCGGCGCGATCGCCGCGGTCGTCGGCGACACCGGGTGGGAAGCCCTGAAGAGCCTGGCCGTGATCATGCTCGGCTTCTACGCCACCTGCATCGTGTTCATCTTCGTCGTGCTGGCCACCGTGCTCTGGCTCGGCGCACGGGTGAACCTGTTCAGCCTGCTGCGCTACCTCGGCAGGGAGTTCCTGCTGATCCTGTCGACGTCATCGTCGGAGTCGGCGCTGCCTCGGCTGATCGCGAAGATGGAACACCTCGGCGTGAGCAAGCCGGTGGTGGGCATCACGGTGCCGACCGGGTACTCCTTCAACCTCGACGGCACGGCGATCTACCTGACCATGGCGACCCTGTTCATCGCGACCGCGCAGGGCAGCCCACTCGGACTCGCCGAGCAGATCTCCTTGCTGGTGTTCATGGTCATCGCGTCAAAGGGAGCCGCGGGTGTGACCGGCGCCGGCCTCGCCACGCTGGCGGGCGGCCTGCAGGCGCACCGGCCGGAACTGGTCGACGGCGTCGGCTTCATCGTCGGCATCGACCGGTTCATGTCCGAGGCACGGGCGCTGACCAACTTCGCGGGCAACGCCGTCGCCACCGTCCTGATCGGCTCGTGGACCAAGGAGTTCGACCGCGACCAGGCGCAGCGCGTGTTCGCCGGACGTGACCCGTTCAACGAGGACACTCTCATCGACGACCATGGCCCTGACGCGGGCGACGCGACGGCGGCCGACGAGCGGCCGAAGGAGCTGGCCGGCGCGAGTACGTCGTAGCCGGGCCGTGATGGCAGCGGGGCGAGCGCGCGATCCGCGCTCGCCCCCCTGTCTGTGTCTGCCCGCTCACGCCAGATGGCGGCGCAGGCCGCGTTGGCCGCGCCACATCATCGCACCGTGGTTGGCCCGCAGCACCGGGCGGAGCAGCGACTCGAACGGCAGTAGCGACCGCTTGCACAGCTCGACGTCCTGGTCGATCCGTACCACCGTGACGTCGCCGTCCTGGGTGAGATGCGCGCGGCTGTACCCCTCCAGGTCACCGGATATCGCCACCCGCATCCGACCGGCCACCGGGTCCTCGTCGGCGCGCTTGAGCCGGAGCCACAGCGCGACCGGCAGCACCGCGCGGACCAGGACGTCACCGGAGTCACCGTCGATGCGCCGAACAGCGCGCACGTCGGGCCACCACGCCGGATAGCCCTCGACGTCGACCAGCGCGGCGAAGACCCGGTCGGCCCGCGCACGCACCGTCCAGACGTTGCGGAAGCGGTAGCTGTCTCGGGGCACTCCGCCAGCCTAGGCGTCCGGATGGCTCCGCGAGTCCCACGTTGTGGCGGCGTGAGTTCGCCGTTCCCGCACCGCGAGTCCCGACGTCCGGTGGCCTCGAGTGTGCAACTCGCGGGGCTGACGGTGCGACTCGCGCGACCCTAAGGTGCGACTCGCGGGCGCCCTGTGCCGCGCGCCCGGCGCGTTAGCCCAGGACTGGCTGCAGATACTGCCCCGTGAAGCTCTCCTGCACGGCGGCCACGTCCTCCGGGGTGCCCTCTGCG
>WHUD01000015.1:18009-53215 GCA_009377385.1 Actinophytocola sp.
CTCACCACCGGACAACGTCGGCGCTGGCTGTCCGAGCCGCACGTACCCGAGCCCGACGTCGACCAGCGTCTTGAGGTGACGGTGGATCGCCTTGATCGGCTCGAAGAACTCCGCCGCCTCCTCGATCGGCATGTCCAGCACCTCGGCGACCGTCTTGCCCTTGTAGTGGACCTCCAGGGTCTCCCGGTTGTAGCGGGCGCCCTTGCAGACCTCGCATGGCACGTAGACGTCCGGCAAGAAGTTCATCTCGATCTTGATGGTGCCGTCACCGGCGCACGCCTCGCAGCGCCCGCCCTTGACGTTGAACGAGAACCGCCCCGGCTGGTAGCCGCGCACCTTCGCCTCGGTGGTCGCCGCGAACAGCTTGCGGATGTGGTCCCACACACCGGTGTAGGTGGCGGGGTTGGAGCGCGGCGTCCGCCCGATCGGCGACTGGTCGACGCGCACCAGCTTGTCCACCAGGTCCAGCCCGCGCACGCGCGTGTGCCTGCCAGGCACCTGGCGGGCGCTGTTGAGCTTGTTCGCCAGCACCGTCGCCAGGATGTCGTTGACCAGCGTTGACTTGCCCGACCCTGACACGCCGGTGATCGAGATCAGACAGCCGAGCGGGAACGAGACGTCGATGTTGCGCAGGTTGTGCTCCCGCGCGCCGACCACGGTCAGCTGGCGCTTGCGGTTCACCGGCCTGCGCATGGCCGGCACGCTGATCTCCCTGCGCCGCGCCAGGTAGTCGCCGGTCAGCGACTTGCGGTTGGTCAGCAGCTTCTTGTACGGGCCGCTGTGCACGATTTCGCCGCCGTGCTCACCAGCGCCGGGACCGATGTCGACCACCCAGTCGCTGGACTTGATGGTGTCCTCGTCGTGTTCGACGACGATCAGCGTGTTGCCCAGGTCCCGCAGCCTGCTCAGCGTCTCGATGAGCCGGTGGTTGTCGCGCTGGTGCAGCCCGATCGACGGCTCGTCGAGCACGTACAGCACGCCGACCAGCCCGGACCCGATCTGCGTCGCGAGCCGGATCCGCTGCGCCTCGCCACCGGAGAGGGTGCCAGCCCCTCGGTCAAGCGAGAGGTAGTCCAGCCCGACGTCGAGCAGGAAGTGCAGCCGCGCCTGGATCTCCTTGAGCACCGCGCCCGCGATCATCGCCTCGCGCTCGCCCAGCACGAGACCGTCCAGGAACTCCGACGCCTCCGAGACCGAGTACGCACAGACTTCCGCGATGGACCGCGCGCCCTTGGTCTTGTGCTCCATGGTGACCGCGAGGATCTCCGGCTTGAGCCTGCTGCCCTGACACGCCGGGCAGGGCACCTCGCGCATGTAGCCCTCGTAGCGCTCCCGCATGTAATCCGACTCGGTCTGCTCCCGCCTGCGCTCCAGAAACGGGATGACACCCTCGAAGTTGGCGTAGTACGAACGTTTCCTGCCGTACCGGTTGCGGTAGCTGACGTGGACCTGCTCGCCGATGCCGTGCAGCACGGCCTTCTGCACCTTCGCGGGCAGTTTGCGCCACGGCGTGTCCATCCGGAAGCCGATGGTCTCGGCCAGCGACGTCAGCAGCCGCTGGAAGTACTCCGCGGTATGGCCGCCAGCCCACGGCGCGATGGCGCCGTCGGCGAGGGACATCTCGTCGTCCGGAACGACGAGCTCCGGGTCGACCTCCTTGCGCACGCCGATGCCAGTGCACTCCGGGCACGCGCCGTAGGGCGAGTTGAACGAGAACGACCGCGGCTCCAGGTCTTCGACGGCGAGGGGGTGCCCGTTCGGGCAAGCCAGGTTCTCGGAGAATCCCCGCGTGCGGTGCGGATCGTGCTCCGGCAGGTCGACGAAGTCCAGCTCGACAAGGCCGTCCGCGAGCCGCAGCGCCGTCTCGACGGAGTCGGTGAGCCGCTGCTTGGCACTCGCCTTGACCGTGAGCCGGTCCACGACGACGCCGATGTCATGCTTCTCCTGCTTCTTCAACTTGGGCGGGTCGGTCAGCGAATGCACCGCGCCGTCGACCCGCACGCGGGAGTAGCCCTGCTGCTGGAGGTTGGCGAACAGGTCGACGTACTCGCCCTTGCGGCCCCGCACCACCGGCGCGATCACCTGGAACCGGGTGCGCTCCTCCATGTCGAGCACCTGGTCGACGATCTGCTGCGGCGTCTGCTTCCGGATCGGCTCGCCACACTGCGGGCAGTGCGGCTTCCCGGCACGGGCGTAGAGCAGCCGGAGGTAGTCGTAGACCTCGGTGATGGTGCCGACGGTCGAGCGCGGGTTCCGCGACGTCGACTTCTGGTCGATCGAGACGGCGGGCGAGAGCCCTTCGATGAAGTCGACGTCCGGCTTGTCCATCTGGCCGAGGAACTGGCGCGCGTACGCCGAGAGCGACTCGACGTAGCGACGTTGCCCCTCTGCGAAGATCGTGTCGAACGCCAGGCTCGACTTCCCGGACCCGGAGAGTCCGGTGAACACGATCAAGCTGTCGCGAGGCAGGTCGATGTCGACGCTGCGCAAGTTGTGTTCGCGGGCACCACGAACGACGAGACGGTCGGACACCGAAGGGTCCCTTCGCTGGCAAAGTCAGGTTGCGATCACGGCTTGAGCAAGCCGTCGCTCCCATGCTAAATGCGACCCCCGACAAGTTCGGGCGCGCGTTCCGGTTCCGACCCCCGCCGCGCGCGCCGTGTCCCCCGTTCCCGACGCTCTGTTCCGCCTTCTCGACGTCGTGTGACGCGATGTCGTGTGACGCGCTCCGGACGTTCCGGGCGGCGTGGCCCGCTGGTGAGCGCCCGGTACGCCGGGCGTTCGACCAGCACCGTCAGCGCCCAGCCCGCCAGCACGGCGGCGGCGATGACCAGCGCCAACCGCAGCCAGCCGGACAGGCCCGCGTCGGAGAGCACCCGCGCCAGCACGAAGCCGAGCTGCTGGTGCACCAGGTAGAGGCTGTAACTGATGCCCGCTAACCACACGATCGGGCGACGCAGCACGCGCAACACCCGGCCATCCCATTCCGGCCCCCGCGCGGCCGCGGCGATCAGCACGAGCATCACCGCGAAACCCACTCCCGCCTCGCCGGGGAACGGCGCCTTGACCGCGTGCAGCGCGACGCCGATCACGCCGAGCACGACCAGTTCGATGTGGGACATCTCCCGCCGTGACCACAGCCAGAGCGCGACACCCAGCCCGAACAGGTACGCATGACCGACGCCTGTACCCGACTCGAACGTGCCGAGGAAATACGTCACCGGTTGCGGCAGCCACTTCAGCGGCCAGAGCACGACCGGCAGCAGCACGAGCACCCGTGCGAGTATCTGGAGCCGAGCCCCGCGAAGCCGGTGGCGCCACAGAATCGCCGCTCCGATGAACGCCGCCACCTGCACGGGAAGCGTCCAGTATGCCCAGTCGAGGAACTGCAGCTCGGGGCTCCAGGGCTGTAGCAGCGTCAGGTTGGCCAGCAGGTCGGCAGGCGTTGGCAGGTACCACGGCTCGTGCGCCGAGGGCGACGTCGCATAGGGCAGGCCGAAGAGGACGCCGATCAGGCCGTGCCGCACCTGCCAGCCATTGAAGGCAAGTACAGCCACCCGGGTGACGACGTAGGTCAGGACGACTGCGGTGAGGTACGCCGGGAGAAGGCGCGCGAGACGTCGCCGCAGCCACCGTCCGGGCTCCTCACGGCGGATCGTGACGCAGGCGAAGAACGCCGAGATCACCAGCAGCACCGATGCGCCCATACGCACGGAGAACGTGACCGGGTACTCGTCGATGCCGGGCATGACCGCTGGTCCGATGAGGGTGATGTGACCCATCATCACGGCGAGCACCGCGACCACGCGGATCAGATCCCAGTTGATCTTGCGGGCGCTCGGTGGACGCGCAGCGGTGCAACGCATTTCGGTTTCGGCCACGCGAGTCCCCTGTCTACCAGTTGAATCCGGCACACAGTACGAGATCGACGTCGTGGCTGATCATCGGCGTACCGCGTAACGTGACGACGCCCGCATGGGGTATGGGGAACACGGCGCCCGGAGCGGAGAACACGGCGCCCTGGCCGTGGGACACGGCGCATCGATAGGGTGGGGCCGTGCGAGTACTCGACACCTACACCGGACATGTCGCGCCTGGCGGCGACGCCGAGCGGCGCACGCTGGACGCGCTGACGATCACGAAGCTGTCCGTCGGGCCGATGGACAACAACGCCTACCTGCTGACCTGCCGCGCCACAGGCGAGGCGCTGCTCATCGATGCGGCGAACGAATCCGAGCGCATCTCGGAGATGATCGGCTACGGCGACGACCGGCCCGCGCTCCGCACGATCGTCACCACCCACCAACACCCTGACCACTGGCAGGCGCTCGGCGCCGTCGCGGGCTCCTACGGCGTCAACACCGCCGCACACCCCGACGACGCGGGCCCGCTGCCGGTGCCCCCGGACATCCTCATCGACCACGGCGACACCATCTCGGTCGGCGACTGCGAGCTGGAGATCATCCATCTGCGCGGCCACACGCCCGGCTCTATCGCACTGCTCTATCGCGACCCGAACGGGCACCCGCACCTGTTCACCGGCGACTCGTTGTTCCCCGGCGGGATCGGCAAAACGACGACGGCGGAGAACTTCACGTCGCTGCTCAACGACGTCGAGGAGCGCGTGTTCGGCACGCTGCCGGACGACACGTGGTTCTACCCGGGCCACGGCGACGACTCCACGCTCGGCGAGGAGCGGCCGAAAATCGGCGAGTGGCGCGAACGCGGCTGGTGACCTAACACGCGACTCGCGGCAGCTGAACGGCCAACTCGCGCCCGCCCAAGGTGCGACTCGCGGCAGCTGAACGGCCAACTCGCGCCCGCCCAAGGTGCGACTCGCGCCCTCGGAAGGTGCGACTCGCGGCAGTGGGCGGCGCCAGGGCCCTACTCGTCGATGCCCACGGCGGAGCGGACCGAACGCAGCACCCTGCTCGCCCGCTCGCGGGCCTTCGCCGCGCCCTCCGCGAGGTACTTGTCCAGGTCGCTGCCGGGTTGCATCAGCTCGTCGTAGCGCTCCCTGAGCGGCGCGAGCTCGGCGTTGAGCACCTCGAACAGCTCGTTCTTCAGCTCGCCCCAGCCGACGCCGCCGGCCTCGAGCCGCTTGCGGGTGTCTGCGATGACCTCCGGCGTCGCGAAGTGCTCCAGGATCTGGAACACCGTCGAGCTGTCCGGGTCCTTAGGCTCCTCGACCGGCGTGCTGTCGGTCGGGATCCGCCGCACCAGCTTCTTCAGCTTGTTCTCCTGCAGGAACAGCGGAATCGTGTTCTCGTACGACTTGCTCATCTTGCGGCCGTCGGTCCCCGGCACGGTGTGCGCCGAGTCGGCCTCCGGGATGACTGCCTCGGGGACCTTGAACCGGTACGAGTCGCCGTACAGGTGGTTGAAGCTGCCCGCGATGTCGGCGGCGTACTCGACGTGCTGTGCCTGGTCCCTGCCGACCGGCACGACGTCGGCCTCCATGATCAGGATGTCGACGGCCATCAGCACCGGGTAGTTGAACAGCCCCATGTTGACGCCGAAGTCGGGGTCCTCGCCCGCCTCGATGTTGCGGTCGCGCGCGGCCTTGTAGGCGTGTGCCCTGTTCATCAGGCCTTTGCCTGTCACACACGACATGATCCAGGTCAGCTCGAAGATCTCGGGGACGTCGGACTGCCGGTAGAACACCGTCCGCGTCGGGTCGAGGCCTGCGGTCACCCATGCTGCGGCGACCGACCGCGTGTAGCGCCGGAACGCGGCGGGGGCACGCTCGCTCGTCAGCGCGTGGTAGTCGGCGATGAAGTAGATCGAGTCGTACTCCTCGGCCAACGTGAGCGCGGGCCGGATCGCACCGATCAGGTTGCCGAGGTGCGGTTCGCCGGTCGGCTTGATGCCCGTCAGGGAGACCTTCGTTGCTGGCTCTGCCATGCGCGTCATCCTACTGACCTGGCCCGGCGCGCCCGCGCTCAGCCGGAGGACGTGGCCTCGCGGAGATCGTGCGCCGTCAGCGCGGCCGACAGCACCCGCATGCCCTCCGGGTCGGCCGGATCGAGCCCGGTGACCTCCGCGATCCGGCGCAGCCGATACGCCAGCGTGTTCGGGTGCACGTGCAGCACAGACGCCGCCCTGCGCCGGTTGTCCTTGGCATCGATCACCGCACGCAACGTCGTCAGCAGCTCCTGCCGGGACCGGAGCGGAGCCAGCCGCTGCACCAGCCGGTCGTTGGCGACACCCGGCCGCGCGAGCTGCACCTCGAGCACCAGGTCGTCCAGCAGGAACAGCCCGGGCGGGCGCTCCAGCCGCAGCGCCACCCGCAGCACCTCGCGCGCCTCCCGCGCGGCGTCCGGCACCTCGGCAACGGACGGCGCCACCGCGGCGGTCGCGACGACGGGCGCGCCGACGATGCCGGTCAGCTCGGCAAGGAACCCGCGCAGCGTGACCAGGACGTCGCCAGCGTGCTCGGGCACGGTCGGCACAAGCGCCGTGCCGCCGCGTTCGTCGAGCACGGTCAGCACGGTGGTGTTGAACTCGTCGTCGAACGCGCCCCTGACCCGCCGACGCCGCACCAGCGTGGAGCGCACCGTGCCAGGCGGGGACGGCCGCGCCACGTGCCACACGCACACCACGTAGCCCTCGGCGACCCGCACGCCCGCCGGGGTCTCCAGCTCGTCGGCAGCCTCGCCGGTGAGCAGCGCGGCGGCCAGATCCCGCCGCGCTTGCCCGACCTCGCTGTGCAGCTGCTCCTGCTCATCGAAGAAGACCCGCGCCGCCGTGACGAACATCCGCTCCATCTGCTTCGTCATCGGCGCGACCAGCTCGTGCAGCGCCACCTGGTCGTGCGCGCTGGCGTTGTCGAGCACCCAGTCCCACGCCATGCGGGACCCGATGAAGTACGCCTGCAGCACGTCAACGAACGACAGATTCTCCTCGATGCGATACATCACCCGCCGCAGCGGGTCGCCGAGGCGTTCCAGGCTGAACTCGCTGCTGTCCCGCAGCGCCTGGAAAACCATCGTGAGGTTCTCGTCCACCGAAGGACGGATCTCCATCTGCAGCACGTCGTCCGGCAGCATCTGAAACGACGGCACGTCCCGCGCCAGTCGCGCGACGATCCGAGCGCTCAGCTCTGGCAGTTCGGTCAACAGCCGGTCGACGACCGCCGTGGGCCACGTCTCAGTCCGCACGGCGCCATATTGTGGCGGATCACAACATTCGCTGGCCAGATCTTGGCTCCCTGGCGCAGAGACGTCGCCACCGGATCACGCCATGCTGTGAGCCACCCCACTCGTCACAGCCGAGAGGACCATGATGACCCTGCGTGTCCCCACACGACGTCTCCTCCTGCTGTTGTCCATCGCCACGCTCAGCCTCGCGTCCCTGTTCGCCGCCCCCGCCGCCGCTGCCGCCGATCGCAACCCGGTCGTCTTCGTGCACGGCTGGTCGAGCAGCAGCGCCACCTGGAACGAGATGGTCGCCGACTTCAAGGCCGCCGGATACGCCGCAAGCGAGTTGTACGCCTGGGACTACAACTCCAGCCAGTCCAACAAGACCACCGCGAACGAGTTCGCCAACTACGTCGACCAGGTGCGTGCCGCGACGGGCGCCGCGCAGGTCGACGTCGTCACGCACTCCATGGGCGGGCTCAACACCCGCTGGTACGTGAAGTTCCTCGGCGGCTCGTCCTACGTCGACGACTGGGTGTCTCTTGCGGGCCCGAACCACGGCACCAACACCGCGTACGGCTGCTGGACGACGTCGTGCTACGACATGCGCCCCGGCTCGAACTTCCTCAGCACCCTCAACTCCGGTGACGAGACGCCGGGAGCTGTCGACTACGGCACCTGGTGGTCGTCCTGCGACAGTGTGATCAACCCGGACGACAGCACCGTGCTCAAGGGCGCGACCAACACGCACACGGCCTGCATCGGGCACAGCGAGTTCCTCAGCGACGACACCGTCTCGCGGCAGGTGCGGGACCACGTGGCAGCGACGTGATGGCGAGGCGCGGGCCGAGTGGAGGGATCCCGCAGCCCCTCCCGCTGTGCAGCGGGATCCCTCCACTCGTCGGTCTGGGGGTCAGTGGAGTTCCCGCGCGAACGCCCCGCTACCCCGCCCGGCGGCAGCGCGGGACCTCCACTGCTACCTACTCGTGGGTATCCTGCCGGCATGTCTGATGCGAACGCGGCCGAGCTCGCCGCGAAATGCCACCGCGCCCTCGATTCCCTCCACTCGCTGGTCTACTTCGCGCCGGAAGCCGACGAGAAACTCGCCGGGATCGGCCTGAAGCCCGGCAGGATGACCTACTTCGCGAGCCGGTCGGCCCCGATGGGCAAGGTCGGCGCCGCGATGGTCACCGCGACGTTCTACAACTTCAACCCCGACCTGGTCGCCCGCCACATCCCGAAGGCGTGGGGGCTCGCGTCGCCTGAGACGATCCTCGCCGCCCGGTTTGAGGTCGCCGACCCCGCGCTGCGCAGGCTGCTCGGTGACGCCGTCGACTCGCCGGAGGTCGCGGAAGCGGCGGAGCTGGCGCGGGAGGCCACGACCGGCTGCACCCCGCAGGGCAGGCCACTGTACGCCGCGCACGCCGAGGTTGACTGGCCGGAGCAGCCGCATCTGGTGCTGTGGCACGCGATCACGCTGCTGCGGGAGTTCAGGGGCGACGGCCACATCGCCGCGCTCACGACGCAGGACGTCGACGGCCTCGCCGCGCTGATCACACACAGCGCCACCGGCAAGGGGTTCACCGCGACCGCCGCGAAGACCACCCGTGGCTGGTCAGATGAGCAGTGGTCGGCCGGGGTGGAACGGCTGCGCGAGCAGGGCATCCTGGACGCCGACGGCGAGCTGACCGCGGACGGCGTCGCACTGCGGGAGCGCATCGAGGCCGCAACCGACACGGCGGCCACCGCGCCCTACACCCACCTCGGCGAGGAGAAATGCCTGCGGCTGCGCGAGATCGGCAAGACGCTGAGCCGCACGGTGGTCGCGGCGGGCGCGTTCCCCGCCACGGTGTTCGGCAAGTAGCGCTCAGTCCCTTGGTGGCGCGGCGTTGCCGCCGGAGGCGACCAGCACCACGGTGCCGCCCCTCGGTGCCGTGACCGCCCCGGCGCGCAGCGCGGCGAGCCCGACGACGGCGGACGGCTCAAGCAGCAGTTTCGTCGCGGTGATCATGTCGGGCCACGCCGCGGCGATGTCGTCCTCGGCCACGCTGACGACGTCGTCGACGTAGCGCCGCACCTGGGCGAGCGTGTGCTCCCCCGCGAACGGCGCCGCGAGACCGTCGGCGATCGTCGGAACGCCGTGGGGCAGCCGCACCACCTCGCCCGCCGCGAGGGCCTGCTCCACGGCGTTGGACAACGCGGGTTCGACGCCGACCACGCGGCAGTCGGGCGCGGCGGCCTTGATCGCCGTCGCGATGCCGCCGACGAGGCCACCGCCGCCGACCGGGACGAGCACGAGGTCTGGCTCTACATCGGCGAGGATCTCGCGGCCGATGGTGCCCTGGCCCGCCATCACCTCGGGCAGGTCGAACGGGTACAGCGCGGGGCAGTCGTACTTCCGCGCCAGTTCCTCGCAGGTGCCCATCAGGTCGGTCGTCGGCACGACCTCGCCGCCGTAGTGGCGCACGTTGTCCACTTTGGATTCCTGCGCCGACTCCGGCATGCTGACCGTCACGGTGACCCCGAGCTGCCTGCCCGCGAACGCGACCGCTGCGGCGTGGTTGCCAGCCGAGAAGCTCACCACGCGCTCCGGCAGCTCGCCCTGTTCCCGCCAGGACAGCAGCGCGTTGCATGCGCCACGGGGTTTGAAGCTGCCGGTGTGCTGCAGGTTCTCCGCCTTGACCAGCACGCGGCAGCCGAGTTCGTCCGAGAGCCGTTCTGAGTCGAGCAGCGGCGTGCGCAGCACGTACGGCTCGATCCGCACGGCCGCCGCCGCGATGTCGTCGCTGTCAACGAGCCCCATCACGTCCGAGGCTACCGGCGTGCGGTCAGGGCTGCGACGGCGTAGTGGTTGGCGCAGGCTGCGGCTGTGGCGCGGGCTCCTGGGTGGACTCCGACGTGGTCGTTGGCGCAGGCTGCGGCTGCGGCGCGGGCTCCTGGGTGGACTCCGACGTGGTCGTTGGCGCTGGCTGCGGCTGCGGCGCCGGTTCCTCCGTTGTCGACGTCGTGGTCGTCGTCGGTTCCGGTTCGTTCGGATCGCCGATCTGCCTGGACAGCTCGTCGGAGAACGCGCCGACCTTGGCGTAGACGCCAGGTTTGCCTGGCCGGGCGCAGCCCTCGCCCCACGAGACGACGCCGATCAGCCTCGTCCCGACGACGAGCGGCCCGCCGGAGTCGCCCTGGCAGGCGTCCTTGCCGCCCTCCCGCAGCCCGGCGCAGACCATGCCCGTCTTGCGGTATTCGGCGCCGTAGGCATCCGAGCAGTACTCGTCCGTCGTGATCGGCACCTCGACCTGCTGCAGGTGGTCGGTGGACTGGCCACCCTCCGAGGTGTCGCCCCAGCCGAGTACGGTCGCCTTGGTTTTCGGCTTGTACGCCGGGTCGTCCGGCTCGGCGAGATCGGCGACCTGCTGCTCAACCGGATCGGCCAGCGTCAGCACGGCGACGTCGTAGTTCGCGCCGTCGGTGCCGTTGTTCGGGTGCACCCAGATGTCGGTGACCTCGGACTCGGTTCCCTCGTCCGAACTCAGCTCCGTCCTGCCGGACACGACCGTGAGATCACCCGGCTGCTGCGACACGGTGCAGTGCGCCGCCGTGACGACCTTGTCCGACGCGACAAGCGTCCCGCCGCAGAACTGCTCGCCGCTCGAGGCGAACCGCAGTGCCACCGCGAACGGGTAGTCGTCGATATCGGCGTCCTGACCACCCACGATGGCTGGTTGTTCCGGCTCCGCGTGCGCCATCGACAACCCGGCGACCACCAGTGTGACTACTGCCACACCGGCTCCGGCCGCGCGCGCCATCGCCCCGACGAGCCTTGCCATGGCGACCTCCTCCTCATGCCCCTCACAGCGTGAGTGAGGAGGGCCCCGAAGACCACCGCGCGGACCCCGGATAGCGGCTAATGTGGTCCATGTGGGTGATACCGTGCTCGGCGTCTCCGTGACACTGGCGCTCGCGTGCCGTTAGTAGTGCGAAGCTAACGGAGGCAGAAAGGACGCTCACGATGCCGACCATCGGCGACGTGGCGGCGCGGGCGAACGTGTCGACGGCGACGGTTTCGCGCGCGCTGAACGGGAAGTCCACGGTCGATCCCGAGCTCGCCAAGCGGGTCCGTGCCGCGGCGGAAGAACTCGGGTACCGGCCGCACGGACCTGCCCGCAACCTGCGCCGCAAGACCACCGACACGCTCACGCTCGTCGTGACCGACATCGGCGACCCGTTCTTCGCCTCGCTCGCGCGGGGGCTCGAGGACACCGCCCGCGACCGTGGCTACTCGATCGTGCTCTGCGACACCGACGACGACCCCGCCAAGGAACGTTCGTACCTCGACGTCGCGCTGCAGGAGCGCGTCGCGGGCGTTGCGATCGCGCCGACCAGCGCGACCACCGACGTCGGCAAGCTGCTGGACCACGGCGCGATCGTCGTCGCGATTGACCGGCCGCTGGACGAGCCGCGCAGCGATCGTGTCCTCGTCGACACCAGGGCGGCGGCGGCCAAGGCCACGACCCAACTGCTGGACGCTGGCTATCGCCGGATCGGCTTCCTCGGCTGCCGCGCGGACGGCTATCCCGACCAGCAGCGGCTCGCCGGGTACCGGGACGCGCTGGGGCAGGCTGTCGACGAGCGGTTGGTGCGCCACGCCTGTCCGCGCGACGACGCCGCCCACGACGTCGTCAAGGAGCTGCTCGCGCCCCCAGTGTCGGCCGACGGCCTGCTCATCGCGTCGCCGCAGCTCGTCCCGGACGCGCTCAGCGCGATATCCGAACGCGGGCTGAGCCTCGGCGCGGACGTCGGCGTCGTCGCGTTCGACATCGCCGCGTGGGCGACAGCGGTGCGGCCCGCGCTGTCTGTGGTCAGCCAGCCCGCGTACGAGATCGGCGCGGCGGCGGCGCGGCACATCGTCGCCCGGCTGGTCGGTGAGACCGACACGCCGAAGCACATCGAGCTGAGCCCGGAGTTCGTCGTCAGGGGCAGCTCGCTGCGCGAGTAGCGCACGAAAGCGCACGCTCGTGCTAGTATCGGTGTCATGACTGCGGGATTGGAATCGGTACTCGCCGAGGCCGGGTTGAAGATCGACCCGAGCAAGTTCCTGCGCCTGGTCGCCGACGCGGCGCGCAAGGTCTCGCCGCCGCAGCCGAACCCGGCAGACTACTTCTCGCCCGCGCAACGGCAGGTGCTCACCGACGTCGGACTCGACCTGTCGGCGTACGACGAGCGGGAGTCCGACCCGAGGGCGAGCACCGTCGCCGCGCGGGCGGTGTTCGCCGACTCGTCCTACTCGGTCGCCGACACCGCGCGGCTGCTCGGCATCGACACCAGCCGCGTGCGGCACCGGCTCATGGAGGGCAAGCTCACCGGCTGGAAGGACAACGGTTGGCAGCTGCCAGCATGGCAGTTCAGCGGCAGGGCCGCACTGCCTGGGCTGGACGTCGTGCTGCCCGCGCTGCCGGAGGACCAGCCGCCGCTGATGATCGCCGCGTTCATGAACACGCCGCAGCCCGACCTTGAGATCGACGGCCGTGCGGTCACCCCGAGGCAGTGGCTGCTCGCCCACGGCGACCCGCATGTGGTCGCGGAACTGGCGTCCACCGTTGGCACGGCAGCCTGACCGCGCCCCGGTCCGTATGGCACGACTCCCTCCCCCGCCGTCGGCGTCCGAGCTGGCCGATGCCCTGCGACCAGAGGAAGACGTCGTCGCGGTGCACCCGGCGACCCGGCTGGTGCGGATCTTCACCGCGCTCGGCAACCACCCGCAGCGGTGGAACTCGTTCCGCTACGAGGGGCCGTTGCCGCACGGCCGGTTCGATCCGCAACACCCAGCGCCGGACGGCTCGCCCGTGACCGACGAGCAGGCGGGCGTCCTGTACTTCGCACTGTCCGTGCGCACCAGCGTCGCCGAGGTGTTCCAGACGACGTCCGCTGTCGACCGCACCACCCGCTCGCCGCACCTCATTGCGCTCCGGCCCGCCCGCACGCTGCGGCTGCTGGACCTGTCCGGGCTGTGGCCAACGCGGGCAGGCGCGTCGCAGGAGATCTCCAGCGGTCCGAAGAAGATGACGCAGCGCTGGGCCAGGGTGATCCGCACGGCACATCCGCAGCTCGACGGCGTCTGGTACCGCTCGTCGATGGACTCCGGCGAGCCCGCGCTGTGCCTGTGGGACCCGCCAGCCCGCGCGGCGCTGCCCGATGAGCCCGACGTCCTGCTGCCGCTGAACCACCCCGGTCTCGACCTCCCGCTGACGCGGATCTGCGACGAGCTGAGCTACCTGCTGCTTGGGTGAGGCGGCGTACCGAGACCTCACGACGACTGGTGCACGGGCTCCAGTTCGCGCTTGCGGTCGCGGCGGGACTTGAGCAGGCTCGCCACCGTCGTCAGCACCAGCACGGTGGCGATCACGCCGAGCGAGACCCAGTTGTTGATCTCCCACTCTGGCGGGGTCCAGCCGTAGTCGTGCGTCGCGTGCAGCACCAACTTGACGCCGATGAAGCTGAGGATGGCGGCGAGGCCGTACGACAGGTACACGAGCTTGTCGACGAGACCGCCGATCAGGAAGTACAGCTGCCGCAACCCCATCAGCGCGAAGGCGTTCGCGGTGAACACCAGGAACGCCTCCTGCGTGATGCCGAAGATCGCCGGGATGGAGTCGACGGCGAACAGCAGGTCGGCACTGCCGATCGCGACGATCACGACGAACATCGGCGTGACCCAGCGCTTACCGTCACGCTTGACCATCATCTTGTGTCCGACGTAGTCGTCTGTGACGGGAAAGACCTTCCGCAGCCGCCGGACAAGTGCGTTCTCGTGGTACTCGTCCTGCTCGCCCTCGCGCAGCATGGAGATCGCCGTCCAGATCAGGATGGCGCCGAACAGGAAGAACACCCAGACGAACTTCGCGATCAGGGCGGCGCCGACCGCGATGAACACACCGCGCATGATCAGCGCGAGCAGGATGCCGATCAGCAGCACCCGGTGCTGGTGGACGCCAGGCACCCGGAACGATGTCATGATCAGCATGAAGATGAACAGGTTGTCGACGCTGAGTGAGTACTCGGTGATGTAGCCGGTGAAGAACTCGACGCCGGGGTCGTGCCCGGCGAAATACCAGACACCGACGCCGAACACGACGGCGCATGCGATGTAGAACGCAACCCACCGGGCTGCCTCGCCGGTGGTGACTTCGTGCGGTTTCCGGTCGACGATCACGAGGTCAAGCGCGATGAGCGCGAGAAGCCCGCCAACGGTCGCCAGCCACAGCCAGAGTGGGACGGTCATGAAGAATTAGCCTCCGGTGAGCGGTTTACTGAGCCACTTCGCCGGAGGTCTCTTCCACCAGCGCCGAAGCGTTGGCCGACGGTGCCGGGTCCGCTCCCGTGAGAGGCACACCGTGCTGACGACACCACCGCGAGGGAATACTCCCCTCCACGTACAGCCACCATAGTGACGGCTGTTCGTTTCCTGCGCTATAGAACGTACCCGGTATCACCGTTACGGCACGAATTGGGTATCGATCTTGGGTCTGCTGAGACCTTCTCAGCGGCCGTCGCATACGGTCGCGTTCGTGCCCCGACTCGTCCCGCGTCCCCTGCTCCGGGTCGCCACGCATGGCCGCAAACTCACCGCCGTCGCGCTGGCCGTCGCCGTCCTCGGTGCGCTGATCGTGGTATTCACCACGTCAGGGGACGACGCGCCAGCCGTGATGACCCACGAGGAGTTCATCGAGGTCCCGACCGTGCCGGGAGCGCCGTCGCGGGAACGACTAGACACGACACTGTACGTGCCCGAGACCGCCCGCGAGACGCCAGCGCCCGCGATCCTGCTCCCCCACGGCTTCGGCGGCAGCAAAAACAGCGTCGCACGCGACGCCCAGGAGCTGGCCGAACGCGGGTTCGTGGTGCTCGCCTACACCGCACGCGGGTTCGGCAGCAGCACCGGCATGATCTCGCTCAACGACCCGGACGCCGAAGTCGCCGACGCCAGCGAACTGCTCGACTACCTCGCCGCGCAACCGACCGTACAACGCGACACCGACAACGATCCGCGCGTCGCCGTCACCGGGGCGTCCTACGCGGGCGCGCTCGCGCTGCTGCTCGCGGGCACCGACGACCGCGTGGACGCCGCCGCGCCGGTGATGACCTACCACGACCTCGCGCAGTCCCTGCTGCCGAACACCGCGCGACGACAGCCGTTCGTGCCACGCTCACCAGCGCGGATGCTCGCCAACGCCGACGGCGTGTTCAAGGAGGGCTGGGCAGGCGTGCTGTTCTCCGGCGGCCTCGGCGCGGATGGCCTCGGCGCGCCGACCGATGCGCCAGAGGCGGGTACCGAGGAAGACGACGTCGCCGCGGCGGGTCCGCCCACGCCAGCCACACCCGACGTCCAGGGCGCCCTTGGCTCAACGCCGGTCGCGCAACCGTGTGGGAGGTTCGCCCCGCAGATCTGCGCGGCCTACACCGATCTGGTGCGCGACGGCGAGGCGTCCGCGAGCACCCGTGCGCTGCTGGAGCGGGTGTCACCAGCATCGGTGACTGACCAAATCGAAGTACCCACCCTGTTGGTGCAAGGCGAGAACGACACGCTGTTCGGCCTCGACCAGGCCGACGCCAACGCCCGCGACATCCACGACGCGGGCGGCGATGTGCAGGTCGTCTGGTACGCGGGCGGGCACGACGGCGGTGGCCCGGGGCCGACGTTGCGCGGCGCGATGGCGGACTGGCTGGCGTTCCAGCTTGGCGGGCCGCAGCCGCCGCAGGACAACCCGCTGCCCGCGTTCCGTTACGACGTTCAGGGCACGTTCCAGGCGACCCGTGCACCGTCGGTGCGGGTGCTCACCGCCGACCGGTATCCGGGCCTCGACCGGGATGTCCCCAATGTCAACCAGGACTCGGTGCGGCTCAGCGGGCCGGACCAGGTGGTGATCAACCCGCCGGGCGGGACGCCTGCCGCCGTCAGCGGCATCCCCGGCTTCGCCGGACTGACAGGCTCGTCGTTGCAGAGCGGGCTGCTCGGCATCGACCTGCCCGGCCAAGCCGCACGGTTCGGTTCGCGCGAGTTCGAGGAGCAACTGCTGGTCACCGGGACGTCGACGGTGCGGCTGCGGGTCACGCCACAGCCGTGGTCCGGCGGCGCCCGCGACACCGAGGCCACCGGACCGCTCTTCGTCAAGCTCTACGACGTCGGACCCACCGGGCAGCGCACCCTGCCTGGCAACGCGGTGTCGCCGGTGCGCATCCCGGACCTGCGGGTCGGCGAGACCGCGGAGGTCACGGTGAGCCTTCCGCCGATCGTGCGACCCGTCGCGCCGGGGCACCGGCTGGAGCTGGTGGTGGCGACAACCGATCGGGCGTACACCAACGCGACGACACCGGCCGCCTACCGGATCGCGCTCGCCGGTTCGGGTGAGCTGGCAGTGCCCGAGGTGTCCGGCACGGCGACGACGTCGGGCTGGCCGGTGTGGCAGTTGGCGGGCATCGGTGGGCTCGCACTGCTGGTCTCCGCGCTGGTGGCGGTGACAGCCTTGCGCCGCAGGCGGGCGGACGGCGTGGACGAGACACTGGCCGACGTCCCGCTGGACATCACGGGGCTCACGAAGTCGTATCCGGGCGACATCACGGCGGTGTCGGGTCTGTCGTTCCGTGCCGAGCGCGGCCAGGTGCTGGGGTTGCTTGGGCCGAACGGCGCCGGCAAGACGACCACCCTGCGGATGCTGATGGGCCTGGTCACGCCGACGTCGGGCGAGATGCGGGTGTTCGGGCATCGCGTGCGGCCCGGCGCGCCGGTGCTGTCGCGGATCGGCTCGTTCGTGGAAGGCCCCGGCTTTCTGCCACACGTGTCCGGTGCGGCGAACCTGCGGCTGTACTGGGAGTCCACCGGACGTCCTGCCGACAAGGCGCACGTCGCCGAGGCGCTGGAGATCGCGGGGCTCGGCGACGCGGTGCACCGCAAGGTCGGCACGTACAGCCAGGGCATGCGACAGCGGCTCGCGATCGCGCAGGCGATGCTCGGGCTGCCGGAACTGCTGGTGCTCGATGAACCCGCCAACGGGCTCGACCCGCCACAGATCCACCAGATGCGTGAGGTGCTGCGGCGCTACGCGGCGACGGGACGCACCGTGTTGGTGTCCAGTCACCTGCTCGCCGAGGTGGAGCAGACGTCGACCCACGTTGTGGTGATGCACCGGGGCGAACTGGTCGCGGACGGTGCGGTCGGCGAGATTGTCGCGGCGGGCGGCGAGGCGAGCTTCGTCGTCGACAAACCGGACGACGCGGTCGCCGCGCTCAGCGACGTCGATGGCGTCTCGGCGGTGCGCGCTGACGGCGACACGGTGCACGCTGACCTGGACGGCCTGCCCCGGTCCACGGCGGTGTCGGCGCTGGTGGCGGCCGGGGTCGCGGTGGAAAGGGCAGGGCCACGGCGACGGCTTGAGGATGCGTTCCTGCGGCTGGTCACGGCGGAAGGACAGGAGCAATGAGCGCGGACGACGAGACCGGCGGCTCAGGCGCTGGCGAGGCGAGGGCGCCGCGTGTCGATCACGGCGTGCACACCGATCCGGCGGCGTTGGTGGAGTTCAGCAGCGCCGCCGAGCACGAGCACGCCGCCTCGACGCCGTCCGGTGCTGTGACGGGCTACCAGGCACGGCGCACGCTCCCGTTCGGCGTGGAGTCGCGCCGTCAGTTCCGCCGTCGCCGGACGCACCTGGTGCTCGGGCTCGCGGTGACGATTCCGATGCTGCTGGTGCTCGCGTTCGAGCTGGGCAGTGACAGTCCGGAACGGGAGTCGGGCGGGTTCATCGACCTGGCGACGGTCAGCGCGCCGAACTTCGTCGTGGTGACGCTGCTGGTGTCCGGGTCGTTTCTGCTGCCGATGATCGTGGCGCTGTTCTTCGGCGACACCGTGGCGAGTGAGGCGTCGTGGTCGAGCCTGAAGTACCTGCTGGCGATCCCGATCCCCCGGCTGCGGCTGCTGCGGCAGAAGGCGTTGGTCGCGGGTGCGCTGTCGGTGCTTGCGCTGACCGTGCTGCCCGGCGTCGCGCTGCTCGCGGGGGTGATCTGGTACGGCGCGGACGCCGCGATCAGCCCGACCGGCGAGTCGGCGTCGTTCGGCATCAGCGTGGTGAACCTGCTGCTCGCGGTTGTCTACATCGTGGTGCAGTTGAGCTGGGTCGCGGGCGTGGCGATGTTCCTCAGCGTGTCGACCGACGCGCCGCTCGGGGCGGTTGGTGGCGCGGTGCTGGCGACGATCATCTCGCTGATGCTGGACCAGATCACCGCGCTCGGGGATCTGCGCACCGTGCTGCCGACGCACCATTCGACCGCGTGGACGGACCTGCTCGCCGCCGAGGTCGACTGGTCCGCCATGGCCACCGGCGCGTTCACGTCGCTCTGCTTCGCCACGGTGTTCGGGATCCTGGCGGCACGAGTCTTCGCGCGGAAAGACGTCACCAGCTAACACCCGCCGCGAGTCGCACCATCCGGCCCCGCGAGTTGCACCGTCAGCGGCACGAGTCGCACCATCCGGCCCCGCGAGTTGCACCGTCAGCGGCGCGAGTCCCGCGTTATGGGGCACGAGTTCCCGGTCACGGGAACGCGAGTCGCCTCGTCTGGGTCATCCGGGCACAGAACTCGCGGTCGGAAACGTGGCACACGGCGTCGCCGGTGTCGAACACGGCGTCCGGAACGGGGGACACGACGCAGCAAGCGCACGCAGGCACCCAGCGCACGCTGGCGCGCGGCTACTCCACGCCGGCGGCGTCCATGCCCCGGAGTTCGCGCTTCAGGTCGGCAATCTCGTCGCGGAGCCGGGCCGCAAGCTCGAACTGGAGGTCCCTGGCGGCCTGCATCATCTGGTCGGTCATCTGCGCGATCAGGTCCGCCAGCTCCGCGCGGGGCATCGTCGACACATCCTGGTTCGTCAGCACACCCGAGCTGCGGACACCACCGCCCTGCTCCGGCTGCTTGCCGCGCGAGACGTTCCGCCCCGACCCGCCGACCTCGACGGCCTCCTCGGAATCGTCCGCCTCGGTGTAGACCCGGTCGAGGATGTCGGCGATCTTCTTCCGCAGCGGCTGCGGATCGATGCCGCGCTCCTCGTTGTAGGCGATCTGCTTCGCGCGCCTGCGGTTGGTCTCGTCGATGGCGTACTGCATCGAGTCGGTGACGGTGTCGGCGTACATGTGCACCTCACCGGAGACGTTCCGCGCCGCGCGGCCGATCGTCTGGATCAGGCTGGTGCCACTACGAAGGAAGCCCTCCTTGTCAGCATCCAGGATCGCCACCAGCGACACCTCGGGCAGGTCGAGCCCCTCGCGCAGCAGGTTGATGCCGACCAGCACGTCGAAGTCGCCGGAACGCAGCTGCCGCAACAGCTCCACACGGCGCAGAGTGTCCACTTCGGAGTGGAGATAACGCACCCGAATGCCGAGCTCGAGCAGGTAGTCCGTCAGGTCTTCGGCCATCTTCTTGGTCAGCGTGGTGACCAGGACCCGCTCGTCGGCCTCTGCGCGGGTGCGGATCTCGTGCACCAGGTCGTCGATCTGCCCCTTGGTCGGCTTGACCACGACCTTCGGGTCGACCAGCCCGGTCGGGCGGATGACCTGCTCCACGAACTCGCCACCGGCCTGACCGATCTCGTACGGGCCGGGGGTGGCAGACAGATACACCGTCTGGCCGATGCGGTCGGCGAACTCCTCCCAGCGCAGCGGCCGGTTGTCCAGCGCGCTCGGCAGCCGGAAACCGTGCTCGACCAGCGTGCGCTTGCGGGACATGTCGCCCTCGTACATGCCGCCGATCTGCGGCACCGTCACGTGCGACTCGTCGATGACCAGCAGGAAGTCCTCGGGGAAGTAGTCCAGCAGCGTCGCGGGCGCTGTGCCGGCCGCCCGGTCGTCCATGAAGCGCGAGTAGTTCTCGATGCCGGAGCAGAACCCGACCTGGCGCATCATCTCGACGTCGTACTGCGTGCGCATCCGCAGCCGCTGCGCTTCGAGCAGCTTGTTCTGCCGCTCCAGCTCGGCGAGCCGCTCCTCGAGCTCGGCCTCGATGTTGCGAATGGCCTTCTCCATCCGCTCGGGACCGGCGACGTAGTGCGTCGCGGGGAAGATCCGCACCTCGTCGAGCTCCTGCACGATCTCGCCGGTCATCGGGTGCAGGTAGTACAGCGAGTCGATCTCGTCGCCGAAGAACTCCACCCGCACGGCCAGCTCCTCGTAGGCCGGGATGATCTCGACGGTGTCGCCGCGCACCCGGAACGTGCCCCGGGAGAACGCCAGGTCGTTGCGGGTGTACTGGACGTCGACCAGCGCGCGCAGGAAGACGTCCCTGTCGATCTCGTCGCCCACGCTCAGCTTGGACGACCGGTCGAGGTAGGACTGCGGCGTGCCCAGGCCATAGATGCAGGACACGCTGGCAACCACGACGACGTCTCGCCGGGAGAGCAGGTTCATCGTGGCGGAGTGCCGCAGCCGCTCGACGTCGTCGTTGATCGACGAGTCCTTCTCGATGTAGGTGTCGGTCTGCGGGACGTACGCCTCTGGCTGGTAATAGTCGTAGTAGCTGACGAAGTACTCGACGGCGTTGTTCGGGAAGAAGTCCCGCAGCTCGTTCGCGAGCTGGGCGGCGAGGGTCTTGTTCGGCGCAAGCACCAGCGTGGGCCGCTGCACACGCTCGATCAGCCACGCCGTCGTCGCCGATTTACCGGTGCCGGTGGCGCCGAGCAGCACGACGTCCTTCTCCCCCGCCTTGAGCCTGCGGTCGAGGTCCTCGATCGCCTCCGGCTGGTCGCCTGCGGGCGCGTAGTCGCTGACGACCTCGAAGCGGCCGCCGGTGCGCGGGATGTCGGTGACCGGCCGGAACTCGGAATGCGCCAGCACGGGATGCTCGGTTGCGAATGCCACGTCCCCAGCGTAGGCGCGACCACCGACAGTCTGCTCACGGACCGCGCAGGTGCTCCAGCACCGCCCTCCCCCGAGGTGACAGCTGGTAGCCGATGCGCAGACTCTCGGTAAGCCCCAGCTCCTTGAGCCGCCGCACATCCGCCTTGAACGGCAACCGCTCCCTGCCAACGCTGCGCGCGAGATCCAGCGCGAGCTCGGCAGGGCGCGCGTCGATCAGCTCCAGGTACCGCCGGGTCCAGGGCTCCCGCCTGCTCTTCCGGTCCATCTCCGACAACGTGTGCACGATGTCCGTCAGCTCGTTGGCCGACAGCCCGGCCTGCTCGCGCAGCCGTACCCTGGCGTCCGCACTGGCGTAGTGCAGCCCGATGCGGTAGATCCTGCCCTCTGGCTTCTTGCGCAGGAACTCGAGCAGCTCCGTGCGGGTCGACCACCCCGCGCGGCGCGCCTCTGTCGCGGTGATGTCGCGCAGCCGCACGACCTCGACGCTGTCGATGGCGATCACTCCGGCCGCGGTTCGCTGCGTCCTGCCCGCCACCGCGCCTGGCCTGCGCCAACGCCGGAACGCCAGGTCCACCTCGCCCGCGACGATCCGTTCCAGCACCGCGTTCGGAAACAGCACGACACCATCATGCCCGGTCCGGCACCATGAACGTCATGGCAGCGCATCCGCCCAAGGCCGAAGTCTTCGATCTCGACGCCCAGACCAACACCGACCCGAAGCAGATTTCGCGCGACGTCGAGGAGTTCCGCGTCGAGCCGTTCGGGCTGTACATGGCACGGCCAACGCCGGGCAGGCGGCAGTTCCACTACATCGAGTCGTGGCTACTGCCGGAGCAGGGGCTGCGGGTGACCGACTTCTGGTTCTCCGAGGGCCACGAGCGTGACCAGGACTTCTACCTGGACGTCGTGCGCATCCAACCCGGCAAGCGGCGCTGGCGCACCCGCGACCTGTACCTGGACATCGTGCTGCGCACCGGCCAGGACGTCACCGTGCTGGACGCGGACGAACTGGTGGCGGCAAGCAAGGCTGGACTCATCGACGACGCGGACACGCTGTTCGCGCTGGAGACGGCGTTCCACACGGTGGACGCGCTGGCCCGGCACGGCCACGACCTGCACCGCTGGCTGGCGACGCAGGGTGTCGAGCTGTCGTGGCGCAGGCGGTGACTCCGATGGCTGAGGCGGGCTACGTCCATGGGCATCACGAGTCGGTGCTGCGGTTCCACCGCACCCGCACCGTGCAGGATTCCGCCGCCTACCTGTTGCCGGAGCTGCGCGCCGGGACGACGGTGCTGGACGTCGGCTGCGGCCCCGGCTCGATCACCGCTGACATGGCCGAGCTGGTCGCGACAGTGACGGCCGTGGAGACCTCACCTGAAGCGCTGAACGCCGCCACCCGGCTGTGTGCGGAGCGGGGACTGCGCAACGTCCGGTTCCTGCGCGCCGACGTCATGGCGCTCCCCTTCGCCGACGGCGGCTTCGACGTCGTGCACGCGCACCAGGTGTTGCAGCACGTGGCCGATCCGGTGGCGGCGTTGCGGGAGATGCGCCGGGTCTGCGCGCCGTGTGGTGTCGTAGCGGCGCGGGACGCCGACTACGCCGCGATGACCTGGTATCCGGAGCTGCCGGGGATGACCGAGTGGCGCACGGCGTACCGGCGCACCGCCCGTGCGGAAGGCGGCGAGCCCGATGCCGGACGACGTCTGCTGGCCTGGGCGCTGGACGCCGGGTTCACCGACGTCACCCCGACGACGTCGACCTGGACCTACGCCACGCCGGAGTCCCGCGCCTGGTGGGGCGGGCTCTGGGCGGAGCGGGTCATGCGGTCGCGGTTCGCGGACGCCACCGCACGCTACGGCGTCGCCACGCCCGTCGACCTGGAGCGGATGTCAGCGTCGTGGCGCGCCTGGGTGGAGGAGCCAGGTGGCTGGTTCGCGGTGCTGCATGGCGAGGTGTTGTGTCGCGCGTGAGGCGCTATCTGGGTGTCACGCCGTCCAGCCGATCTCGGCGCCCCAGCGTTCGGCTTTGGCGGTGACGTCCTCGAACCACCCGCGTTTCGCCTCTGCGTAGTCGACGGCATCTACAGTGGTGTCTCCGACGGTCTCCCCGGTGGTGTGCGTCGCGCTGGCGGCGCCTGCGGAGTCCCCCGTTCTCGGAGCACCCCCGTGCTCCCGCTTGATCCGGGCATACTCCGCCCTGGCGTCGGCGTCCGTACGGAGCCAGTCGCGCAGCAGCAACGCACGCCGAGCGGCCACGCTCCCATCGACCCGCACCCACAGTGACACCGGCCGCCCCGGGTCGGCGCCACCGTGCAACACAGCGTCCGGAGGGGAGGAAACAGCGTCGGGACCGGGGGACACGACGCATGCGGGCGGGAAACCGGCGTCGGTGAGCACCGGGGCGAGCGCGTCGACGTCCTGCGCCGAGCGCACCGTGAGCTGCAGGTCGAGGACGTCGCGGGCGGGTAGGTCCTGGACGGCGGTCGCGCCGATGTGGTCCGCACGCACCGCCCGCTCCCCCGCCACCAGCCGGATCCGGTCCAGCGCCCGCTGGGCCTGCGCCTGCCACGCCGGGTCGTGCGCCACGAGCCGCGAGCCACCGGCAGCCCCCGAGCCGGCAGCCAGCGAGTCGCCACACAGCGAGCCAGCAGCGGGCCGCCGCGACCGCACGTTCGCCTCGAACGGCACCAACCGCTGCGACCACAGTGCGTCGACCTCAGCCTCGACGTCGGCCTGCGTACCGCTGTTGTCCAGCCAGACGTCGGCCACCGCGCGGCGCTGCGCCTCGTCGGCCTGCGCCGCGATGCGGGCGCGGGCTTCGCGCTCAGGCATGCCCCGCGAGTCGGCCAGGCGCCGCACCCGAACATCGACGGGCGCGTCCACGATCAACACCAGGTGATACGACGGCGCAAGGCCGTTCTCCACCAGCAACGGCACGTCGTGCACGGCAATGGCGTCGTCGGCCGCACCGGCGATGAGTTCGGCAGTGCGTTCCCCGACCAGCGGGTGCACGATGCCGTTCAGCCGCGCACGCGCCGTGTCGTCATTGAAAACGCGCTCAGCCATCGCGGGCCGGTCCAGCGATCCGTCCTCGGCGATCACGCCGTCGCCGAACTCCGCGACGATCGCTGCCAGCCCCGGCGTGCCCGGTTCGACGACCTCACGCGCGATGGCATCGGCGTCGATGAGCAGCGCGCCGTGCTCGGCGAGCCTGCTCGCCACGGTCGACTTGCCAGCCCCGATGCCCCCAGTCAGACCCACGCGCAACATGCCGCCATTCAAACAGCCCCCGCGTGGTTCCGCGCCGCCGCCCTCAACGACGCGCCGGGCACACGGTGGCCCGCACTCGCGTTCCCACGAATGCGGGCCGACCGGGGAGTGCCAGTCGTGTCACGCTCAGCAGCTGCGGGCGCGTGCCCCCACACGCCGGCGCGGCCGCGCTACGCGGACGTGGCCGGTGCCCAGACGCGCTCGCGCGGAGTACTCGCGCGAGCCCTGCGGCGCAGCCCAGCAAGGCTGTGCTTGGCAGGAACCAGCAACGCAGAGAACCAGCTACGCCGGAACTCCGCGAGCGCCTCGGCCACCGGACGATGTTCGACGCAGTGCACAAGCCCCGGCGTCCCGAGCCGGTGCCTCCCGATGTGCTTCGCTTGCATCGGTCCTCCATGTGGGCGATTTACTGCTACCGAAAGGTACGCACGGATGTGACACAAGACCCGCAACTGATCGGCGTGTCACTCGAACGTTTTGGTAACGACCCGTTCGGGCGACCAATTGGCCCCTACAGCGGAAGGCCCGCCACGCACACGGCGTGACGGGCCTTCCGGGAAGCCTGCGGCTTACTGGCCGCCGGAGAGCTTCTCCCGCAGCGCGGCGAGCTGCGCGTCGCTGGCGAGCGTGCCGCTGGAACCGGCCGAGCCGGTGCTGCTGTAGTTCTGCTCACCCTTGGTCGCGCCCTGGTCCGGGTCCGGCGCGCCACCGGCGGCGGCGGCCGCCTCGGCGTTGGCCTTGATGGCCTCGGTGACCTGCTTCATGTGCTTCTCGTAGCGCACGTGAGCCTCGGCGTACTGCTTCTCCCACTCCTCACGCTGCTTCTCGTAGCCGTCCTGCCACTCTTGCGTGTCGGGGTCGAAGCCCTCGGGGTAGATGTAGTTGCCCTGCTCGTCGTACTCGGCAACCATGCCGTACTGCGTCGGATCGAACTCGGCGTCCGGGGTGAAGCCTTCGTTCGCCTGCTTCAGCGACAGCGAGATGCGGCGGCGCTCGAGGTCGATGTCGATGACCTTGACCATGACCTCGCCGTTGACCTGCACGACCTGCTCCGGCAGCTCGACGTGACGCTCGGCGAGCTCTGAGATGTGCACCAGGCCCTCGATGCCGTCCTCGACGCGGACGAACGCACCAAACGGCACCAGCTTGGTGACCTTGCCCGGCACGATCTGGCCGATGGCGTGGGTGCGGGCGAACTGGCGCCACGGGTCTTCCTGGGTGGCCTTCAGCGACAGCGACACGCGCTCGCGGTCCATGTCGACGTCGAGCACCTCAACGGTGACCTCGTCGCCGACCTGCACGACCTCGCTCGGGTGGTCGATGTGCTTCCAGGACAGCTCGGAGACGTGGACGAGACCGTCAACGCCGCCGAGGTCGACGAACGCACCGAAGTTGACGATGGAGGAGACGACGCCCTTGCGGACCTGGCCCTTGGCCAGCGCGTTGAGGAACTCGCTGCGCACCTCGGACTGGGTCTGCTCGAGGTAGGCCCGCCGGGACAGCACCACGTTGTTGCGGTTCTTGTCCAGCTCGATGATCTTGGCCTCGAGCTCACGGCCGACGTACGGCTGCAGGTCGCGCACGCGGCGCATCTCCACCAGCGAGGCTGGCAGGAAGCCGCGGAGACCGATGTCGAGGATGAGACCACCCTTGACGACCTCGATGACCGTGCCGGAGACGGGCTCGTCCTTGTCCTTGAGCTCCTCGATGGTGCCCCAGGCGCGCTCGTACTGGGCGCGCTTCTTGGAGAGGATCAGGCGGCCTTCCTTGTCCTCCTTCTGGAGAACAAGCGCTTCCACCTCGTCGCCGACGGTGACAACCTCAGCCGGGTCGACATCGTGCTTGATGGACAGTTCGCGCGAGGGGATAACACCCTCGGTCTTGTAGCCGATGTCGAGCAGGACCTCGTCCCGATCGACCTTGACGATGGTGCCTTCGACGATATCGCCATCGTTGAAGTACTTGATCGTCTTGTCGATAGCGGCGAGGAAGTCTTCCTCCGACCCGATGTCGTTGACGGCGACTTGAGTGAGCTGCGCGGTCGCAGTCGGGGCGGTGGTGGTGTCGGTGGACATTAGGTGGGTGGCTCCGGTAATGGATTGTAGTTGGGTTGGCTTTCACGTTTCTCGGTTTTGCACGCGCAGTGGTAGCCAGGCGGTAGAGTGCGAGCGTCCAGATTCAGATGGTCGCAGACATCACCGCAAACGGTGCGCGACCCAGACCCCAGCGGATCTAACTGGGCACAAGGCAGCGCAAACCCACTGCGCTAGAGGTATCCTACGCGGCCGTTTCGCAGGCGCACAAACCAGGGTCCCACCCCGAGCAGGAGGACAGTGACAGCTCAGCAATCGGGAACAACCCACGCAGGTGTGGCGCGGGTCGCACATCGCGCCGTCGCATCGGCGGAAGCGGAGGCCGCCAACAGCGCATGGTGGGACGCCGACGCAGACGCCTACCACGCCGAACACGGCGATTTCCTTGGCGATGACGACTTCGTGTGGTGCCCGGAAGGGCTCACCGAGGACTCCGCGCGGCTGCTCGGCGACGTGACCGGCACGGACGTCCTCGAGGTCGGCTGCGGCTCCGCACCCTGCGCCCGGTGGCTGCTCAAGCACGGCGCGCGGGTCGTCGGCGTTGACCTCTCCCAGGGGATGCTCGGCCACGCCGTCGCCGCGAACGCCCGCACCGGCCTGCACCCAGCGCTGCTGCGAGCAAACGCCGAACGACTGCCGTTGACTGACGGCAGTTTCGACAGCGCGTGCTCCGCGTTCGGCGCGGTGCCCTTCGTCGCCTCGCTGGCCGACGTGTTCGGCGAGGTACACCGGGTGCTGCGTCCCGGCGGCCGGTGGGTCTTCGCCGTCACTCACCCGATGCGGTGGATCTTTCCGGACGACCCCGGCCCTGCGGGACTGACCGTCACGCAGCCGTACCTCGACCGCACCCCGTATGCCGAGGTAGATGAGACCGGCGCGGCGAGTTATGTCGAGTACCACCACACGCTGGGTGACTACGTCCGCGCGCTGCGCGCCGCTGGGTTCACACTGGACGATCTGATCGAACCGGAGTGGCCGGACGGGCACACCCGGGTGTGGGGGCAGTGGAGTCCGCTGCGCGGCAGGCTGTTCCCCGGCACGGCGATCTTCTGCTGCCGGAGAGACTGAATGGAGCACCTCGCCGACGCCCAGGCCAGGCTGTGGGCGGAACTGGACCCGGCACTGCCGGTGCCGGCCGCGCCGTCGGACCCGCCCGTCACGGCGCGGCTGCCGGACGGCACGCCGGTGCGCTGCGGCGTGTACCGCGCGCGCTACGACGCCGACACCGTGCAGAGCCTCTGGATGCCGCGCGTGGTGTGGGAGGCGACGCCGCTGCTCGGCGACACCGGCGAGGCGGGCATGGCCGCCGCACTCGAAGGGCTGCGCCGCTGGTTCGACACCGACGTGGCCGCGGAGGAGTCCCGCGACGCCGACACCTCGGTTGAGCTGTACTGGCCGAGCAGGGACGTCGACGTCGCTCCCGCGCTGTTCCGGCACGGGTTCGTGCCCACGAGCGTGCTCGCGGTGCGCGCACCAGGCGCGGCCTCCGGTGCCGGTAGCCACGACGTCACCGTACGAAGGGCGACACTGTCCGATCTGGACGAACTCGTCGCACTGCAGGACGTCGAGCTGCGGTACTCGCTGCGGGTCATCGGCGGCACCATGCGGGACAACGCCGCCGAGCTGATCACGACGAGCATGCGGCGGTCGGTGTACTTCAGCGGGAGGGTGCTGCTGGCCGAGTCGGGCGGTGTCGCCGTCGGCGCCGCCGACTGCGGCGTGGCCAGGGCCGCAGAGGGGACATGGATCCAGCACCGGTTGCCCGCCGGACAGTGGGGCTACATCGGGACGCTGTCGGTGTTGCCTGAAGCGCGCGGCACCGGGGTGGGCAGCGCACTTGTCGACGCGGCGCACCGGATGCTCGACGCCGACACCGAGCGCGGCACGTTCCTGTTCTACGACCTGGCCAACCCGCTGTCCACGGTGTTCTGGCCGCGCAAGGGCTACCGCCCGCTCTGGACGAAGTGGGTGTGCAAGCCAGCCGCGCTGCTGCGCTGAACGCGCGTCAGTGCACCGGACGCATTACGGTCTCCCCGACGTGGTGCTCGGTGAGCGGACGGTCCGTAAGCGCCCTGCGGACGGCGACCAGGACGCCGTCGACGATCTCCGCGTGGGTGAGCCACCGGGTGCTGGTGCCCTCCTGGACGTAGCCGAGCACCACCCGCTGCGTCGGATGCCCGGACAGCGCGGGCTCCGGCTCGCCTGGCGGCACTGAACCACCGTGGACATCGACCACCGGCGCGTCCTCGGCGAGCAGGCCGGTCACCGCGTTGAGGACGGACACCCGAAACGCCGAGTGCACCCACGACACCAGCAGGTCGGCGGGGCCGCCCAGCGCGCGACCGGCGTCCTGCGCCAGCCGTTCGGGCCGCTCCCAGCGCGCCTCGACCCACCGCACCCTGCCACGCGGCGGATCAGCGGACACCCCGCCGGGGGCTTCGTTCACCGGGATCGGGCAGTACCGCCTGCTTGGCACAACGACATGCCAGCCCTGCCCCGCGAGCCACCCGGCAACTCCGGAAAGCATGCCGGTGCCCCCGAGCAGCAAGGCTCGATGTGATGGCATAACGAAACGGTACCGCCGCTGACGCCCGCGTCCTACCGGAATGTCGCCCGATCGGCCGCACCAGGGATCGTCACGGTCGTAACCTGGAATCAAGTGACCATCGATGATCGGCCTCAGTGACGACCAACCGCGTGCTGATCGCAGGAAGCGACTGGCAGGGTTGCTGCTGCTCGCCGTCGTGCTCGTCGCGGTGGTGGTGATCGCGCCCCGGCTGGGCCCGTCACCGCACCGCCCGATCGACCGGTTCGAGCCGCCGCCTCCGCTGGCAGGCCCTGAGCTGGTCTCCCGCGCCGGGTCGGTCATCGACGTCGACTTCGCGTCCGACGGACACGGCTTCGCACTCTGGGGCCGGTGCACGCAGCCGCTCGACACCCAGCGATGCGGGCCGAAGCTGTTTGTCACCGAGGACGGCGACCGCTGGCACGTCAGGGACTTCCCGATGTTCGCCGCCATCGAGGTGCGGTCGCATCACTACCGGCGGCAGGTGGTCGCGCTCGGCGGCTGCAACGTCGCCATCGGCCCGGTCACCGGGCACCGGATGTTCAGCGATGACTGCGGACGTCGCTGGCACGTGGTCCTGCCGACGCCGAAACGAACGCTCGCGGCCATCCCGGACGGCGCCGTACTGGAACGCTACTGCGCCGAACAAGGCAGGACGTCGTCCGCATGTGGCGACCCGCGGCTCGTAGTGATCCCACCGGATTCGGGACGTCCCACGCTGCTGGCGACCGAGCCCGCCGTCGACGATCCCGTACCCGAGCCGGTCCCAGGCCCCGACGGCCGATGGTGGGTGTCTGGCCGCGAGCCCGGCACCGACAGGCCGGTCGTGGCTGTCAGCGACGACGCCGGACGCACCTGGTCGGTCACAACGCTCCCGCTCGACGGCCCGGCGGACCGTGTGATGCTGACCAGCACGCAAGCCGGGCACGCCTATGCCGTGGCCGTCTCGGAGGTCTCAGCGGGCACTGACGAACTCGTCGGCATCTTCCACCGTGCGGACCGGGGCGGCTGGGAACGGACATGGGACGCCACGGCGTCCGACGCGCCGGTCAGGGTGAGTGGTGCCCCGATCGCCACGTCCCGACACGTCCTGTACCTGATCGCTCGCGACGGCCTGCGGCATTACCGCAGCGCCGACCACGGCCGCACGTTCGAAGCACGCACCGTCGACCGGCCCGTTGTCTCGCCGCGATGGACCAGGGGCGGCTACGTCGCGCGCTCGGCCCAGGAACCGGACCGCTGGTTCCGCGCGTCGAAGGGCGTGCGCTGGCAGCCGGTCGCCTTCCCGCAGCCGTAGCCCGCGCGGGCTCAGTGTGCGGCCTCGTTCCACGACCGGCCGTAGCCGACCGACACCTCGAGCGGCACGGCCAGCTCGTACGCCGCGCCCATCTCCTTCCGGACCAGCGACTCGAGGACGTCCCGCTCGCCGTCGGCCACCTCGATCACCAGCTCGTCGTGCACCTGCAGCAGCACCCGGCTGCGGAGGCGCTCCTCGGCGAGCGCCTTGTGGACGTTGAGCATCGCCACCTTGATGATGTCGGCGGCGCTGCCCTGGATCGGCGCGTTGAGCGCCATCCGCTCGGCCATCTCGCGGCGCTGCCGGTTGTCGCTGGCCAAATCGGGCAGGTACCGCCGCCGCCCGAAGATCGTCTCGGTGTAGCCGACCTTGCCCGCCTCGACGACGACCGACTGCAAGTAGTCGCGCACTCCCCCGAACCGGGCGAAGTACTCGTCCATCAGCTCTCGCGCCTCCGCGGTGGAGATCCGCAGCTGCTGCGACAGCCCGTACGCCGACAGCCCGTACGCCAGGCCGTAGTTCATCGCCTTGATCTTGGCGCGCTGCTCGCCGGACACCTCGCCGGGATCGACGCCGAACACCCGCGCCGCCGTGGCCGCGTGGAAGTCGAACCCGGACTGGAACGCCTCGATCAGCTCGGCGTCCTCCGAGAGGTGCGCCATGATCCGCATCTCGATCTGGCTGTAGTCGGCGGTCATCAGCTCGGCGTAGCCGTCGCCGACGACGAAGGCGTCGCGGATCCGGCGGCCCTCCTCGGTGCGGATCGGGATGTTCTGCAGGTTCGGCTCTGTCGACGACAGCCTGCCGGTGGCCGCGATGGTCTGCTGCAGCGTGGTGTGGATCCGCCCGTCGTCGCCGACCGAGCGCAGCAGCCCCTCAACGGTGACCTTGAGCCGCATCGCGTCCCTGTGCTCGAGCAGGTGCTGCAAGAACGGATGCTCGGTCTTCTCGAACAACGTCTGCAGCGCGTCGGCGTCGGTGGTGTATCCGGTCTTGGTGCGCTTGGTCTTGGGCATCTGCAGCTCGTCGAACAGCACCGCCTGCAACTGCTTCGGTGAGCCGAGGTTGATCTGCTTGCCGATGACGGCGTACGCCTCCTCGGCGGCGCGCTTCACCCGGTCGCCATAGTGCGCCTCCAGCGCGGTGAGCTGCTCGACGTCGACCGCGATGCCTGCCGACTCCAGCTCGTCGATGACGAGGAACAGCGGCATCTCCATGGTGTCAAGCAAGCTGGTGGCGCCGATCCCGGCCACCTCGTCGTGCAGCACAGACGCCAGCTCGGCGATGGCGCGCGCCTTGAGCAGCTCGGCCGCGACCAGCTGCTCCTCGCCGTCGCCGCCGTCAAGCAGCGAGAGCTGGCCGTCGCCGTCATCTTCTGAGCGCAGTTCCCTGCCGAGGTAGCGCAGCACCAGGTCGTCCAGCGAGAACGACCGCTGTCCCGGCCGCACCAGGTACGCCGCGAGCTCGGTGTCCGATGACAGACCCGCGACCGACCAGCCCCGCGCGCGGAAGGCGTGCAGCGCCGTCTTACAGGCGTGGCTGACCTTGGCGACGTCCGCGTCGGCGAGCCAGTCGGCGAGCGCCTGCTCGTCGGCGGGGTCGAGCTGGGGGACGTCGAGGTAGCAGCCCTCGCCGTTCGCTGCGGCGAGTGCGAGCGACTGGACGTCGGAGGTGACCGACGCGCCCGTGGTGCGCGCGGCGAACGCCGTCGGCTCACCGCCCCTGGCGTGCTCGGCGAGCCACGCCGCGAGCGCGCCAGGCGCCAATGCGGCGCCGCGCACGTCGAACCCATGGTCGGCCTCCGGCTCTGCGCTGCTGAGGCTTTCGAACAGCCGGTCCCGCAGCACCCGGAACTCCAGCTCGTCGAACAGCCGGTGCACCGCGTCGCGGTCCCAGGTGCGCAGCGCGAGGTCGGCGGGGGTGGACTCCAGGTCGACGTCGCGTACCAGCTCGGTGAGCTGCCGGTTGAGCAGCACGCCCTCGATGTGGGCGCGCAGCGCGTCGCCGACCTTGCCCTTGACCTCATCGACGCGGTCGACCAGCTCGCCGAGCGAGCCGTACTGCGCGATCCACTTGGTCGCGGTCTTCTCACCGACGCCGGGGATCCCTGGCAGGTTGTCGGATGGGTCACCGCGCAGCGCGGCGAAGTCCGGGTACTGCACAGGCGAGAGCCCGTACTTGGTCTCGACGGCGGCAGGGTCGAAGCGCATCAGATCGGACACACCCTTGCGCGGGTACAGCACCGTGACCTCGTCGCAGACCAGCTGCAGCGCGTCCCTGTCACCGGTACAGATCAGCACGTCGTAGGACAGCTCGCGCGCCTGAGTAGCCAGCGTCGCGATGATGTCGTCGGCCTCGTAGCTCTCCTTCTGCAGGACAGGGATGTTCAGCACCTCGAGGACGTCGGTGATCAGCGAGACCTGGCCCTTGAAGTCGTCTGGGGTGGTGGTGCGGGTGGCCTTGTAGTCGGCGAACGCCTCTGACCGGAACGTCTTGCGCGAGACGTCGAACGCGACGGCGATGTGCGTCGGCTGCTCGTCCCGCAGCAGGTTGATCAGCATCGACGTGAACCCGAACACTGCGTTCGTGACCTGCCCCGTCGTGGTGCGGAAGCGGTCAGCAGGCACGGCGTAGAAGGCGCGGTAGGCCATGGAGTGACCGTCGATGAGGAGCAGGCGCGGCTTGGGGCTGGTGTTCTCGGTAGGGCTCACGTCCGCGAGTCTAGGGTGGAGAACCGACACTCTAACGAGCGTGTCCCTTGGAGGAGGAGCCAGAAGTTGACCGAGCCGACCGCGAGCAACCTGCTCGCCGACTACACCATCGAACCCGCCTACGCGGATCAGCAGCTCAACGACAAGGTGGGGATGGTGGTCGCGGAGGCGACTCCGCAGCGCGTCGTCGCGACCATGCCGGTGAAGGGCAACCTGCAGCCGTACGGGCTGCTGCACGGCGGGGCCAACGCGGTACTCGCCGAGGCGATCGGTTCGATCTGCGCCGCGCTCAACACGGGAGAGGGCAGGCTGGCACTCGGCCTCGAGCTGTCCTGCACCCACCACAGGGGCGTGCGCAGCGGCACGGTCACCGGGGTCGCGAAGCCGATGCACGTCGGCAGGGGCACCATCACCACCGAGATCGTCATTACCGACGAATCGGGCAAGCGTTCCTGCACCGCGCGGCTCACCTGCGTGGTGCGCGATGCGCCGTCTGGCGGCTGAATACTCGCGCTAGTCGGATCTTGGCTACGCCACGATCGTGCCACCCGAAAGGGCTTCAGTAGTCCAGTTGGCCTCGATTCAGATCACGAAGCCACAACGCTATCTAACGGCTTCACATTGTCGCTTGCGCCGAGAAATCAGTGCGCTAGGTTCCAGGCCACATCAAACGTGTGGAACGACCTACGCGGTCGAACTACACGTAGGCGTATCGAGGAGACAAACTATGGCTCGATCTAAGTCCCTTTTGAAGGGCATCGCGCTCGCGGGCGTGGCCAGCCTGGCGCTCGCCGCGTGCGCGTCTGACGACGACACCGGGGGCGGCACCGAGGGCGGGGACGGCGGCGGCACGCTGAAGCTGGGCTACGTCCTGCCGGAGACCGGTCAGCTCGCGTACCTGGGTGACCCGCAGATCGCGGCGACCGAGTTCGCCATCCAGCAGATCAACAAGGCGGGCGGCGTACTCGGCAACGACGTTCCGCCTGTTGTTGGCCGCGACGAGGCGGGCCAGGAAGCGATCGCCGTGCAGTCGGCCGACCAGGTGCTCGCGGAGGACGTCAGCGCCGTGATCGGCGCGGCCGCGTCTGGCATGTCGCTTGCCATGATCGACAAGATCACCGGATCGGGTGTCGCGCAGTGCTCCGGCTCGAACACCGCGCCGACGTTCACCGACTACGACGACGGCGGCTTCTACTTCCGCACCGCGCCGAGCGATGTGCTGCAGGGGCCGATTCTCGCCGAGACGATCGTCGGGGACGGCCACAGCACCGTCGCGCTCGTCGCCCGCGCCGACGACTACGGCAAGGGCCTATTGGACGCGACCGCGGCCGCACTCGAGGAGAACGGCGCCACCGTCGAGCTCAAGGAGACCTACGACCCGAAGGTGACCAACTTCGAGCCTGTGGTGCAGAAGGTCAAGAACGCCAACGCCGACGCGGCCGTTGTGATCGGCTTCGAGGAAGGCACGCAGGTCCTGCAGGGCATGATCGAGGCGGGCATCGGCCCTGACCAGAAGGGCGTTTACGGCGCGGACGGCCTTAACAATCCGGACCTGGCCAACCTGGTCTCCAAGGGTGCGCCGGGCAAGCTCGCCGGCATGAAGGGCACCGCTCCGGGCTCGGAGGGAAACAAGGAATTCACCGACGCACTGAAGGAGTTCAAGCCTAACCTGAAGGAGTTGCAGTTCGCGCCGCAGGTCTACGACTGCGTTGTCAGCATCGCGCTGGCCGCCGAGCAGGCGGGTAGCGTCGACGCGGCAGACTTCGCGCCGGAGATCAACGGCATCACCAAGAATGGCGAGAAGTGCACCGACTTCGACGAGTGCAAGAAGCTGATCGAACAGGGCACTGACATCGACTACGACGGCAAGAGCGGTCCGCTCGACTTCATCGAGGCTGGCGAGCCTGGCCAGGCGTCGATCGAGGTGTACGGCTTCAACAAGAAGGGTGAGCACGAAATCCTCAGCACGGAGACCAGCACGCTCGACGAGTAAGACGTACTGTCACGACGGATGGGGCCGGCCCGCACGAGCCGGCCCCATCCGTCGTGTGTGGGGGCGCTCCCCCGCACGCCGCACAACGGCCGGGACCGACGTCGACGGTCCCGGCCGTTGTGCGGCGTCTGTCAGGCCACCTTGGCGAGCGTGCCCAGGTAGGTCTCGATCACCTTCTGGTCGTGCAGCAGCTCGTGCCCGGTGCCCGTATGGGCGTTGCGGCCCTGGTCGAGCACGTAGCCGTGG
>WHUD01000015.1:53225-53503 GCA_009377385.1 Actinophytocola sp.
CGACCATGACGATCGACACGCCCGTATCGTTGATCTTCTTGATCTGCTCGAACACCTGGTCCTGGAGCGCGGGTGAGAGCCCGGCCGACGGCTCGTCGAGGAACAGGATCTCCGGCTCTGCCATCAGCACCCTGCCCATGGCGAGCATCTGCCGCTCACCACCGGACATCGAGCCTGCTCGCTGCTTGCGCCGCTCCGAGAGCCGGGGGAACAGCGCCGTCACCCACTCCATCCTGCGGTCGAACTCCTTCGGCTTCAGGAAGGCGCCCATCCACAGG
>WHUD01000160.1 GCA_009377385.1 Actinophytocola sp.
CGGGACGATGGACTTCGACTTCGAGAACCAGCCGCTGGGCACCGATTCCGACGGCAACGACGTCTACCTGCGCGACATCTGGCCCACCCCGGCGGAGATCCAGCAGACCATCGACTCCTCGATCACCAAGGAGATGTTCACCAAGGACTACGCCGACGTCTTCGACGGCGGCGAGCGCTGGAAGTCGCTGCACACGCCGACCGGCACCACCTTCGAGTGGGACTCGGAGTCCACCTACGTCCGCAAGCCCCCGTACTTCGACGGTATGCGGATGGACCCGGACCCCGTCACCGACATCTCCGGCGCGCGGGTGCTCGCCAAGCTGGGCGACTCGGTCACCACCGACCACATCTCCCCCGCCGGTGCGATCAAGGCCGACTCGCCCGCCGGTCAGTACCTCATGGCCAACGGCATCGAGCGCAAGGACTTCAACTCCTACGGCTCCCGCCGGGGTAACCACGAGGTGATGATCCGGGGCACTTTCGCCAACATCCGGCTGCGCAACCTGCTCGTCGACCCGGAGGGTGGCGTGCAGGGCGGCTACACCCGCGACTTCACCCAGGAGGGCGCGCCGCAGACGTTCATCTACGACGCGGCGCAGAACTACGCCGCCCAGGGCACGCCGCTGGTGGTGCTCGGCGGCAAGGAGTACGGCTCCGGGTCCTCGCGTGACTGGGCGGCCAAGGGCACGTCGCTGCTCGGCGTCCGTGCGGTGATCACCGAGTCGTTCGAGCGCATCCACCGGTCGAACCTGATCGGCATGGGCGTCATCCCGCTGCAGTTCCCGGGCGGCGAGTCCGCCGACTCGCTCGGCCTGGACGGCACGGAGACGTTCGACGTCTCCGGCATCACCCAGCTCAACCAGGGTGAGACGCCGCGCACGGTGCACGTCACCGCCACCAAGGATGGCCAGACGGTGGAGTTCGACGCGGTTGTCCGCATCGACACGCCCGGCGAGGCCGACTACTACCGCAACGGCGGCATCCTGCAGTACGTCCTGCGGAACATGCTCCGCGCATGATCCGCACGGCGTGCCTGTGTCTGCGTCCGTCCGCACCGATTGAGGTGCGCCTGCCAGCACAGGCACGCCAGCGGGGTGCCCCGTGACGGTCACGCTGCTGGTCGCGGGGCTGGTGCTGTTGCTCGGCGCGCTCGTGCAGGGCGTCGTCGGCTATGGCATGAACCTGGTCGTCGCCCCACTGCTCACGCTCATCGACCCGAGCCTGGTGCCGGTGCCGTTGCTGCTCATCGCGTCGGTGCACGCCCTGCTCGCCGCCGCGCGCGAGCATGACCACGCCGACTGGAAGGGTGTCGGCTGGGCCATGGCTGGCAGGCTTCCCGGCATCGCCATCGGCGTCGCGGTCGTGGCGCTGCTGCCGCAGGGCCCGTTCGCCATCGCCGTAGCGCTGGCCGTGCTGAGCTGTGTCGGGCTCTCGCTGCTCACCTGGCGGCCCAGCCCGACGCCACGCTCGCTGCTGGTCGCGGGGGTCGCCAGCGGCACCTTCGGCACCGCCGCCGCGATCGGCGGTCCCCCGATCGCCCTGCTCTACCAGCACGCCGCCGGGCCCACCATCCGCGCGACGATGGCGGTGTACTTCGCGGTCGGCACCCTGGCCTCCGTCGGCGCGCTCGCGCTGTCCGGTCAGGTGCACGGCGACCCCGTGCTCCACGCGGCCCTGCTGCTGCCGTTCCTTGTCGCCGGGTTCTGGCTGTCCACTCCGCTGCGCCGGTTCATCGACGGGCCCTGGATGCGCCCCGCCGTCCTCATCGTCGCGATCACCAGCGCCTTCGTGCTGCTCGGCCGCGCCCTCATCGGATGAGACGGCCTAGTCCGAAACCTCATCGCACCATCGAGTGACATTCCCAAAGAATGCGCACGAATTCGGGCAGTTTTCATTTCGCGAATTTCCGTTTTCACGCCGATACCGCCGACCGCCGACGTCCACCGGACCGCGACACGCCACTGACCTGCGGTTTTGCCGACGCCGCGCGCACCGCACCGCAATCGGCGAGTCGTGACCCCGCGCCACCCAGGCTCATCACACGGTGGAGTGAGTGGCCACTACTCCAATCGGGCTGTAACGTTCCGCTCGTTGCGACGGATATACGACGTAACTCGGTCTAGTCGTAATGACCGCTGCCTTGACATGAGGAAAGCCTGCTTTAGTGACAAACCAGGACATCCCGCGCACGCCACGGGGGGACAGTGCGTCGACGAGACTCGCCTACGTGCTGTCCGGGGTGCTGCTTGTCGCCCTCGGGCTCGTCGCCGTCCTTGTGCTCTCGGCAGGCGCTGATCCGGTCACAGGCAGGCCAACGAGCAACGCCACGTCGACCAAACCGGTCAAGCTCAGCTCGCTGGTCGAGTCAACCACTCATACCAGGCTCGATGCCGCCCCGGCCGACCCGAACCCCCAGCAGGCCACCAAGGGCTGGATCGTGCGCCCCACGAAGGTCATCGCTTTGCGCGTTTCCCCTGGTGGGCGGGCGTTCGGCAAGGTAGGCCCGAAGCAGATCGGCGAGACATGGTTGCCCGTCATCGACCAGCGTGATCAGTGGACCAGGGTGCTGCTGCCGTCCAAGCCCAACGGCTCGACCGGCTGGCTGCGCAGCGCACACCTGAAGCGCACGCTCACGCCGTACCTCATCCGCGTCCACCTGTCCTCGATGCGGCTAGCGCTGTTCTACCACGGACGCGAGATGAACAGTTGGACGATCGGAATCGGCAAACCCGACACACCCACACCAATCGGCCGTACCTTCATACTCGGGTCTATCGTTGACCCCAATCAGACATACTCCCCCATAATCCTCCCGCTCGGCGCTCACAGCGAAACGCTCGACAGCTTCGGCGGAGGCCCCGGAACGGTGGCGATCCACACCTGGCCGACCACCGACGTCCTGGGGACCGCGAGCAGCAACGGCTGCATCCGGGTCCCGCAGGAGGCGCTCAACCAACTCACCCGAGTTCCGCTCGGGACGCTCGTCCTGGTGGATCAGCACTAACAGAAGGGCAACCCTATGAGACCTCGTGCGCTGGCGGGCGCCGGAGCCACCGCGCTGGGTGCGGTCACGGCCGTCGCCGCCCTTGTCATCGGAACCGCGGCTGGAGCCGCATCGCCCAGCACGGCGATCGAGTATGTTCCGTCCTCGGCCTACGGCATCGCGGCGGAAGGCCCCGTGCCCATCGACCCGACGCCGCACGTCGAGTCCACCGACGGCAGCAGGCAGGAGAACTCGGCGCTCACGGTGCCGGAGAACCCGCTGGTCTCGCTTGAGGTGGCCAAGGTCGTCGCCGACGAGTCGTCCGCGTCGGCCGAGCTGCTCAACCTCGCACTCGCTCCCGGCGCCGAGCTGCCAGATCAGCTGTCCGCGCTCAACGAACCGCTGCAACAGCTCATGAGCGGCCTGCAACCGGCGTGCGAGGCGGAGAACCCCGCCAAGCCGGTCACCGACGCACTCGGCGAGGTGTTGCCCAGCGAGATCGTCGAGCAGCTCGACCCGCAGCAGCTCTGCGCCAGCATCACCACAGCGGAGACCCCCGCGCTGGTCAGCATCGAGCTTGTGAAGGTGGCGTGCGACGAGAAGAGCGGATCCGTCGAGATCGCGAACGTCGCACTGCTTGGTCAGCAGGTGGCGATCCCGCCGCTGGAGAACGAGACGCCGATCCTGCCGGAGAACCCGCTGGTCACGATCACGGCCAACAAGCAGACCAGCAACAAGGACGGATCGTTCACCGTGGTCGGGCTGGAGATCGATCTCGGTGGCGGCACCGAGGTGATCACGCTCGGTTCGGCCACGTGCGGGTTCGCCGAGACCACGACGCTGCCGCCGCCACCACCGCCGCCGACTCCTGTTACGACGGGGCTGCCGGTGACCGGTTAAACCGGACGGCGACTACCTATACGGAAAGGTGCTTCCACCAATCGGTGGAGGCACCTTTCTGCTGTTCTGATAAATCCCCAGAACTTTCACTCAGGGTTAGCAGAACGGCGATGTGTACGCTTCACACACCGACCGTTAATCTCGTCAACAATTTTGTCACTCGATAGCGTGGTTTTGCAGCTCTGCTGTGCACGGAAGGCGTACGGAAGTAGGCCATTGGACCGAGAAAAACGCAGGCGACACGCCCATCGGGCCCCCTGTTTTGATGCGTTCGGCGGGCGTGTACTGTGCTCCCATCCAACACGGTTTTAATGTCCCGGCCAGAAGGCACCGATCCCCACCGGAGCCACGCAGACAAAGGGTTTCAGCAATTTGAGCAACGACGAGTTCGAGTCCAGCAAAGGCGCGAGCGCTCCCGCAACGAATAGCTCCTCGGCGCGTAGCTGGAAATTCCTTCTCATCTCCGCTGGTGCGGGTGTTCTCGCGGTACTGCTCGTCCTCGGCGGCATCATGTGGTTCAGCGGCGACACCTCCGGCGAGCCGCAGGCGGCGCCGCGAGAGCACGTCGAGCCCATGGACGACGTCGAGCTCGCCGCGCTCAAGGAGTCCACGACACACACCAAGATCGACGCGGCTCCCCGCGACACCGCGAAGCAACAAGTCACCGACGGCACCGTGGTGCACCCGGAGCAGATGACAGGGGTGTACGACGCGCCGGACGGCACGCCGTTCGCCAAGATCGGCCCTGAGCAGCTCGGCAACACCTGGCTGCCGGTCATCGCCACACAGGACGGCTGGTCGCGGGTGCTGCTGCCGTCCAAGCCCAACGGCTCGACCGGGTGGATCCGCGACGACGCCGTCGAGCGCAACAAGACGTCGTACCTGATCCGGGTGCACCTTGGCTCCCGCACGATCGAACTGCGGCGCGACGGCCAGCAGCTCGGTTCGTGGCCGATCGGCATCGGCAAGAAGGAGACCCCGACCCCCACCGGACGAACCTTCCTGCTCGGTTCGTTCACCGATCCCAACCAAGAATTCTCCCCGGTCATTCTTCCGCTTGGCGCGCACAGCGATGCCTTGGACACCTTCGGCGGAGGACCGGGAACGGTCGCCATCCACACCTGGCCGACCTCCGAAGTCTTCGGGACCAGGTCCAGCCACGGCTGCATCCAGGTTCCCGAGGACGCGCTCAATCACCTCACCGAGGTACCACTGGGGACGCTCGTCCTCGTGGATCAGCACTGAATAAGGAGTACAGATGCGCAGATCTACCGCAGGAGCGGCAGCAGCGGCAGTCGGCGCCGCTACCGCTGTGACGGCGCTTGTCATCGGCGCCACCACTGGTACGGCCGCGACCGGCGAGTCCTCGGCGTACGCCGTCGACACCAACGGCATCATCGACCTGGACGCGCAGCCGCTTGTCACGTCCGACGGCACGAAGACCAGTTCTGACCAGTTGATCGAGGTCCCGGAGAACCAGCTCGTCTCCGCCAGGGTCCTCGGCGTGGACGCCGGTGACAACATGGCCTCCGCCGAGACCGCCGACGTCACTGTCGGCGGTCAGCTCAACGCCTCGGTGATCGAGGCGTCCTGCCAGGGCACCAGCGGCCAGACCACGATCGTCGGCCTCGAGATCCCCGGGGAGGACTTCGAGCAGCGGATCCAGCCGGAGCCGAACACCAAGATCGTCCCCGACCAGCTCGCGAACGTCGCCCAGATCACGCTGAACCGCCAGACCGAGAACGCCGACGGCTCGTTCACGGTCGACGGCGTCGTCGTCGACCTGGTCGACGGCACGCAGGAAGTCATCGTCAGCTCGGCGAGCTGCGCCGCCGGTGGCGCGGACGACGGCGGTGCCGACGATGGCGGTGCCGACGATGGCGGTGCCGACGATGGCGGTGCCGACGATGGCGGTGCCGACGATGGCGGCGCTGACGGTGGTGCCGACGGTGGTGCCCCGAAGCCGACCCCGATCACCACGGGCCTGCCGGTGACCGGCTGATCCCAGCCACACTGGCTTTCACGGCGAAGGCCCGCCTTCCGGGGATGTCCCGGGAGGCGGGCCTTTACTTGTGCATCGCCTATACCGCGCGGGCGAGCACCAGGCTGAACCGCCCCTCGGCGTCGGTCCAGCGAGACGTCTGCTCGAACCCGGCCTTCGCCAGCTCGCCCTCGACCACCTCGCGACGGAACTTCGTCGAGATCTCGGTGCGCATCTCCTCGCCCTCGGCGAACCTGACGTCGAGACCGAGCTCAGGCACCGTCACCGCCATGTCCTCGGTGGCACGCAACCGCATCTCGATCCACTCGCGCTCCGGATCCCACACCGCCACGTGCTCGAACGCCGACACAAGGAAGTCCGCGCCAAGCTCCCGGTTCAGCACCCGCAGCACATTCCGGTTGAACTCCGCCGTCACACCCTGCGCGTCGTCGTAGGCGCACAGCAGCGCCTCGGGCGACTTCACCAGGTCCGCGCCGAGCAGCAGCCACTCCCCCGCGTCCAGCACATCGCGCACTTCGGAAAGGAACCGCGCCCGCTCGTCCGGCAGGAGGTTGCCGATCGTGCTGCCGAGGAACGCCACCAGGCGCGGCCGGTCGCCCTCCACGCGGTCCATGTGCGCGGTGAAGTCGGCGACGACGCCGTGCACCCGCAGGCCAGGGTAGTCAGCGGCAAGAGTGTCGGCCGCCTCGCGCAACGCGGTCTCCGAGACGTCGAGCGGCACCATGTCGTGCAGCGTGCCCGCCTCCCGCAGCGCGTCCAGCAGCAGCCGGGTCTTCTCCGACGACCCGGATCCCAGCTCGATCAGCGTCCGCGCCCGCGTGGTCGCCGCGATCTCGGACGCTCGTTCCGCGAGGATCTCCCGCTCCGCACGGAACGGGTAGTACTCCGGCAACGCCGTGATCTTCTCGAAGAGCACACTGCCCTCGGCGTCGTAGAACCACTTGGGTGGAAGCGACTTCGGCGTCGACGTCAGCCCCTCCTTGACGTCACGGCGCAGGCTCTCGCTCAGGTAGTCCGCCGTGAGATGAACCTCTATGGAGACCGTCATGCCGTGCCTTTCGTCAGCGTGCGCACGACGACGATAGCTCGCCAGCCGCAACGGACGCACCAAGTCACCGGCCCGCTGCCGAGAGCCCCATCTCAGCGGCCGTCGAGCGCACGACGTCGATCACCAGGTTCAGCGCGGGACGGCGCAGCGCCGTGCTGCGGTAGACGATCGACACGGTCCTGGTCAGCGGTGGGGTGAGTGCCAGTGCGTCCATGCCTGGCGGCGCGAGCGTGAGGCCAAGATCGGACACCAGAGTGATGCCGAGCCCGGCGGCGACCATGGACATCGCCGTCGACTGCTCTTCGACCTCGTGGATGATCTCCAACTTGAACCCCGCCCGCAAGCACGCCGCCTTGACGGCCGTGCCGAAGTGGCTCTTCGCGCTGCACAGGATCCACGGATGCTCGGCGAGATCGGACAGCGCAATGGGGCCAGGTCCGAGCGTGCCTGCCGCCGCGGCGACGTGCAGTCGCTCAACGGCGATCTGCGAGCCGAGCAACCCGGGTTCCATCGGCATCGGCGCGTCCGGGTAGTCGATGACGAACGCGAGATCGAGGTCGCCGTTGGCGACAGCCTTGGCGCACGACTCCGGCGGCAGCTGCTTGGTCTTGACGTGGATGCCCGCGTGCCTGCTGCCGATCGTGCGCAGCGCCTGTGGCAGCAGACCGGCCGCGACCGTGGCGAACACCCCCGCCCTGAGCGTGACCGTCGCGGTTTCCTGCGCCTCCTCCAGCGCGAGCGATGCGCGTTCGACGGCGTCGAGGATCTCCTCGGCGTGCGCGGCGAGGAGCATGCCGAACTCGGTCAGCTGGACCCGCCGCCCCACCCGCTCGAACAGCCGGGCGCCGACGTCGCGTTCCAGCTGCGCGAGCTGCTGCGACACGGCCGACGCGGTGTAGTGCAACGCCGCCGCGGCGGCGGTGACCGTCCCCTTGCGGTGCAGCTCCCGAAGCATCCGCAGCCGGTGCAGCGACAGTTCCATAGCAAGACCCTACGAGAACTGATCGCCTTCTCGGTCGCACGGCGCGGGTTGCGGGCGCCACCCGTCATGGTGACGCGCCGATCCCTACAGCCGCGACAGCCCGCTGACCTGCTCAAACGACGTGATTTCGATGATGTACGAACCCTGAATATGGCTGTGCAGGATCCGTAACTGGACGTAGCGAGCATGCCGGGCACACGCTGGCAGTACCGACGGCGATCACGAACTCGCCGCCCGGCTCATTCACCAGACGCGAAGCGGCGCGACCACGTCGCTCAGCTAGTGCTATGCGCACGGGCGGAGATCTCAGACCGCGGCACACGGACAACTCGAACGCAGGAGGTGGGTTGGAATGATGAGTGCGAATGTCACCGAACCGACGGTCCGGGTGACCTGGACTGATCCGGTGACAGGCACGCACGGCTACCTCGTCGTGCACAGCCTCGTCTCCGGCATCGCCACCGGCGGCACGCGGATGCGCCCCGGCTGCACGTTGTCCGAAGTGGAGGACCTGGCGCGCGGCATGGCGACCAAGACCGCGACGTTCAACCTGCCCGTCGGTGGCGCCAAGGGCGGCATCGACTTCGACCCGAAGCACCCAGACGCGTGCGGTGTGCTGCTGCGGTTCTGCGAGGCCATGCGGCCGTGGATCGACTCCCGCTGGGTCACGGCGGAAGACCTTGGCGTGCCGCAGCACCTGATCGACGACGTCTTCGCCGAGCTCGGGCTGCAACAGTCCTACCACGCGGCGATCCAGCGTTCGGCCGACCCGCAGCTCACGCTGCAGCGGGTGCACGCCGGTCTCAACACCCCGGTGCCAGGCGGGCTGCTGCTCGGCGACGTCATCGGCGGCTACGGCGTCGCGCAGGCATGCCTTGGCATCGCGAACGCCTGGGGCATGGCCGAGGCCGACACCACGGTGGCGATCCAGGGCATCGGCACCATGGGCGGCGGAGCGGCCTGGTACCTGCACGAGGCGGGCGTGTCCGTGCTCGCGGTCGCGGACGCGGCAGGCACGCTCTACGACCCGGCTGGCCTCGACGTCCCCGCGCTGCTCGAGCTGCGGGACCGCTACGGCGAGATCGACCGCACCCGCGTGCCGGAAAGCGTCCAGCGGCTCGACAGGGACACCATCGTCGGCATCAGCGCGGACATCTTCGTGCCCGCCGCGGTGTCGTACGCGATCCGGGAGGACAACACGATGGACGTCGCCGCACGCGCCGTCGTCGAGGCGGCGAACGCGGCGACCACCCCGAAGGCGGAGGCGATGCTGGCCGCACGGGACATCCCGGTGATCCCGGACTTCATCGCCAACGCCGGTGCCGCCGCGTGGGCGTGGTGGCTGCTGCTTGGCGAGGTCGGCGCGGAAGCTGCCGACTCGTTCCTCCGGCTGCGCAGCGAAATGCAGTCCAAGGTGGCGCTTGTGCTCGGTGAGTGGGACACGTCCCGGACGCCGCCGCGTGCCACCGGGCTGGACATCGCCGACCGCAACCGGGCGGACCGGCTGGCCGAGGAGGCCGTCGGGGGCGGCGCGCTGGTGGTGCCGTAGCGCTGCTAGCTCAGATGCGCTGAATGACGCTTTCGGTGCACTGAGTGCGGTGAATGACGCTTTCGGTGCACTGAGTGCGGTGAATGACGCTTTCCCTGCGTTGGGGGCAGGGAAAGCGTCGTTTGCCGCGCCGGGGCCGTGAGGCCCGCGCGGGGAAATGAGTACTCCGGTTGAGTACTGCCACGGACGTGCCCAGGCCCCGTGCCGGGGCACGCTTCCGGCATGACGACGACACCCTCCGCGACCGCCACCGACCGACGTGGCGTGTCGCGCCCCCAACTGGACAACGTCCACCACCTGAAGATCCCGGTCACCGACCTCAGCCGGTCCGTGGATTGGTATGGCAAGGTCTTCGGCTACCGCACCCGCTGGGAGTTCCCCGATGAGCACGGCGTCCTGCAGGGCGTCGGCGGCGAGGTGCCAGGGCTCGGCTGCACGCTGGCGTTCCGGGTGAACCCGCTGGCGGCCGAGGGTTGCCGGAACTTCGACCCGATCAGCTTCGGCGTGCGGGACCGCGAGCACATAGAGGAATGGGCCGCGCATC
>WHUD01000161.1:0-1007 GCA_009377385.1 Actinophytocola sp.
CTGCCGCTCAACATAGCCATGCACCCGCCCCATCTCGACGGCGCCGTCCGGACCACGACCGTCCCAGCATCATCCTCGACACCCTCGATGAGCAGGGAAGACAGCCCTGAGAACACCAGCTTCAAAAGCTGATCAACGTCGCACCAGGCTCACACTGGCACAACCCGCCACATCAGACCGCAACCAACACGCACCGTCACCACCGAATGTGTGCCAGAGCCGCCCATCGGACAGTCCCGCGGCGGGCAGGTGTGGCGGCAGCTCCGTCGCCGTCGCGCCGACTCAGCGCAGCAGCTCGCGGGCCATGACCGTGTACCAGGTCGACATCCCGGCATTGGTGATCCAGCACTTGGTGCCATCGAGCACCCAGTGGTCACGCTCGAATCGTGCGCGGGTGCGCATGGCGGTGGGGTCGGACCCCGCCTCGCGCTCGGACAGCGCGTAGGCGGCCATGGCCCCGCGCGCCACATCACCGAGCACCTGCTTCTTGAGCTCCTCAGAGCCACCAAGGACCACGTTCATGGTGCCGAGCTTGTTCACACTCGGGATCAACGACGACGAAGCGCATACCCGTGCCACCTCCTCGATGACGATGTTCGCGGCGATGCCATCCGCGCCCTGACCACCGTACGTCTCGGGAATGTGCACAGCGTTGAATCCCGCCTTGATCAGCGCTTCTCTGGCCTCGGTCGGATAACGTTCGTGCTCGTCCACGTCTGCGGCGTGCGGAGCGATCTCCTTCTTCGCCAGAGCACGCACAGCTGCCCTCAGCTCGTCATGCTCCTCGGCGAGCCGGTAGGTCTCGGTCACTTCTCGAACTCCTCGACGAACTCAGGATCGGTGAGCGTGTCGTCGACGTTGAACGAACCACCTGGTGTGCCGATCTCCACGAAGACCTGTCGTGCCGCCTGCTGGAACGGCCGCCAGTCGTCCGTGAGCTGCTGGACGGGTTTGATCGCGTCCATCGGACATACCGGTTCACAGGCGCCGCAGTCGATGCACTCGAC
>WHUD01000161.1:1017-9415 GCA_009377385.1 Actinophytocola sp.
GTACATCATCCGTTCCCCTTCGTAGATGCAGTCGACAGGACACTCCTCGATACAGGTCTTGTCCTTGACGTCCACGCACGGTTCTCCGATGACGAAGGCCATTACAATTCTTCCTTTCCGCTGTCAGATGGTGGCCACAGTGGAAGTCACGAGCTGATCAGCGCCGGGTGGCGGCAAACCGCCGCCACCGGCGGAACCGCACCCGCGCCAGCCTCGGGCTGGCCTGGATGAAGTCACGCAGCGCCGGATGACCCGCCCTGCGCAGGACCCGCAGCGCCTGCCGCAGCAGCCCGGGGCTCGGTGAGGTGAAGTTGTCGACCAGCTCCTGTGGTGGCACGGCGCCGCCCTTGCCGTCGTGTGCCAGCAGCGTGTCCAGGTGTGCCCGCACGGCGGCCGGGTCGTTCCAGTCTGGCAGGCCGTTAGGACACCGGTGTGCTGACTCGGCGCAACATGAGTCCGAGGCCGAGTTCGAACTCCGCGTCGGGGTCGGACTGACCGCAGAAGACGTGGGCGATCTCGGCGAGGTCGTCGGGGGTGTCGTCACGGAGTAGGTCGCTGACCGACGGGGCGCAGGAGGCACACGCGAGTTCCCAGTTGGTGTAGATCGCCGCGTGGCCGAGGGCGTAGGAGGTGATGGTGCGCAGCAGCGCGTACGCCTCCTCGGCGTCCACTCCGGACTCCACGCCCTTCTCGATCTGGGCCTTGACGGCCCGTAGCGAGGCGTTCGACATGACGGGCCGGAACGGCACCAGCGGCACCGCGCGCGGATGCCGTCCGAGGACGTCGCGGATCGCGCGGGCGAAGCGCCGGTAGTTCTCCCGCCAGTCCGCGCCCGGCTCGGCCTCGGCCTCGATCTCCTCCCACAGGACGCCGACCACGCCGTCGAGCACGTCGCCCTTGTTCGCGACGTGGTTGTACAGCGACATGGCCTCGACGCCGAGGGCGGCGCCGAGCTTGTGCATGCTCAGCTTCTCCACGCCGTGCTCGTCGATGTAGCGCAGGGCGGCGCGCAGGATGCGTTCTCGGCTCAGCCGCTCCCGCCTGACCTTCGTCTCGGAAATCCTGGTCGTCACCCTTGACAACTTACACCATAAGGCTTAGCGTCGGCCACAAACCTTATGGCATAAGTCGGGAGGCGTCATGACCGACGCGATCGAATACTCGGGTCTGTCCAAGACCTACGGGCGCGGTAAGGACGCGCTCACCGCCGTGCGGCCGACCACCCTGTCGGTGCCGTGGGGGCAGGTCATTGGCCTGCTCGGCCCCAACGGCGCGGGCAAGACCACGATCATCAAGATGACCGCCGGGCTGATCACAGCCACTGCGGGCGGCGTGCGCATCGGCGGGCACGACATCCGCCGCGACCGCGCCGAGGCCGTCCGCCTCATCGGCGCGGTCCTGGAAGGCTCGCGCAACGTCTACTGGCCGATGTCGGCCTGGGAGAACCTCATGTACTTCGGCCGCCTCAAGGGGCTGCGCGGCGCCGAGATCAGGCCCCGCGCTCAGTGGCTGCTGGCCGAGCTGGGCCTATGGGAACGTCGGCACCAGCTCGTCGGCGGGTTCTCCCGCGGCATGCAGCAGAAGGTGGCGGTAGCCGCCGCGCTCATCACCGACCCGCAGATCCTGCTGCTCGATGAGCCGACCCTCGGCCTCGACGTCGAGGCCGCCCGGACATTCAAGGACTGGATCGCCCGCCTCGCCCGCGACGAGGGCAAGACCATCGTGCTCACCACCCACCAGCTGCAGGTGGCCCAAGAGCTGTCCGACCGGATCGCCGTGATCCGGGAAGGCGAGATCATCGCCGACCTCCCCACGGCCGAGCTACTGGCCCGCCACGCCGAGAACCGGTTCGAGGTGCGCCTCGACGCCCCGCTCGACGGCCTGCGCGCCTCGATTCCAGATGGCGCGACGGTCAGCGAAGACGGCATCGAGACCCGCATCGTGCTGCCCGACGCCGACACCCGGGCGCTATACGGCTTCCTCGACAGGCTCAGCGACACGGGCGCTCCCCTGACGGCGGTAGCCAAGGCACAACCCAGCCTCGAAGAGATCTTCATCCGCCTCGTCCACGACGAGCTCGACGAGGAGCGTACGTCATGACCACTGCGGCCACTCCAGTGGGCGCGACCGGCACCCCGTCCCAGACCTACCTCTGGGCCAACGAGGTCGCCAAAGGTCTGCGGCTGGCCAAGCGGCGCTGGGGAATGGCGGTCGTCGGCATCGGAATGAACGCCCTCTTCTACGTCGGCGTCAACTTCTTCATCGGCGGCGGCCGCATCGTCACCGAGCTCATGATCCTCACCCTCCCGGCGCTGTTAGCCGCGACGATCGCCAGCACACTGGCAATCGAGGGTAGCGGCGGCATCGCCGAGGAAATCAACGGCGGCACGCTCGAACAGGCGCAGCTCAGCGCCGCCTCGGCGACCACGGACGTCCTCGGCCGGGTCACCGCGCTCGCCTTGCAGGGCCTGGCCGCAACGGCCGTCCTCGGAATCGCTTTCATTGCGATCTTCGGGCTGCACTACGAGCCACACCCGTCGGCGATCGTCCCGGCGCTGCTCATCGTGCTCGACGCGATGGGCTACGGCCTGGTGGTCATCGCGATGACCGTGCGGGTGGCCAGCATCGGCGCCATCACCCACGTATTTAACATGGTCATCCTGTTCTTCGGCGGGACGATCGTGCCGATAGCGATCTTTCCGGACGCCGTCGAAGCCGCCGTCCGGCTCGTCCCGACGGCCGTCGGCGTGCAAGCGCTGAACACGACGCTCGCCGGCGAGCCGCTCGCGGCCGCCTGGGCGGACGGGACCCTGCCGCTCCTGCTCGCCCATACCGCGGTCTTCATCACCGTCGGCCTGGCGGCCTACTCACGCAACCTCCGCCGGGCCAAGCGCGAAGGAGGGGTGGGTCCCCGATGACCTCGAGATTCCTGATCCCCATCGGCAACGAGGTCCGTAAGGGCCTGCGGTTCGCCTGGTCCGAGCGGCTGCAGATCCTCATCGAACTGCCGATGTTCGGCGTGTTCATCCTGCTACTCGGCCCGCTCCTCGGGGCGGGCGGGAACATCGTGAGCGGCCAGGTGGAGTGGACGCTCGAGAGCGAGACCACCTCGATCATGCTCGTGTGGTTCCTGCCGTTCGTCTTCTTCTACATGCAGGTGGTCAAGATGTTCTGGCGGCTGCTTGCTGAGATCCAGAGCGGAACCATTGAGCAGGTTTACCTCTCCCCGCTCCCGTCGTGGCTGGTGGTCGCGGCAGGGCGGGTGGTGGCCGCTCTGATCGAGACCGCCTTCGTCGCAGCGGGCACCTTTGTCATCGTCGCCCCGTTCGTCGACGTTCACATCGTCTGGAATACCGCCGCGCTGATCCCGGCGTTGTTGATCATGCTGGCCGCCATCGGGGTCTCCCTGATCATCGCGGGGGCGACCCTGGTGTGGAAGCGGATCCAGCTGGTCAACGACTTCGTGCTGACGATGGTCATGCTCTTTTCCGCCAGCGCGATCCCGCTGATCGTGGTGCCGGGCTGGTGGGCGACCGTCGGCCACTTCTTCCCGCTCACCGACGGGGTCGGCAGCCTATACCGCACGCTGTTCACCGACCAGTCGGTGACCGACCCGTGGGGCCAGGGTGGCTTCGTCTGGCTCATGACAGTCTCCCTGGGCTACCTGGCCGCAGGGATCGCCGCCTTCGGTCTCGGCGAACGCATCGCTAAACGCCGGGGCACCCTCGGCCGCTACTAGCGACTCGATCGACACGCCGATGTTGGGTACCACCCCGGTGGATGGCCGTCTGACGGGAACGGAATCAGCCGCCACGGGACCGCGTTGATGCTCGGTGCGGCCGACACCGCCTGCTTTCCTGACGAATGAGAAGGAGTGCTGATGAACAGCAGTGCACCCTCGCGGCCGATGACGGTGGGGGAGTTGTCCTGCCGCACCGGGGTGTGGGTGAAGAACCTGCGCCAGTACACCGACGACGGCCTGATCTACACCATGGGCCGCAGCTCGGCGGGCTACCGCCTGTTCGGCACTGAGGCGCTGTGGTGCGTGCGCAGGATCGGCCAGTTGCGCGGGCTTGGGCTCACGGTGGCCGAGATCCGCCAGCTCATCCGCGCCTACCGCCACCGCACCGAGTGTCCGCCCGGCCCGCAGCTGGCGGCGTCGCTGCGCCGCTCCCGTGACCGCGTCCAGGCCCGTATCGCCGACATGCAACGCACCCTGGCCCGCATCGACGAGTTCGAGGCTACGCACCAGCGCGAACTGACCGACCCGGCGAGCGATCACTGGGCTGGCGACCCCCGCCGCTCCGGGTCGGGTTGACCCTCACCCCGGGGGCAGGCCCTACCGTCAGGATGCCCGCGACGGCATCACGACGGAGGCACCCGATGACGACCGAGCATGATTACGCGAGGACCCTGGCGGACACGCTGGAACGGGCGGAAGGCGCCGGTTCGTGGGACTGGCTGTTCCTGCCGCTGCTACGGCTGCTCGCCAACGGCGAGCCGGTGACCGTCGCCGAGATCGCCGCCGCGACCGGCCGCACCACGGCCGAGGTGGAGCAGGCCCTGGCGGCCTCGCCCAGCATCGAACGCGACGAGCACGACCGCATCGTCGGCGGTGGCTTGACGCTGCGGCCTACCCCGCACCGTTTCGAGCTCGACGACGGCCCACGGCTCTACACCTGGTGCGCGCTGGACACCCTGTTCTTCCCCGCGGTGCTGGGCCGTACCGCCCACGTCGAGTCCCCGTGCCACGGCACCGGCGCCCCGGTGCGGCTGACCGTCACCCCCACCGACGTCACCGGCCTTGACCCGACCGGTGCGGTGGTCTCGCTGGTCACCCCGGACGACGCCTCCCACATCCGGGCCTCGTTCTGCGACCAGGTCCACTTCTTCGCCTCAGCAGACGCGGCCGCCCCGTGGCTGCGGGACCACCCTGAGGCGAGCGTGCTCCCCGTGCCCGAGGCGTACGACCTCGGCCGGGAACTCGCCCGGCACCTCCAGCACGGCATCCCACCGAGCGGGTGCTGACCGCTCCACGATCAGGCGGCGGGGGATGTCGCGGCTGGCACCGACGTTGAACCGCTCACCCGGAGCACATCCCCTTGCCACTACCTGACTCCGCTCCTTCAGGATAGTATCCGGATATCAGAATTGAACTGGGATGCCGCTCGGCGTTGCTGGCCGGTGAGGAGATTGCGGTCGTGACCGACCCCGAGCGCCGGGGCTTGCGGCCCTGGCCATCGACCACTCTCGGTGTGGGTTCACTCGCTCGGGTTCGGCGGGCGGGCGTCTTCCGCCGGGGTGGCCGATGCTGGTCGGGCCGATGCGGTCGCGGACGTAGAGGAGGTTCGAACGGTGGAGCGTTATGACGCGCTGGTGCTCGGGGGCGGGATGGCGGGCCTGCCGCTGGCGTTGCGGGCCGCCCGGCATGGGCGGGTGGCGTTCGTGGAGAGGGAGAAGCTGGGCGGCACCTGCCTGAACCGGGGTTGTATCCCGACCAAGACCATGATCGCGTCGGCTGCGGTGGCGCACGATGTCCGCCGGGCGGCCGAGTTCGGCGTCACTGTCGGCGCGCCCGCGGTGGATCTGACGTCGGTAGTGGCCCGCAAGGACGAGATCGTCGACTCGATCCGTTCCGGGTCCTACCGGGCGGTGGGCAAGGCCGAGACGCTGGACTTCTATCCGACGCAGGGGCGGTTCGTCGGGCCGCGGCGGCTGCGGGTGGACGGGACCGACCTGGAGGCCGAGAAGATCTTCCTGGTGACCGGTTTGCGCACCATGATCCCGCCGATCGACGGGCTCGACCGGGTGCCGTATCTGACCTCGCGCACGCTGCTGGAGCTGACCGAGCTGCCCGCGCATCTGATCGTGGTCGGCGGCGGCTACATCGGCTGTGAGTTCGCGCAGATGTTCCGTCGCTTCGGCTCGGCGGTCACGCTCGTGCAGCGCGCCGAGCGGCTGCTACCGGCCGAGGACCCGGACATCTCGGCGGCGGTGGCCGAGGGGTTCGCCGCCGATGGCATCGACGTGCGCACCTCAAGCAGTTGTGTCGCTGTCGGCGGTCGTACCGGAGACGTCCGGGTCGGCTGCGCCGGCGACACAGGCGGGGAGATCGTCGGCAGCCACCTGATGCTGGCGGTGGGCCGCACTCCCAACACCGACACCCTCGGCCTGGAGCACCTCGGCCTGGAGCCCGACGCGCGGGGGTTCCTTGACGTCGACGGGCAGTTGCGTACCCCCGTTGAGGACGTGTGGGCGCTGGGTGACGTCCGCGGCGGGGCGATGTTCACCCACACCGCTCGCGACGACGCCGACATCGCCTACCGCACCACGTTCCGTAGCCAGCAGCGTGAGACCACGGGCCGGATCGTGCCGCACGCGGTGTTCGTCGACCCGGAGGTCGGCGCGGTCGGGCTCACCGAACCCGCCGCCCGCGCCGCAGGCCATGACGTGATCATCGGCAGGCAGGACTTCACCGGGGTCGCCAAGGCGCGCGCCATCGGCAACACCCGCGGGCTGATCAAGTTCGTGGTCGATGCCACCACCAACCGCATCCTGGGCTGCCACATCGCTGGCCCGCATGCCGGGGACCTGGTGCACGAGGCCGTCGTCGCCATGACCGCCGGCGTCTCCTACACCGACCTCGCCCGGGCCATCCACATCCACCCCACCCTCGCCGAAGGCGTCAACGCCGCCGCCGGCGGCGTGCACCGCCCCGCCGGCTGAACCGGCCGGTGGGACACATCGCGGGCGCGGCCCCGGTGGCCCGGCAGCGGCGGGTTCTCCCACTCCGCTGCCGACCGACCCTAGCCGTGCTCAGGCGGCGCAGCAGGAGAGTTTGTGGACGTCGCGGTCGAAGGTCTGGGCGGCGAGCTTGAGACCTTCGGCCATGGTCAGGTACGGGTGGAACGTTCCCGCGAGCTCGCTGGTGGTGATGCCGGCGCGGATCGCGAGGACGGCGGCCTGGATGGCTTCGCCCGCGGCGTCGGCGACGATGGTGGCGCCGAGCAGCCGGTCGGTGGTGGTGTCGGCGACGAGTTTGATCACGCCATGGGTGTCGCGGTTGACCAGCGCGCGTGGCACCGCTGACAGCGGCAGGACTGTGGTCTTCACGTCGTGCCCGGCAGCCGTGGCGTCGGCTTCGGTCAGCCCCGCCCCGGCGATCTGTGGGCTGGTGAACGTCACTCGGGGCAGCCCGGTGTAGTCCACCGCGCGGTCGGCGCCGAGCAGCGCGTTCTCCGTGGCCAGGGCGCCGTGGTAGGCGGAGACGTAGACGAACTGCGGTGCGCCGGTGACGTCGCCCGCGGCCCAGACTCGCGGGTTCGACGTGCGGAGCCGGTCGTCGACCGCGATCGCGCCACGCTCGGTGGTGGCGATCCCGGCGGCGTCCAGGTTGAGCCCGTCGGTGTTGGGGCGGCGGCCGGTGGCGACGAGGATCTCGTCGGCCTCCACCACGGCGGTGGTGCCGCCGTGGGTGAGGGTGAGGGTGCGGATGTTGCCGTCGCGGGTCACCTGCCGGATGTGGGCGCCGGTGTGGACGGTGGCGCCCTGGGCGATGAGCGCCTCGGTGAAGGCGGCCGACGCCTCCGGCTCCTCGAACGGCGCGATCCGCTCGGCCACGTCGATGAACGTCACCTCCGATCCAATGTGGAGGAAGAACTGGCCCAGTTCCAGCCCGATCGCGTTCGCGCCGATCACCGCCAACCGGCGGGGGACGTGGGTGAGCTCCAGCGCGGTGGTGCTGGTCAGGTAGCCGGCCCCGGCCAGACCGGGGATCGGCGGCACCGCCGGTTGCGCGCCGGTGGCAACCAGTATCGCGCCAGCGTGGACGTCGCGGTCGCCGACCGTGACGGTCTCGGCGTCGACGAACCGGGCCCGCCCGGCCAGCACGTCGAAGCCGTACTCATCGACCAGGTCGGCGTACTTGGCCTGCCGCAGCGTGGCGACCAGATCGTCCTTGGCGCCGACCATGGCGGCGAGGTCCACACCGGGTGGCCGCGTTGCCACGCCCGTGAAGGGATGATGCCCGGCCTGCCACGCCGCCTCCCCGGCACGCAACAACGCCTTGGACGGCACGCAGCCGATGTTGACGCACGTCCCGCCGACTGTCGACCGCTCCACGATTACCACCCGGGCACCCAGATCACGCGTGCGGATCGCCGCGGCGAACGCCGCGGACCCGGATCCCAGAATCGCCAAGTCATAATCTTCCCGACCCCGGCGAGACTGCGAGGTAAGAGCATCCTCCGGAGGGAAAAGGTCGCCGGGCTGGTAGCCGGTGTTTCGAACCGCCTCGGCCAGCCGGCCTGCGTCAGTGCCTTCGTCTGCCGTGAGCACAGCCTCACCGCGCCGCCAATCCACGTCGGCCTCGGATGCTCCTGCCGCAATCAACGCTTGG
>WHUD01000161.1:9425-9973 GCA_009377385.1 Actinophytocola sp.
GGTCGTAGTCCACCGCACCCGCCGCAGGGAGCGGCGTCACGGCTTGCGCCACCTGGAGGTCGCCGGACTGGTAACCCGCGGACGACACCGCGTCCCGCAGGCGTTTCTCGGTGACGTCCTCCGGCCAGTCGAACCGGGCCGTGCCGTCGTGCCAGTTCACGTCTACCGCCTGCGCGCCCGCATCCCGCAGCGCCTCGGTCACGTGCTGGCCGCAGCCGTCGCAGGTCATCCCTGTGACCGCCAGCTCCGCCCGACGCCGGTCCCGTGTCATCACCCTCATGCCTCCTTGGTCCCCGTGTCCTTGCGTCCCACGGTACACTAATATCCGGTTATCAGAATATATTTGCTGTAGTTCCCGCAGGTAACGACAGGGATGGTGCCGCTAGAAGGGGCGGGTCGCTGAGACGCGCCACCTATTCGCCCTGGCGGATATCATAATGCTAATCTGGTATTCGTCTGCCCGGATATACGGGCGAGTCCGCAGTGCCAGGCACGATCGAGGGACGTGATCACGTGGCCAAACAAACCAAACGGGACACCGCGCTGCT
>WHUD01000162.1 GCA_009377385.1 Actinophytocola sp.
CAACAGGACCGCGCCCACCACGCCCCGGCAAGATCAAATTAAGGGGGAAACTCCCTTCAGACTCCCGTACAGCGACTCGGGTGGCCGGCGGCCCTGCTCATCCGGCTCGTAACAGGCCGCCAGCAGCTCGGTGACCGTCATGTCCCACAGCGCCCGTTTCGAGGGCGCCCGGGTCACGTGGGCCCGGTAGGTGCGCGGGGCGATCGGCGCACCCAGCTCGGTGAGCGCGCGGCAGATCGGTGCGACCCCGAACTCGGCACGGTGCGCGGTGATGAACGCGCAGATCAGCGGTGTAGCGGGTCGCACTCCCGCACGAAGAAAGACGTGGCTGCCTTGAGCACTTCGATGGTCTGTTCCAGCTCGCGCACCTTGCGCTTGAGTTCGCGGTTCTCGCGTGCTGATTCCGTTGACACACCAACGGAATCACCCGAGTCTATTTCGGATTGACGCACCCATTTGCGGAGAGTCTCGGTGCTCATCCCCAGCCGGGTCGAGACCGCCCGCATCGCGGCCCACTCGGTCTCGTAGTCCTCCACGTGGTCCTTGACCAGTCGGACCGCCTTGGCCCGGGTTTCATGATCGTACCTGTTCGGCATCGTGCCATCCTTCCCAAGATCGGAAGGGGGTACGAAACCCGGGATGGTTCACCCACCGAAACAACACCCCGCGAGGCGAACTCCCCACCCAGCGACCACCCACCATTCTGATGCGCCGTCCGCCGAGCCGCCCAGCCCACGCCGCTGCGCGGTCAGCGATGCATGCCGTCGCCGAGAGCGATCCGCTCGATGCCGGGCTGCTCGGTGTCCGGATGCCCGAGCACGCCACGGGTGTCGACGACGACCGGGTTGTTTGCCGCCGCACCGATGACCGACCAGTCCAGCTCGGCGAACTCCGGCCACTCGGTCAGCAGCACGACGGCGGACGCGCCCTTGGCGACCTGGTACGGATCGTCGACCAGCCGTACCTCGGCCACGGCCTGCTGGCGCTCGCTCGGAACCTCGGGATCGTAGCCGGTCAGCGCCGCGCCTTCACGGGCCAGCGCAGCCGCGACGGCCAGGGCGGGGGAGTCGCGCAGGTCGGCGGTGCCCGCCTTGAACGTGAGCCCTAACAGACCGATGCGATGCCCGGCGATGCGGCCGGACTCCTCCCCGGTGACCGCGCGGCGCACGTCGCGCACCACGCGGTCGAGCTGCTGGGCGTTGACGTCGATGGCCGCGCGCACCAGGCCGAAGTCCAGCCCGGCGCGCCTGCCGGTGCGCAGCAGCGCCATCGTGTCCTTCGGCAGACAGGAGCCACCCCAGCCGGGGCCGGGCCGCAGGAACGCCGCACCGATCCGGTCGTCGAGGGCCATGATGCGCGCGACCTCGCCGATCTCGCCGCCGACCTGCTCGCACAATGCCGACAACAAGTTCGTGTAGGAGAGCTTGACCGCGAGGAATGCGTTGCAGGCGTACTTGGCCAGCTCGGCGCTGACCGGGTCGGTGCGCACGATCGGCGCGTCGACACCGTCGTACATCCGCTCCACGATCGCGCTTGCCTCGACATCCGAAGCGCCGATCACGATCCGGGCCGGGCGCAAGAAGTCCTCGACGGCGTGACCCTCGCGCAGGAACTCCGGGTTGCTGACCGCGGCGACGTCGGAACGGCCAAGCAGGCGCTCGGCGCGATGGGTGCTACCGACCGGAACCGTGGACTTGTTCACCAGTACCGCGTTGGCGGGCAACAGCGAGGCGAGCTGGTGTGCCACCGAATCCACCGCGCTGGTGTCGGGATCGCCGTAGTCGTCCATCGGCGTCGGCAGGCACAGCACCACCATTCCGCAGCCAGCGAGCGACTCGATGTCCGGGGTGAACGACAACCGCGCCGCGCCAGCCCGCTGGTGGCCCACACCGGTGCCCTCGTAGACCAGCTCGTCGAGTCCTGGCTCGCGCACCGGGACGTCGCCCGCGCGGAGCTGGGCGATCTTGCTGCGGTCGGTGTCCATGCAGACGACGTCGTGGCCCAGGTGGGCGAGGCACGCCGCCGTGGTGAGTCCGACGTAGCCCGCGCCGACAACCCCGATGCCGGTCGCGGGGGCGTGTCGGGCCATCACGACCACCTCCGCAGCAGCTCGGTCGCCTCGTGGAACACGGTCACCGGGTCGATCCGGAGCAGCCCGGGGGACGGCTCGTCGCCGAACGGGTCGCCGGGCTCGCCCGCTCACAGCGCGACATGCCGGTCACCGGCGGGCGGCCCCCAGTGATCCGGCGGTGTCGGGCCGAACAACAGCACCGACGGCGTGCCGTAGGCGGTCGCCAGGTGCCCGACGCCGGTGTCGCCGCACACCACGAGCCGAGAATCGGCAACCACAGCGGCGAGCGTGTCCAGATCGGTGTGTCCTGCGAGTACGGCGCTCGACGGCAGGCCCGCGCGATGCGCGACGTCGGCGGCGATGAGCCGTTCGTTGCTGTTGCCGGTGACGACGACCTGCAGCCCGCGTTCGGCGAGCGCATGGGCCACCACGGCGAACCGGCACACCGGCCAGCGCCGCGCCGGATACGCCGCGCCGGGATGTACCACCACCGCGCCGGGCACCGGACTCGGCTGCTGTGGCCGGTCGAGCTGGAGTGCACGCCGGTCGGCGGTCAGGCCGTGGTGCTCAAGCAGCAGGCACCAGCGCTCGACCTCGTGCACGTCGTCGACCCACGGCGGGCCGTCGATACCAGGGAAGTCCGGGTGCCGGTGGCTGAGCACGTCGGCGGGATGCTGCGCGAGCAGGTCGGCGATGCTCTGCGGCCCCTTGCCGTGCAGGTTCACCGCCATCGCGGGCGGATCACCCGGCCAGTCGAGCACGCCGAGCCCGCGCGTGGGCACCACATCGTCGACCGCGTTGGCCAGCCGCACCAGTGGCTCCAGTGCGCCGGGTGTGGCGAGCGCGATGCGGCGGTGGGGAAACTCGCGCCGCAACCCCCGCAACGCGGGCAACGCGGTGAGCAGGTCGCCCAGTCCAAGCGCCCGCAGCACCAGCACCTCGCCGGGCGTGCCGGTGCCTGGTGGCGTCGCGGTGCTGGCCGGCCCGCTCCGTGCCGGGGTCACGGCCACGACCCCTCCTCGGAGCACGCCACCACCAGCTCCCGCACCTCACAGCCCGGCGGCTGGCGCAGCGCGAACACCACCGACTCCGCGACGTCTTCCGGCGCGTTGAGCGGCGCGCCCTCCGGCGGTCGGTACTGCTCGGGCCGGTCGTCGAAGAACTTCGTGTGCATCCCGCCGGGCACCAGCATGGTGACGCCGATGCGGCCGGACGTCTCGGCCGCGAGCGCGCGGCTGAAGCCGGTGACGCCGAACTTCGACGCGCAGTAGGCGGTGGCGTCGCCGACCGCGCGCAAACCCAGCGTTGACGAGCAGGTCACCACTGTGCCCCTTGCGCGTTGCACGTGCGGCAGCGCTGCCCGCACCACCGCGACGGTGCCGAACAGGTTCACCCGCACGACCTGTTCCCAGTCGGTAGCGGGGACCTTGTCGAGCGGGCCGGGGACGTCGATGCCCGCAGCGGTGAACACGCCGTCGATCCGGCCCGCACGGTAGGCCAGCTCCTCGACCGCCGCCGCCGCCTCGTCGGTGTCGGCCAAGTCGGCCTTGACGTAGTCGACGTCGGCCCGTGGCCCGTCGCGGTCGATCACGACGGGCGTGCCGCCCGCGGCCGCGATGGCATCGACGGTGGCGGCGCCGAGCCCGGACGCGCCGCCGGTGACCAGGATCGTGCCAAGTGGCTTCACGTCGCCTCCCGTGGTTGTCGGGTGCCCGCCGCGGTCGCGGCGAGCTTGGTGGTGGAGTAGTCGCCGAGCAGCGGCAGCACCTCGATCCGTCCGCCGTTGCCCCGGACGACGTCGGCCTCGGGCAGCGTGTCGGGGTCATAGTCGCCGCCCTTGACCCAGACGTCGGGGCGGAATCGGTCGAGCACGCTGACTGGAGTCGGCTCGTCGAAGATCGCGACGGCGTCGACGGCAGACATGGCCAGCAGGAGGCGGGCGCGGTCGCGTTCGGCCATGATCGGGCGGCCAGGGCCTTTGAGCCGCCGCACCGAGCGGTCGGAGTTGAGGCACACGACGAGGGCGTCGCCGAGTTCACGGGCGCGCTCGAGCAGCCGGGCGTGGCCGGGGTGTAGCAAGTCGAAGCAGCCGCCGGCGGCGACAAGCGTGCCCCCGTTCCGGCGGACCCGCTCGGCGACATCGAAGGCGGACGCGGCTGGGTCTGCGGGGGCCGACGCGGTCGAGGCGACCAGATCCGCAGGCGCGGCTGGATCCGCGGGGACCGATGCCGCACGGTGAGCGGCCTTCAGCGAGAGGCCGGTCGCCCCGCCAGCCGCCACGAACCGCGCCGCGCTGTCGACGGCAGTGGCAACGGCCGCGTCGGTGTCCGCGCCGCTCAGCAGCTCGGCTGCCGCCGCTGAGGCGAACCGATCGCCCGCGCCGCAGGTGTCGGCGTGCGCGCCAGCCGCGCGGTCGGCCGCGCCGGGGGAGACCGGGATGGTGCGGCTGCTCCCGTTCGCGGCGAGCAGCGCGCCCCGTGCGCCGAGCGTCACCGCAACGCCGTCGCAGCGCCAGGCGTGCCGCAGCAGCGGGGCGATGTGCCGGATACTCACGGAACCGCCGGGGGCGCCAGCGGTGTCGTACCTGGCGACGTCGCCCGCGTGGTCGCACAGCCGCCACGCCTCGGACTCGTTCGGCGTGACCAGTCGGGCGCGGTCCACCGGCGACGACCCGGACGGGTGCGGGTCCCACACCACGGGGACGCGCCGGGCGAGCTCGGTCAGGTGTGCGCGCAGCGCCTGGTTCGCGGTGATACCTCTGCCGTAGTCGGACACCAGCACGGCGCCCGCCGCGTCCAGCGTTCGATGCACGCGGTCGTCCAGCGGCGCGTGCTCGGCCCTGCCGTCGCCGGAGTCCATCCGCAGCAGCGACTGCCCGCCCGCGCGCACCCGGCACTTGCACACGGTGCTGCCCCGCAGGGGAACCGACACCATCTCGGCGGTGTCCGCGAGCAGCCGGCTCAGCCTGTCGCCAGCATCGTCGTCGCCGATCGCGGTGATCAGCACGACGTCCGGTGTCGAGCGGGTGGCCAGCGCGGCGGCCAGTCCCGCGCCGCCGGGCCGCAGCCACTCGTCCCCGACGTCGACCACCGGCACCGGCGCCTCGGGGCAGAGCCGGTCGGCGCGCCCCTCCACGTCGACGTCGAGCAGGGTGTCGCCCACGATCACCAGCGGCCCCGTGTCCGATGGTTCGGACCTGCGAGCAGTCCTCACGTGGAGACCCCCAGCGCTTCGTCGACCACCGCGCACAGCGCGTGCACGATCGCCAGGTGCATCTCCTGCACCGTGGCCACGTGGTCGGCTGGCACGGCGACGGCGTCGTCGGATAGCGAGGCCAGCGGGTTGGGTGCCTTGCCGGTGAGCGCCCAGGTGGTCATGCCGCAGCCGGACGCCGTCTTCGCCGCCGCGATGATGTTGCCACTGCGGCCACTGGTGGACAGCCCGACGAAGACGTCGCCCTGCCTGCCGTGTGCCCTGACCTGCCTGGCGAACACCTCGTGCTCGCCGTAGTCATTGCAAATCGCCGTGGTGGCCGACGTGTCGGCGTGCAGCGCGATCGCGGCCAGCGGCATCCTGTCGTGCACAAACTTGCCGACCAGCTCACCCGTCAGATGCTGGGCCTCCGCGGCGCTGCCGCCGTTGCCACAGGCCAGCAGCCTGCCGCCGTGCCGGAGCACCTCGGCGAGCTGGTGGCCCCACCGGCTCACGGTTGGCGCGGCGAACCGGGATTGGTCCAGCGCCGTCGTCAGCGCCGACCAGTGCCGGTCAACCGGCGAGGCATTCGTCATCGCGGTCTACCTCCTCGGGTGAGTGGCCAGGCGCGAACTGGGCGATGGCGCCGACCACCTGATCGGGGTCGAGTGAGTCGAGGCAGGGATGCCCAGGCACGGGGCAGGTGCGGGCCCGTGAGCTGCGGCAGGGCGCGGACTGGTCGCCGAGCAGGACGCAGTCGGATCCGTAGGGCGCCCAGCGTCCCGCGAGCACCACCGGTGCGAACAGCGACACCACCGGGGTGCCGACGGCCGTGGCAAGGTGCGCCGCCGAGGTGTTGGGGGCGACGACGGCGGCCGCGTTGTCGAGCACGGCGGCGAGCTGCGGCAACGACGTCTTCCCGCCAAGGTCGGTTGCGATGCCGTCGGTGATGGCGTTGGTCAGCGCGGTTTCTCCTGGACCGCCGGTGACGACGACACGGTAACCGGCCGCAGTGACCGCCCGGACGATCGCGGCGCTGGTCGCGGCGGACGGCTGCCTGGCAGCCGCCGACGCCGCCGGATGCAGCACGACGTAGCCCGGCTTGCCGACCAGCCGCTGGACATCGGGCAGTGGACGCCGGACCCGGGGATGCCAGTCGTGGCGCGGCAGCCGATAGCCCGCTGCGGCGGCCAGCGATAACCCGCGCAGCGCCTCAGGCGGGTCGCCGTCGACGCGGTGGCGCAGGTCCAGCAACGAGCCGGGGTAGTCCTCGCTGATCGCGCCAATCCACGGCACGCCGGCCATCCGCAGCGCCAAGGCCAAGGGCAGCGGCGACTGATGGAACGACGTCAGGATCAGCGCGGCATCCACCCGCAGCGCCCGGACGCGCCGGACCAGGTCGTCGATCACCGAAGGGGTCACCGGCTCCGGTTCGGGGTCTATCCACGGCGCGCACCACGACACGATCTCGTCGACGCCGGGCAGCAGCTCCGCCGCCGCCCGCCCACGCGGACCGACCAGCATCACCACCGAGCTCGCCGTACTGGCCACCGCCCGCACGCAGGGCCCAGCCAGCAGCACGTCGCCCAAGTTGTCCAGGCGCGCGACGAGAATCCGGCCGGTCATGACACACCCGCCAGCCGGATCGCGGCGTCAAGATCGGGGGCGAGACGTTCCTCGTGGCGGGCACGCAGCACCTCCGCAGACTTGGTGCGCGGGCTCGGAACCAGCACGCCCCGCGCACCCGCCGCGTCCGCCGCGCGCAGGTCGGCCTCGGTGTCGCCGATGACGACGCACTGTGCGGGGTCGACGCCGAGCACGTCGGCCGCCCGGTGCACCAGCCCGGCGCGGGGCTTGCGGCAGGTGCAGCCGTCGTCCGGTCCGTGCACGCACACCTGCCAGGTGTCGAACGGGCCCAGCAGCGCGTCGACGCGGGCGTTGACGGCGGCCAGCTGCCGCTCGGTCAGCAGCCCGCGTGCCAGGCCGGACTGGTTGCTCACCACCCCGACGGGCACCCCGGCGTCGCGGAGCCGCCGCAGCGTGGCGGCGACGCCGTCCAGCGGGCGCACGCCATCGGGATCGGCCAGGTACGGCCCGTCCTCGATCAGGGTGTCGTCGCGGTCGAGCAGCACGGCGGTGCGTGGCCCGCCGTTGTTCGCGCGCAGCACGGTGAGTTCGCCGCGCAGCCGGTGCCAGCACGCGACGGGCGGGATCAGCGCGCTGGTCAGCGCCATGGTGGCGATCTCGCGCGGCGTCCTCGGGCCGGGCAGGATCCGCTTGACCGCGAACCCCGCCGTGAGTGCGGCCCACACGGCGCTGGCGGTGAGCGCGGCACGCGGGCGGCCCGCCACCCCGGACAGTGCGGCCACGGCGAACGCAGCGGTGGCGCGCACGTGCCCGCCGAACCTGCCCGGACCCGCGCCGGCGAGGTCACGCCACTGGGTGCCGTACTTGTGCCGCATCACCGCGTCGTCGGCGTTGCCGCGCTGGGCGCGGACACTGGTCAGCAGCACCTCGGAGCGGACGGGATGGTGGGTGACCCGCTCGCCGCGTTCGATCCGGTACCCGGCGCGGCGGATGCGCAGCGCCAGGTCGGAGTCCTCGCGGTAGGCGCGGGGGAAACGCTTGTCGAACCCACCGACCTCGGCCAGCACCGAGCGCCGGTAGGCCATGTCGGCGGTGATCCACCAGGCCCGCATCAGGCCCGCCGCGTCGCGTTCGTTGTCGGTCAGCGGCCGCTCCGGCAGCGGCACGTCGAGCCGCGCCTGGCTGCCGGCGCAGTCCGCTGTCAGGTCGCTGACGTCTTTGACCAGCCTGCGCGGCCATTCGGCGGTGATGCTGACGTCGTCGTCCAGGAACGCGATCAACTCCGTTGCCGCCGCCCGCCAGCCGGTGTTGCGGGCCGCGGCTGGGCCGCCACCGCCTGAGGCGAGCACCCGCACGGGCAGCGCCAGGTGCGGCAGGTCGAGCGCCGCGCCTGAGTCGCGGTCGTCGACCACGATGACCTCCGTAGGCGGCGGTCCCTTGGCGCCGTCCAGGTCGCGGAGCAGCGCGGCCAGGTTGTCCCTGCCCGCCGTCGGGATCACCACGGTGTAGTCGAGCTCTGTCAGCGTTCTTGGCTCTGTCATGCGCGCATCACCAGGTATGGGCCGATCGCCAGCACGTCGATCGGCGCGGATCCGAAGCACTCCAATGCATCGCGCGGGTCGTCCACCATCGGCCTGCCTGCCGTGTTGAGACTGGTGTTTACGACGGCGGGCAGCCCGGTGCGTTTCTCGAACGCAGTGAGCATGTCGGTGAGCAGCGGCTGGTCTTCGGCGTCGACGGTCTGGATACGGGCCGTACCGTCCACATGGGTCACCGCGGGGATGTGCTCCTGCCACGACGGCGCGACGTCGTGCACGAACAGCATGTGTGGGCTCGGTACCGGACCCCGGCCGAACAGTTCGTCGGCGCGGTCGGCGCGCACCATGGGCGCGATCGGCCGGAACTGCTCCCGGCCCTTGACGTCGTTGAGCCGCTCGATGTTGTCGGCCCTCCCGGGGTGTGCCAGCAGCGACCGGTTGCCGAGCGCGCGCGGGCCGAACTCAGCGTCGTCCTGGAACCAGGCCACCACCTTGTCGTCGGCCAGCGCGTCGGCGACCTCGGCGGCGAGGTCGTCCGGCTGTTCGAACGCGACGTCGGCCCGGCGCAGCGTCCGCTCGATCTCGGCGTTGCCAAAGCTCCTGCCGAGGTCGGCGCCCGCCATCGGCGTGATCTGGTCGCCATGCTCGCTGGCGAGGTGCAGCGCGGCGCCGAGCGCGGTGCCCGCATCCCCTGCCGCGGGTTGCACCCGTCACTCGTGACCGCGCCAGCTTGGTGGCAGCGACACTGTGGCGACTGCTCGAACTACGACCACGACCGCCGATCATCCTGCTCGACAACGGATCGAGCGACGCCACCGACGAGGTGCTCAGCGTGCTGGCCCAGCGACACGGCGGCATCCGGATCATCCGGCTCACCGACAACCTCGGCGCCGCTGCCCGCAACCTGGGCGTGCTTGCCGCGACCACGCCGTATGTCGCGTTCAGCGACGACGACTCCTGGTGGGCCCCCGACGCGCTGCCGATGGCCGAAGCCGCGCTCGACCGCTACGGTGGCATCGGCCTGATCGCGGCACGGATCGCGGTGGAGCCTCGAGGTGACATCGACCCGACGTCGCAGGCGATGGCCGAGAGCCCATTGTCCACAGGGGACGGGCTGCCAGGCAGGGAGGTGCTCGGCTTCCTTGCTTGCGGCGCGATCGTGCGCCGCGCCGCGTTCATCGACGTGGGCGGCTTCAGCCAGCTGCTGCACCTCGGCGCCGAGGAGAAGCTGTTCGCCTATGACCTCGCCGCGCGGGGCTGGCGGCTGCGGTATCTCCCCGACGTGCTTGCGCACCACCAGCCCGCCGCTCGAGACGACGCCGACCACGACCACCGCACGTCGCTGCTGCTGCGCAACGACACGCTGATCAGCGTGCTCCGCAGGCCCGCTGGCACGGCGCTGCGGTCCGTGCGGTCGCTGGCCGAGTCCGCGGCCCACGACGCCACCGCCGCCCGCGCGCTCGCAGGGCTGGTTGTTGCCCGGCGCTGAAAATGCCGATGGAGCGGGCGTTTACCGTGCCGACCGGGA
>WHUD01000163.1 GCA_009377385.1 Actinophytocola sp.
GGTCAACAACAGGACCGCGCCCACCACGCCCCGGCAAGATCAAATTAAGGGGGAAACTCCCGCTAGCACCGGGAGACTACTGGGACACGGCGACCGACCTGATCACCATGAACGACCACGTGGCTCGCCTCATGCGGCTGCACACAAAGGCCCCAGAGGACGCTAGCGACCCGTCGCACAGCGCCTCGGCGACCTCAGGACAATGATCGTACAAGTGATCGAGGGCGAGCCCGCCCGGGACGGCGCCTCCGGCGCGACGGCGAGCGCGAGTTCGCCGTCGCGAGCGGTAAGTGATCTGCGGTGGGAAGGAACCTAAGTCCCCGGGATGATCATCCCGCCGCGTGATGATATCGGCTCATTTCCACGCTACCGCGATCGCTTGGTCAGCAGTTCGTAGTGGCCACGTCCCCGGAAGATGCCGGTGGTGTCCCAACCGCGCGAGCTGGTGTCGGGTCCGGGTTGCCAGTCCAACCGGTATCGGGGCTTGATCGGGTCCAGCGCGCGGGTGTCAAGGAGGAGGTAGTTCAACTCGTAGAGCCAGCTGTCGTCGCGAGCGTCCTCGATGCGCTCGGCCACCCTAGCGCGGTCGCTGAACCGGTCGGTGATCGTGCAGTCGCAGAAGTACACGAGCGCACCCACCTCGCCCGCGCTGCGCACTGGGGCGTCCCCCACGATGGCGCCAAGTTCGCGACCGATCTTCTCGTACTGGCCGGGCAGCGCAAAGTTCCCGTGCATCGGCATCTCGCGCAGCGGCGTCTTGGTGGTCACGCCGTGCCACCAGGGGATCGCGGTGGTGACGAGAAGTCCGGCGCCGACCGTGACCGCCGCCGCGCGCGCCACCCGTGCTGTCGCCACAGCGCTGAGCGCGGCCAGCCCGAGCGTCGCGGCCAACGCGAGCGCGACCAGGGTAGGGGCGTAGTACCAGAAGAACGAGGGAACGTCCAGCGACCAGATCACGCCGAAGTACGCCGCACCGGCAGCCACGAGGGCAGGGCCGACCGGAGTGTCGGCCGAGATGTGGCGGTGCCACCAGGCCCACGTCGCCGCGCTGAGGAGTCCAACGCCGCTGACCACGAAAATGCCGCCGACCGCCCATGTGTACGGCTCGCCGTAGCGCCCAATGAGACCGATGAGGCCGGCGCCCCGGCTAGTGCCGCTCTTGATGACCAACGTGTCGGGAACTGCAGAACCAAGCGTGAACCAACTGAACACCAGCCACGGGGCCACGACCGCAACGGCGAGCGCGGCCACGACGTACAACCGCCGCCACAGGGCCGGGGTCGCGAGCACCAGGACAGTGGCGAACACGACCATGTCGAGGCGCAGCCACAGCAGCACCCCGGCCGTCAGCCCAGCCATGACGGCGTCACCCCGGACACACGCCCAGACGAGATAAGGCAAGGCCGCGACGACAAGCATGGTCTCAAGCCCGACGGTGGAAACCAGCAGCGGGCTCGCGATCAGCAACGGCCCGCCGAGCACGGCGACCCGGTAGCCGAGGCCAGTAGCGCGACCAAGGCCGAGCAGCCCGCCAACGACGGCCACACACGTGCCGACGTACAAGACACCGGCCGCGACGACGGGATCGCCGAAAACGGCGCTCAGCCCGCCGAGCAGGAGGACGTTGAGCGGCGAGGTCGCGCTATTCGCGACTCGCCGCGAAGGTGCGGCTCGCGCCGCCGCACGACGACAGACAGGGGCGCCGGGCCACATGGCCCGGCGCCCCTGTCTGTCGTCGTGCGGTTACTCGCTCTGCAGCGCCCAGAGCAGGCGGAGCATCTCGAAGTACAGCCAGACCAGCGTGGTCATCAGTCCGAACGCGGCGAACCAGGCCCACTTCTGCGGCATACCGGCCCTGATCATGCCGTCGGCCATGTCGAAGTCCAGCAGCAGCATGAACGCGGCGATGCCGATGAACACGAGGCCGATGATGATGCCGAGCGGTCCGTTGCCGCGCACGCCGAGATCAATACCGACGAAGCTGAGCAGCAGGTTGATCAGCACAAGACCGAAGGCGGCCATCGCCGCGCCGATGACCCACTTGCGCAGCTTCGGGGTGACCTTCACCGCACCGGTCTTGTAGACCATCAGCATGGTGATGAACACCAGCGCCGTGCCGAGGATCGCCTGCAACGCCACCCCGGGCACCATGAGTTCGAATATCCCGGTGATGGCACCGAGGAACACGCCCTCGACAGCGGAGTAGGCCAGCGTCAGCCCGGCGCTCGCCTTCTGTTTGAACGAGATGAACAACGCGATGCCGAGGCCGACAAGCATCGCAACGATCATCACGCCGAACACCGTGCCGGACGAGCCGCCCGCGAGAATCTCCGACCGCGCCCAGATCGCGGTCACAACACCGGTGAGCAGCGCGGTGCCGATGGCGGCACCGGTCTTCATCACGACGTCGTCGACAGTCATCGGCCGGTCGTCGGCGCCCGTCGCGGTCTGCGGGGCGCCGTAACCCGGTTGGTCGAAGCCTGCGTACGGCCCGCCTGCGGCACTGCCGACAGGCAGGTTGCGGAACGCGGGATTGCTACTGGTTCGCACTGAGCCCTCCTGGACCTCTCAAGCATGCATGTCGCTAGTGCCTGCAACGAGTACAACGACCAGGCGCTCCGGCCGGTTCCCGTCGCCGCCTGACACCCTACTCGGACGATCTACACCCCCGGCGCGCACAGGCCAGCTCTGCCCAACGATCGCGACGGCGGCAGGTTCCGCATCACCTACGGACATCACTCGCGTTGATACTCACAGCAAGCCGCCGTAGCCAGCAGGAACAGCTGTGGACCAGAATAACCCTCACACGGCGTAGTCACTACACCACGGAGCACCCTCGGCGAAGGAGCAAGACGATGACCAGCTATCTCGTGACAGGAGCGACCGGCCTGATCGGCAGGCATCTCGTCGAACTGATCCTCGCCGACGAGGACACCGAACGGGTGTGGGTGACCGTCAGGGCGAGTTCGCAGGACAAGCTCACCGACATCGCCAAGCAGTGGCCGAACGCCGAGAAGGTCAGCCCCGTCGTCGGCGACATCGCGCAGGAGCTCGCCGGGGTGTCGCTCGAGGACATCGAGCAGTTGCGCGGCAAGGTCGACAACGTGGTTCACCTCGCTGCCCTCTACGACATCACCGCGGACGACGAGACCAGCATCAGGGCCAACGTCGACGGCACGGCGAACGTCATCGCGCTCAGCCGCGCCATCGAGGCTGGCTGCCTGCATCACGTGTCGTCGGTCGCCGTCGCGGGTGACTTCGAGGGCACCTTCACCGAGGACATGTTCGACGAGGGCCAGCGGCTGCCGACCGCCTACCACCGCACCAAGTTCGAGTCGGAACGTCTGGTGCGCGAGCAGACCGACGTCCCGTGGCGCGTCTACCGACCGGCGATCGTTGTCGGGAACTCGCAGACCGGCGAGATGGACAAGATCGACGGTCCGTACTACCTGTTCCCCACCATCGCGCGGCTGTCGTCGTTGCCGAACCTGCCGACGATGGCGCCCGACCTCGGCGACACCAACGTCGTGCCGGTTGACTACGTCGCGGCCGCGATGCACCTGCTGATCGGCAAGAAGGGCCTCGACAACCGCGTCTTCCACCTGGTCAACCCCGAGCCGCAGCCGACGATCGGCGTGTTCAACGCGTTCGCCCGCGCGGCTGGCGCGCCCACGATCACCGCCGAGATCAGCGGCGGCGTCGGCAAGAGCATGCTGCAGCTGGTCAAGCTGACCGAGCACATCCCCGGCGTGACCATCGCCCGCGACGCAGTGATGGAGCGCGTCGGAATGCCGCCGGTGCTGCTGGAACACCTGAACTTCCCGTCGGTGTTCTCCTCGGCGGCCACCCGCAAGGAGCTGGCTGGCCACGTCGAGGTGCCCCGGCTGCAGGACTACGCGACGACGCTGTGGGCCTACTGGGCGGAGAACCTCGACCCGTTCCGCGCCCGCAAGCACGGCCCGCGCGGGAACCTCGACGGCAGGACCATCGTCATCACCGGCGCGTCGTCCGGCATCGGCCGCGCCACCGCGCTCAGGGTGGCGAGCGAGGGCGGCATCCCGCTGCTTGTCGCGCGCAGGGAGCACGAGCTGGCCGAGGTGCGCGACGAGATCATCGCGGCGGGCGGCAAGGCGTCGGTGTACCCGTGCGATCTCACCGACGACGAGTCGGTGCGCAAGAACGTCGCACTGATGCTGCAGGACCACGGCCGGGTCGACATGCTGGTCAACAACGCCGGCCGCTCCATCCGGCGCTCGATCAAGCTGTCCTACGACCGCTTCCACGACTACGAGCGCGCGATGTCGATCAACTACTTCGGAGCGGTGCGGATGATCCTGGCATTGCTGCCGCACATGAGCGAGCGCAAGTTCGGCCACATCGTCAACATCTCGTCCATCGGCGTGCAGGGCATCGCGCCGCGGTTCTCGGCGTACGTGGCGTCGAAGGCGGCGCTTGACTACTTCACCAAGATCGCGGCGGTGGAGATGCACGGCGACGGCGTCACGTTCACCACGATCCACATGCCGCTGGTGCGCACGCCGATGATCCGGCCGACCAAGATCTATGACGCCTTCCCCACGAAGTCGCCGGAGCAGGCGGCGTCCATGGTGGTGAACGCGCTGAAGAGCAGGCCGAAGCACGTCGGCACCCCCGCTGGTCAGCTCATCAACACCGCCTACAAGTTCTCGCCGGGACTGTCGGACGCCGTTGCATACCAGGCGTACCGGGTGTTCCCCGACTCGGTCGCGGCAGGCGGCGACGCGCGGCTGAAGATCGGGCGGGGCGAGAAGCACCTCGGCAGGGCGGCCAACGCGCTGGTCAAGCTCACCAGAGGCTTCCACTGGTAACGCCTGGGGCGACAGGTACGCAGGTGACACACGGTAACGATGTGTGCGCAAGACCTGCACGAGTCCGGGGTACCGTGGGCCTACATCGACAACGGTCCGTACGCAGGTAGCGTCGGGGCATGACTTCGCCCAGCTCGAAGCGAGACGGTGCTCACTCTCAGGCTCACTCTCAGGCTCAGTCGCAAGCCCAGTCGCACGCCCGGTCACAGGCACGGTCTCAGGCACTGCCCCAGGCGCCTTCCCAGCGCGAGTTCGCCCACCACTGGAACGGCTACGACCGCCAGCAGGTCAGGGAGTACCTCGAGCAGGTCGACGAGACCATACGGCAGCTGCGCGCCGAGCGCGACCAGGCGCTGGAGCAGGTCAACGCCGTTACCAGGGAGCTCGAAGCCGAGCGCGAGGAGACCGGCACGCTGCGCAAGCGCGTCGACGAGCTGATGGCGCCGCCGGAGACCCTCGACGACCTCGACCAGCGGATGCAGCGCGTCGGCCACCTCGCCTACCTGCAGGCCGAAGAGGTCACCACAAGGGCGCAGACGGCGGCTGAGGAGAACTGGAAGGAGACCGCCAAGGCGTCCATCGCGCTGCGGGAGCGATACCGGTCGCTGCTCAAGGAGCTGGACAGCCAGGCGGAGGCGCTGCACGCCGAGCACCGCAGCGCGCTTGAGCAGACCCGCGCCGAGGTGCAGGAGCTGACGGTGGACGCCGTCAAGCGGCGCGAGAAGCTGGACGAGGAGGCCGAGCGCAAGCGCCGCTCCATCGAGCAGGAGTTCGAGGCCACCATGGCGCAGCAGCGCGCCGAGCTGGACAAGTACATCGCCGACCAGCGCACCGCGAGCAAGAACCAGGCCGAGAAGCGGCTCGCTGAGGCGTCAGCAGAGGCGAAGCAGCGCGTCGCGGATGCCGCGCAGGAGGCCGACCGCAGGCTCAAGGAGGCCAACGCCGTCGTAGCGCGGCTCAGCGCGCTCTCCCAGGACGCCCACGGCAAGCTCCGCAAGGCCGACGAGGTGCTGTCCAGCGCGGAGGAGACCCTCGAGCCGACCGATGATGAGCAGCAGCCGGTGCCGCGCGCGGAAGACGGCGACTCCGGCGCCGACGACGGCACCGATGCCAGAAGCCCGCAACCGGCTGGCGTGCGGCAGGACAGCCACTGACGTCACTGACGCCGTCCGCTGTGGCGGAAACTGACTATGGGGGCTCGGCCGTGGTGAACATCCGACTTTCCGAGGTAGCGGGTTCACGCACAGCATGAGGATCATCACCCTGCTTGGTCCTGGCCGCCGGTGACCCCGGTGACGCATGGAGGAGGTAAGGGTGAGACGTCAACGACTGTCCTTTGTGGCCGCGGCGGTCGCGACCGTCGTCGTCGTGCTGAGCGGTGGCGCCGCGACCGGCCAGCCCGCAGCGGACGACGCGGGTCGCGCCACGGCGGAGTACCTGGTCTCCGGCGCGCGCGGGACCGACGCGCGCACCGAGGTCGGGGGCACCGGCGCTGTGATCAACTCGATCGAGCACGGCATGCTCAACATCACCGCGACACCCGGTGAGGCGCGGGATCTGCGCGAGCTCGGCTACCGGGTGGAGCGACAGGAGTTCCGCCAGCGCGCCAGTGGACGGTCCGCGATGGACTTTCCGCGGAAGGACTCGGGATTCCACAACTACGACGAGATGATGGCCGAGATCGACAAGGCCGTCGCCGACCATCCGAACCTGATCAGCAGGCAGGTCATCGGCCAGTCCTACCAGGGAAGGGACATCCTCGCGGTCAAGATCTCCGACAACCCGGACGCCGACGAGGACGAGCCCGAGGTGCTGTTCACCCACCAGCAGCACGCCCGCGAGCACCTGACCGTCGAGATGGCGCTGTACTCGATGAACCTGTTCACGGACTCGTACGGGTCCGACGCCAAGATCACCGACATGGTCGACAACCGGGAGATCTGGATCGTGCCGACCATGAACCCGGACGGCAGCGAGTACGACATCGAAACCGGCTCCTATCGCGGCTGGCGCAAGAACCGGCAGCCCAACTCGGGATCGCGCCACGTCGGAACCGACATGAACCGCAACTGGGCCTACAAGTGGGGTTGCTGCCACGGCTCGTCCGGCGACCCGAGCAGCGACGCCTACCGAGGCTCCGGCCCGGAGTCGGCGCCGGAGGTGAAACTGGTCGCCGACTTCGTCCGGAGCAGGGTGGTCGACGGTGTGCAGCAGATCACGGCGGCGATCGACTTCCACACCTTCTCAGAGCTGGTGCTGTGGCCGTACGGGCACACCGCCGACGACACCGCCCCCGGCCTCGACGCCGAGGACCACAAGGTGTTCAAGACACTCGGGGAGCAGATGGCCCAGACCAACGGCTACACCCCTGAGCAGGCGTCGGACCTCTACATCACCGACGGCACGATCGACGACTGGCTGTGGGGCGAGCAGGGCATCTATAGCTACACGTTCGAGATGTTCCCTGGTTCGGGCGGGCTCGACGGCTTCTACCCCGACGACGAGGTCATCGACAGGGAGACCAGCCGCAACAAGGACGCGATCCTGCACCTGCTCTCCTACGCCGACTGCCCGCCTCGGGTCATCGGCCAGAGCTGCGACGGCGCCTAGCGGCTCCTGGCGCGGGAATACCGAGCCGCTCTATGCGTTTGCATGGGCAGCGTTCGTCGTTTTGTCGTCAGGAGGCAGTCATGCCAGCGGTGACCGTGGCAAATCCCGTTGTCCTGCCGCGCATCTCGCGGCCGGGGCTTGATGCGACCGACCGTGCCCCGCGCACCGTCGTGACCGCGCACAAGCAGATGGAGGGCGCCGGGTTCGAGGTGCGCAGGCCATTCCCGAGCGCGGACCTGCGTGGGGCCGACCCGTTCATCCTGCTGGACCACCTCGGCGAGGTGGCGTACGAGCCGCACGAAGCCAAGGGCGCGCCATGGCACCCGCACCGGGGCTTCGAGACCGTCACCTACCTGCTCGACGGCGTGTTCGTGCACCACGACTCACACGGCGGTGGCGGCACCATCGCCGAGGGCGACACCCAGTGGATGACCGCCGGCTCCGGGGTGCTGCACGACGAGCTGCCCAGCGAGGAGCTGGTCGTCAAAGGTGGCTGGTTCCACGGCGTGCAGCTGTGGGTGAACCTGCCGCGCAGCAAGAAGTGGGTCGACCCGCGCTACCAGGACTTGCGCGGCAGCGAGCTGACCCTGCTGAGCTCGGACGACGGCGGCTCGCTCGTCCGGCTCATCGCGGGTGAGCTCGACGGGCACACCGGGCCTGGCTGGACCTACACCCCGATCACCTACGCGCACGCATCGCTCAACCCCGGCGCCCGGCTCAGCACGCCGTGGCCGCCGGACTTCACCGCGATGGTGTATGTGCTGTCCGGCTCCGGCCGCGTCGGCCACGATGGCAGGGCGCTGCGCGAGGGCCAGCTCGCCGTGCTCGGTCACGGTGAGGCGATCACGCTGGTCGCCGACGACCGGCAAGGCAACCGCACCGGCGCGTGGGAGGTCCTGCTGCTCGGCGGCCAACCGCTCAACGAGCGCACTGTGCAGTACGGCCCGTTCGTGATGAACGACGAGCAAGAGATCCTGCAGGCCATTCAGGACTTCCAGGCGGGCAGGATGGGCACGGTCCCCGCCGAGCACGCCGGTCCGTCGCGGCCGGGCTCGTAACCCCTCAGTCCTGGATCCGCCGGAACGGCCGCTCCCCCTCAAGCACGTACGCGACGTCCAGCAGGGTGCGCTCGTCACCGACGGCGGCGGAGAACTGCACTCCGATCGGCAGGCCGTCCTCAGAAACGCCCGTCGGCAGCGAGATCGCAGGTCCGCCGGAGACGTTGTTCAGCGGCGTGAACGCCACGTACCGCTGCAACCGCTCCAGCAGCTCGTCGAACGGCAGCGTCGGGCTGAGGTGACCGAGCTTCGGCGTCACGTGCGCCAGCACCGGCGACAGGATCAGGTCGTGCCGCGCGAACGCCGCCGCGTAGGCGCGCCTGACCCTGGACAGCCGGTACAGCGTCGTCGGAGTGCGGTGCAGGTCGCGCTGGTAGAGATCGCGCAGGCCCCGGCTGAGGTTGTCCATCTTGCTCGCGTCGAAGTCGCGGTCGATCGCGTACCGGCCAAACCGGCTGACCAGGAACGACAGCATCCCCCAGTAGCGGGTGAAGTCGCGGACGAACCCGGCGTCGACCGGCAGCGGCACCGGCTCCACCTGGTGGCCCAGCTTCTCGAGCACGGCGGCGGTGTCCTCGACGGCGGCACGGGTCTCCTGGCATGTCTTCGCGCCGGACACCGACTCAAGCAGCAGCCCGACCCGCAGCGTGCGTCCTGACGGGCCTTCGACGTGTCCGACCGGCGGCAGTTTCGGCGCTGGCCGGTAGCGCTCCGCCGCCGCGAAGAACGCCGCCGTGTCGCGCACCGATCGCGTGACGACGCCTTCACCGATCAGGTTGATCGGGAGCGTTCGGGCCTGGTCGCCGTCGATGAACCTGCCGCGCGACGGCTTGAGCCCCACCAGCCCGCAACAGGCGGCGGGAATGCGGATCGACCCGCCGCCGTCGTTGGCGTGCGCGAGCGGCACCGCGCCGGACGCCACCAGCGCCGCCGACCCACCGGAGGACGCGCCCGACGAGTACGCGGTGTGCCATGGGTTGCGGGTGGGATCGCCCTCCGCGAACTCCGTCGACGCGTTGAAGCCGAACTCGGGCAGCCTGCTCTTGCCGAGCACCGTCAGCCCGGTGCCGAGCAACTGCGCGGTGAACGGCCCGGTCTTCTTCGCGGGCCTCGGGCGGAAGGCTGCGGTGCCGAACCCGGTCGGCATGCCTGCGACGTCGCTGTTGTCCTTGACGAACGTCGGCACGCCAGACAACAGCCCCGGCGTGGGCTCGGCAGCAAGCGCCTCGTCGTAGGCCGGGTAGGTGACCGCGTTGAGCTGCTCGTCGACCCGCCGCGCGCGGGCGGCGGCGGCCTCGATGACCTCAGCCTGGCTGACCTCGCCGGTCCGGATGCGCCGTGCGATCGCGACCGCGTCGTCCTCACCG
>WHUD01000164.1 GCA_009377385.1 Actinophytocola sp.
GGTCAGCTCCGGCGCGGTGCGGGCCTCCGTGGCCGACTCGGAGCGGGCCTCCGAACGCGACGATGTCGCCAGCGCGGCGACGGGCGCGGCGTCCTCCTCGGGCTCCGGCGGGGGCGTCGGGGCGGCGACGCGGCGAGGAGCGGGCTTCTCTGCTGGGCGGGGTTCCGGTGTGGGCGCCTCGGCGGCGACTCGCCGGGAAGGCTTCACCGTGCGGCGGCGCGGCGCGGGGGCCTCCTGCGCGGCGTATTCCTCGGCCTCCGGACGACGGGGTGTCGGGCGCGGCGGGTGCTTGTGGGTGCGGGCTTCGAGGTCGGGCGGGGGTGGCTCGGGCTCGCGGCGCCGCTTTGGGCCGGACGACGTCGTCCTTGTGGGGACTTCATGGCCCTCGTCGCCGGACGTCTTCGTGGTCGGGGCGTCCAGCATTGGATCGTCCACGCGGCCGATGTCGCGGGAGTCCTCGAAGTACCCGGAGCCCGCGAACGAACTGACGTCCGCGACGGCGCCGAAGTACCCGGAGTCGATGCCGAAGTCACTGAAGTATCCGGAGCCGTGAGAGACGCCGCCAGGGTCCTCGTCGGACGTCTTCGTGGTCGGCGCGTCCAGCTCGCTGAGGTCGTCGGGGAACGAGACCGGTTCGGGGTAGCTGGACACCTGGGGGAGTGGGCCGCTGGGGTGAGAGTCGTCTGGCGCGCTGTGCCGTCTGCGACGGGGAGGTTCGGGACTGCGCCGGCTCGGGGGCGGTTCGGGCCTGCTGTGTCGCCCCATAGCTGTCGAGATCCTTTCGAGATCGAATCGATGCCGTCGCTTTGTCGGCCATGAACCCTATCACTCGATCAGGTCGCATGGGGCGACCAATCGTGACGACACTCCGGAACAGGGCGGTGATGCTAGTCCATTCGGGGCGCAATGCGAGCTAGGTCACAACTCTGAGTCGGCGAGGAGGATGTCGCACACCTCGACGAGCCGGTTCCGGAGCGGCGCCGCCCTGCGTGCGAAGGTGGCCTGGGTGCGGACGTACTCCGCCCTTCCGTCCGGGGTTTCGATGCGAATCGCCTGGTAACCGTAGTCGGACAGGTCGTACGGGCTGGCCCGCATGTCGATCTCCCTGATCGCGGCGGCGAGCTCGAAACAGTCGGCGACCAGCTCGGCTGGCACGTACGGGTAGAGCTTGTACGCCCACTTGTAAATGTCCATGTTGGCGTGCAGGCAGCCGGGCTGCTCGTGGTCGCGCTGGGTCGCGCGAGTAGGGGACAGCGCATTACGTCGAGTGGCGGACTCGGTGAAGAACCGAAAGGCGTCATAGTGGCTGCACCGGATGTCCAGCGACTCGACGACGTCGTCGGTGGCGGCGCCGCCGAGCCGCAGCGGCACCCCGGCGTGGCGGACCTCGTCGTCGGGCAGCCGGTACACCATGGCCCACTCGTGCAGGCCGAAGCAGTTCAGCCGCGCCGGACGGTCGGCCGTCGCGCGCAGCAGCGAGCGGATGAACCGCACGGTGCCGAGGCGGTTCGCCGACAGCCGGGTGAGATCCAGCCGCACGCCGTCGCCGGTGGCGATGTACTCCTCGCGGCGCAGGAACTCCCGCGCCGCCTCCCCGGCGAGTACCCGAGAGGGGCCTGGATGCCAGCGCTCAAGCAGCGACGGCCGGTGCGAGTAGTAGGTGAACAGGAAGTCCAGCACCGGATGCGGCTCGCCCCGCGCCTTGCGCGCGCGGTGCGGCTCAGTCCAGACCCGCATCCGGTCGCGGTGGGCGGTCGCCAGCGCCCGCCACTCCCGCTCCGGCAGATGTTTCGCCGTCATGCCGTCCTGGGGTGGGGTCTGCGGCCGATCGTGACGTGCGTGCCGTCGCGGACCGTGCCGACGTACTCCTCCAGCATGTCCTCCAGCGCGACGACGCCGACGACGCCGCCGTCCGCGCCGACGACGGTGGCGAGGTGGCTGTTCTCGTTGCGCATCGCCGAGAGCGCCTGGTCCAGCCGCGCGTCCACGCGCAACGTCGTCAGCCGCCGCAGCTTCTGCTCTGGCACCTCGGTGTCCCGGGCGGCATTGGCGAGGTCGAGGATGTCCTTGACGTGGATGTAGCCGGTCAGCTCGCCGTTCGGCGCCTTGATCGGGAACCGGGAGAAGCCGGTGGACGACACCGCGCGCTCGACGTCGCCAACGGTGACCCCGCGCGGCAGCGTCGTCAGCTCCGCGTTGGGGACGAGCACGTCGGCGACCGACTTGCCCGCCGAGGAAAGCGCCTGACTGAGCCTGCGGTGCTCGGAGCGCTCCAGCAGGCCCTCCCGGCGCGATTCGCTGAGCAGTTCGGCCAGCTCGTGCGAGGTGTAGGCGGTCTCGAGCTCGTCCTTCGGCGCTACTCGCACCAGTCGCAGCAGCGAGTTGGCGAGGAAGTTGAGCAGCCAGATGAACGGCCGCGCCAGCTTCACCCAGCCGACATGCACCGGCACCAGCCACAGCGCCAGCCGCTCCGGCTCGGCGATCGCCAGGTTCTTCGGCACCATCTCGCCGAGCAGCACGTGCAGCAGGGTCATCACGCCGAGCGCGACGGCGAACGCGATCGTGTGCACCAGGTAGTCCGGCAGGTCGAGCCCGAACACGCCGACCGCAAGCTCGAGTTGGTGCGCCACCGCAGGCTCGCCAACGGTGAGCAGCAGCAGCGAGCAGATGGTGATGCCGAGCTGTGCGCCTGCCAGCATCAGCGAGACGTTCCTGCTCGCGTTGATCACGATCCGCGCCCGCTGCGTGCCCTGCTCAAGCAGCGCCTCCAACCGGTCGCGGCGCGATGAGATCAGCGCGAACTCGGCGCCGACGAAGAAGGCGTTCGCCGCGAGCAGCAGCACGATCAGCACGATCGCGAGCAGGCCGTTCACTGGTCAACCTCCTCGCGCTCGTGGCTGGTGGCGCCGTTCAGCCGGTGCACGCTCAGCTCCGCGATCCGGTGCCGGTCCATCATGGTGACGGTGAGCCGCCAGCCATCGACGTCGACGTACTCACCCGGATTGGGGATCTCGCCCAGCAGGGTGAGCATCAGCCCGGCGACGGTCTCGTAGTCGCCCTCCGGCATCTCGAACCCGGTCGCGTCGGCCAGCTCGTCCGGTCGTAGCTGTCCCGACACCAGCCAGCTGTCCTCGTCGATGCGCTGCGACGACGGCGCCTCGCCGACGTCGTGCTCGTCGCGGACGTCGCCGATGATCTCCTCCACGACGTCTTCCAACGTGACAAGCCCCGCCGTGCCGCCGTACTCGTCGACGACGATGGCGAGCTGGAAGCTGGAGTCGCGCAGCCGGTTCAGCAGCGCGTCACCGGGCAGCGACTCCGGCACCGTGGGCACCGGCCGCATCAGCGCGCCAGCCTTGACATGGTTGCGGTCGGCGATCGGCACGGTGAACGCCTGCTTGATGTGCACAGCGCCGCCGATGTCGTCCAGGTCTTCGCTGTAGACCGGGAAGCGGGAAAAGCCGGTCTCGCGGGCGAGGGAGAGCAGTTGGTTGACCGAGCTGTCCGCCGACAGCGAGGCGATCTGCACCCGTGGCGTCATCAGCTCGTCTGCGGTGCGGTCGCCGAAGCGCAGCGACTTGTCCAGCAGGATCGCCGTCTCCGTTTCGAGCGTGCCGCGCTCGGCGCTGGAGCGCACGATCGAGCCAAGCTCCTGCGGCGAACGGGCCGACCGGAGCTCCTCTGCCGGTTCGACGCCGAACTTGCGCACCACCCAGTTGGCGCTGTTGTTCATCAGCCGGATCAGCCAGCCGAACAGCGCGGAGAACCTGGCGTGGTACCCGGCGACGGCGCGGGCGGTGGCCAGCGGACGCGCCACCGCAAGGTTCTTCGGCACCATCTCGCCGATGATCATGGACAGCGACGTGGCGATGAGCAGCGCCAGCGCCAGCGACGTCGCTTGCGACGCCGCCTCACCGAGACCGGCGGCGTCGAGCACGGGACGCAGCAGGTCGCCGATGATGGGTTCCGCGAGATACCCGCTGATCAGCGTGGTGATCGTGATGGCGACCTGGGCGCCGGAGAGCTGGAATGAGAGCGTCCGGTGCGCCTTGCGGACGGTGGTGGACCTGCGGTCACCGACCTGGCGCACGTTGGCGTCGACGGTGCTGCGCTCCAGCGCGGTGAGGGAGAACTCAGCGGCGACGGCGAGACCGGTGCCGACGGTGAGCAGCAGGAAGAGGATGACGCCGCCGATGGTGAAGAAGACGTCCATCAGTCAGCACCCCGGATCGGGGCAGGGAACATCGCTTGGGGTTCGCCGGGCGGTAAGCCCGGCTCGGTACTGTCACCCGATGACTGCGCATCGCGCACGGGAAACGTCTCACTCCTCGTGAAGCTCGGTGGGTAGGGTGGCACGCCGGAGGTAATCAGACCAACGGGACATCACGCAACGTCGTGCCTAGCCTTAGGGTACTTCCTCCGGATAGCGGATGCGCAGGGCAGGAGGGCCTCAGCCGTCCTCATGGCTCCGGTGTCGCCGGGTGGTCTCCTCGACGAGGTCGAGCACCGGCTCGAGGTCGTCAGCTGGCAGGCCCATGGCGAGGTGGGAGACCAGTCCCTCAAGCACCAGTTCCAGGAACGACGTCAGCACGTCGATGTCGACGTCCTGCCTGAGCTGGCCCGCCTCCCGACGGCGAAGCAGCCGGTTGCGGGTCGCCGTGGTGAGTTGTTGCGAGCGCTCGGCCCAGCGCTGCCGGAAGTCCGGGTCGGTGCGCAGCCGCCGGGACACCTCGAGCCGGGTGCCGAGCCAGTCGGCGGGGTGCTCGCCATCCCCGGCGAGCAGCCTGCGCATCACCTGCACCAGGCCCTGCTCCGCGACGACGTCGGCCATGCGGGCGGCGTCGTCCTCGGCGAGGGCGAGGAACAGCGACTCCTTGTCCTTGAAGTGATGGAAGATCGCGCCGCGGGAGAGGCCGATCGTCTCCTCCAGCCGCCGCACTGTGGCGCCCTCGTAGCCGTGCCGGGCGAAGCAGACGCGTGCGCCGTCGAGGATCTGCCTGCGGCGGGCGTCGAGGTGATGCTGGCTGACCCTGGGCACGCTGCGATCTTGTCACCAGGGTCAGGCCGACGCAATCCGTACGTACGTACTGTGACGCGCGTCGTCGCGTGGCGAACACGGTGGCGTGAGCGGCGAACACGGCGGCGTGAGCGGCGAACACGGCGGCGTGAGCGGGGGACACGGGTCAGGGGCGGGTGCGGGTGACCCAGGCGGCGATCTGGGCGCGGGTGCCAAAGCCGAGCTTGGTCAGGATGTGCTGGACGTGGTTCTCCGCGGTGCGCTCGGAGATGTGCGTGGTCGCGGCGATCTGCCTGTTGGTCAGCCCCTGGGCGACGAGCTCGGCGATCTCGCGCTCCCTACGGGTCAGCGGCCCCGGCGTTGCCCCGGCGAGGCTGGCCGCGAGCCGCTCGGCGCGGCCGAGCAGCGGGGCCATGCCCAGCTCCCGCGCGGTGGCGGCGGCCCGCGCAACCAGTGCGGCGGCCTCGTCCCGGTCGCCGGGACGCTTGCCGCGGGCGAGCGTGCGGGCGAGGTCGTAGCGGGCGATGGCGGCGAACGGTGGCGCCCCGACGCGCTCGTTGACGTCGATCGCCTGCCGCAGATGCCGCACGCCGTCGTCGAAGCGGCCGAGCGCCGCGGCTGCGACACCGAGTGGGCCGTGTGCGGACCCGGTCGTCGCGATCACGCCAGCGCCGCCGCAGCAGAACAGCTCGGCGTACGGCGCGAGTGCGCGGTAGGCCGCCTCAAGCAGTGGCCGGTCCTCGAACACCTCGGCAAGCTCGGTCAGCCCGGATACCGCAGGCATCATGAGGAACGGGGGCTGCTCGTCGACGGCCGGTGACATCGCGTACGCGCGGCGTGCCTCGTCCTCCCGGCCGACGTACCAGTGCACGAGCGCCATCATGCTTACACCGGCCGGACGTGCTCCCAGCCGTCGAGGACGCGGCTGGCGGCCTCGCCGGTGAACCCGGTCAGCGTGCCGAGCAGCGCCAGGAACCCCTGCGACGGGAGTAGCCCGCCGAGGTGGTCACCGCGCCGGGCGAGCGCGAGTGCCTGGTCGCCGTACGACTGTGCCTCATCGAACCGGCCGCGGGTGAACGCCATCGCGCCGTGGCAACGCATCAGGTGCCACGAGGCGAGTGGTAGCCGCAGCCGTTCGACAACCGACCTGAGCGGGGCGAGGACGCCCTCGGCGCCGTCGAGGTCGCCGAGCTGCATCAAAGCGTCGAACCGCCACAGCCTGCCCCACATCTCGGCGACGTCGTCGTTGTCGGCCACGCCGAGGGCGACGAACCGGTCGCCGAGCGCGAGCCGTTCGTGCACCCCGTCTGGACCGCTGCACGCGATCTGGCGGGCGTGCAACGCGCTTCGCAGCGCACCGCGATCGGCGAGTCGTTCCGCCATCGTCAGCGCGGCGCGCGACAGCTCGCCCGCGCGGTCCGCCGTGTCCACCGCGAGGTAGCCGGACATCAAGTGGTCCACCGACAGCTGCGCGAGCAGCCGCGCCCGCAGCGGCGAGTCGTCCTCGGGCAGCAGCGCCAGCGCCTCCTCGCACAGCACCCGCTCCTCGGACACCAAAGTGAGGTCGTTCATGCCCTCCATGACCAGCGCGGCGCGTGCCAGCAGCGCGCCATCGGCGAGACCACGCGCCAGTCGTACCGCCTCCTGCACCGACTCGTGGGCGGCCGCCACTTGGTAGGCGTGCAGCCGCGTGGTCGCGCACGCGATCAGCAGGTCGCAGCGGCGCGCCGGGTCGTCGGCGGCCTCGGCCGCGCGGCGGTACAGCTCGGCGGCCTCGTCCCACGCGCACTGGTCCGATGCCTCCCGCGCCGCCCGCTCCGCCCACGCCACCGCCTGCGCGGGATCACCGAGCGGCAGCGACTCCAGCCAGTGATGCGCGAGCTCGGCGCTGCGGGTGTCGGCGTCGGTGAGCCCGCCCAGGTACTCGGCCATGCGGCGGTGCACGTCCAGCCGGACCGACCGCGACGCCTCCGCGCGGGCGGCGTCGCGGACCAGGTCGTGCCCGAACTCCCACCGCTCGGCGTGCAGCACCCCAGCGGCGGCCGCCTCGTCGAGCGCGGCAAGCACCTCGGCGGGACCGAGCTCGGTGACGTGACCGACTGCGACGACGTCGACTGCGGTGCCGAGGATCGCGGCGGTGGTCACCACCGTCCTGGTGCACTGGCCCAGCGTGGCCAGCCTGGCGCGTACCGCGTCGCGCACCCCGTCCGGCAGCACGTGCGCAAGGTCGCCAGTCTCGGGAAGAGTGTCGGCCAGCTCGCCGACGAAGAACGGGTTGCCCTGACTGCGCCTGCTGACCGCCGCCGCGAGCTCGGCTGGCACCGGGGCCCCGGCGACCGAGGCGAGCTGCTCGGCCACCTGCGACTCGGTCAGTCCCACCAGCCGCAGCCTGGTGACGGCGGGCTCCCGCGCCAGCTCGCCCAGCGCCTGCCGCAACGCCTCCCTGCTGCCGGTCTCGGTGTCGCGATAGGTGCCGACAACGGCGATCGGCGCGGTGCCGACGGCTCGGACCAGGTGCACCAGCAGCCGCAACGACGACACGTCCGCCCACTGCAGGTCGTCGAGCACCAGCAGCAGCCCTGCCTCGCCTGCTGCCGCCATCAGGTGCGCGGTCACCGCCTCGAACACCCGGAACCGCTCCTGTGCCCGCAGCTCGGACGACGCAGGCTCGGGCTGGCTCGCCGCCAGCCCGAGCCATGGATCGCCGTCCCCAGCCGCGAGCGACCGGACGACCAGCCGGAACGGCCAGAACGGCGGGCTGCCCTCGTCGTCGACCGCGCGTCCCCATGCCGTCGTCATGCCGAGACCCGACGCGATCAGCACCGACTCCTCGGCCAGCCGGGTCTTGCCGATGCCCGGCTCACCCGCGACCAGGACCACCTGACCCTGGCCACGCTGGGCAGCCGCCAGCGCGGCGCGAAGCCGATCGCATTCGTGCTCGCGCCCCACCAGGGTCGCGGTGTCGGGTTTCGTGGCGTGCCCCCGCATGAGGTCGAGACGGCCGCGCATGGCCGTCGCCGATCACTCTAATCCGAAATGGCCACTTTGTGACCTCTGCGGGGTGTGCGCGCCTGGTGGTTACCAGGCGCGGCCGACGGTGTAGTCGTCGTCCCAGATGTTCTCGAGCTGGACGCTCTCGCGTTCCTGCGGCGCGGTCCAGACTTTGTTGTCGCCCGCGTACACGGCGACGTGATAGACGTCCCCGCCGTCGTCGAAGAAGATCAGGTCGCCCGGCTTCTTCTCGGCGGCGGACACGTAGCGGGTGCTCTCGCGCTGGTCGCTCGACGTCCGAGGCAGCTCGATGCCGAGCCGATTGTGGACGTACTGCGTCAGGCCGGAGCAGTCGAAGCTGTCCGGGCCGTTGGCGCCGTACTCGTACGGCTCACCTTCCTGGGCGGCTGCGGTCTCGACGATGCGCTCGTTGACCGGCTGGGCCGCCGTGACGTGCTTGGTGGCGGAACTGTCGCCGTCGTGGACTGTGTCGCCGTCGTAGCTCAGCCGCCAGTCCGCGCTCCGTGCGATCTTCGCAGGGATGCTGACTTTGCCGTTCGAGTCGGTGCGGTCGGTCTTGACCGCCGACCAGCCCGATCCGGTGTCGCGTTCCAGATCGACCGGCTCGCCTGCCACTGGCCGATCGCCGGCTCCGGTGAGGGTGCCGGAGAAGGTGACGGTGGTGCCCTCCTGGACCCGTTGCGGCACGTCGCCGATGCGCTGCTCGGTCGACGTCACCGCCGACGCGGTGCCGTCCAGTCCGATCAGGGCAGCGGTCGATGCTGCCGAGACCAGCGCGGTCGCCCCGAGTTGCCGGGCGCCGCGTCTCCACGGTGATGCGGACACGTGCGTCCTCCAGACGTATGTGCGTCACATTCGGTGTTTGCCGGTCAATCGATGCCAACCGGCCACCGCGACGGTATGCACACGATCAGCCTTGATCGCACGTTCGGGTGTTCCGAATCACCACTCACCTTGATCAAGACATACGGTGCGGAAGTACCCGTTCTCCCTGGGTCACGTCTGGCCAAGGGCGGCCGTGGGTCGGTCATATCGATCCAGGGCCACCCTCGGTTGCGTCACGGGCGTCATCGTCATAGCGCCACTACTCACCAGATCGAGACGAACGCGGTGACGGCAAGCGCGATGCCGAAGACGTAGGTGCCGACGGCGCCGGTGACCCTGGGGACGGACTCGGCGGCGAGTGCGCGTGCGGTGAGCATGCCGTAGGCGTGCAGCAGCCGGGCGGCGGTCGCGCCGATCATCAGCGCAGCCGTCCACCCCGCTGGTTCCCGGAAGCCGATCAGCAGGAACAGCACGATCAGCGTCGGGATGTACTCGATCGCGTTGCCGTGCGCCCTGACGGCGATGAACAGTCGGTTGGCCGGGTCCATTGACGCCTGGTCGCCACCAGCCTTGGCGGTGACGCCGCGCAGCCGGGTCACGTTGAAGCCGAGCAGGAACACCAGCGCGGCCATGGCCCGATGACGTCGATGCCTGCCATCCGGATGCCGTCGCGTCAGCGCGGGGGGCCAGCCGGGCACAGATCTGCCGGTCGCGAACGCCGTGTAGGCGCCGATCGGATCGGCTGCATCGAGGTGACGGCCGTCGTAGCCGGTGCGGACCGGGTCGATGCCGCGCCAGATGCGGGTGCGGACGCCCTCGACGTCAGCCGGGTAGCCGTCGAGGTACGGCGAGTTCGCGAACATGGCGGTGAGCGCACAAGCGCTGCATCGCGAGGTAGCGGGGCGTCGCGCGGCGCAGTGGGACGTGTGCGCAGCCGTGGTACGGGTTGGTGCCGACCGTCTCCAGCCGGACGCCGCGCCGTGCGCCGATCGCCCGTGCCCTGCTGATCACCC
>WHUD01000165.1 GCA_009377385.1 Actinophytocola sp.
CCGTTGATCAGGAACACCGCGAGGGCGGGGATCGCGAGCAGCGAGTACCAGCTCAGCCCCGGATGCGTTGTCGTGGCGCCGTCGACCAGCTGGTACGGCTGGTTCAAGCTGGTGAAGAACACCGCGATCACGACGACGTAGACCGCGAGGTTGTGGAGGAAGACGATCGACAGCCGCCACGTGGTGCGTAGCGCGTAGACCGTCAAGGGTGCGGGCAGGTGCTTGACGAGACCCGCGTTCCTGATGAACGTCTTCGACCCCTCGTTGAGGGACGACATGATGAAGTTCCAGGTGAGGAACCCTGTCGTGATGTACGGGACGTACGCGCTGATCGGGGCGCCGAAGAGTTGCGAGTACAGCATCCCGAGGCCGAGCGCGGTGATGGCCATGCTCAGCGTGATCCAGAACGGACCGAGCGCCGACCGGCGATAGCGCTGCCTGATGTCCTGCCAGCCGAGGTGGCTCCAGAGCTGGCGGTTGCGTAGGCCCGCGCCGATGTCGGCGAACGCGCGCTTGAACGTGCGAGACGTGTTCGTGTCGACCGCGGCGGGTGGGGTCATGACGGGCGGCTCCGTCGTGCTTGTTTGCTGCACGAGCGTGAGGGTACCGGCCCGCCACCGGCGCGTTCAGGGCAGGCGGCCGAGCGAACATGCGGCAGCCAGCATCGACGTCCACCATGGTGCGTATTCGTTTCGTATTGTGGAATTTACGCTGTGTCTTGCTGATGTTCTGCAAGGCCGGGGTCCGATTTGCTTGGGCCTGATGCGGGCCGTTGCCGACAATCCTCACGCTCGTTCGGCCCTTGTCTGTGATGTACCTGACGACGAGCCGATTCTGTGGAGTAGGCCACACATCGGAACGACGCGCTGTCCAAGTAGCCGCCGCAGTCACGCCCCAAGAACCCGCGCTCCTCGTCGCCCTCCCGTGTTCCGCGTCGTGTCGGTCGGACATCATGAACGCGGACGTCGAACGGAAGGAGGTGCGGCCGTGACGCGGCTACTGCTGCGGTCCGATGCTTCGGGCGCCATGGGAATCGGCCACGTCGGCCGGGCCGTCGCGTTCGCGGAGGAGGCGACGGCCCGGGGTTGGCAGGTCACCCATTCCGGCACCGTCGATGGTGCGGACTGGCTGCTCGACAGGCTGGACGAGCTCGGCGTCAAGCGGGTCCCTGCCGCCGATGGTCCCGCCGCGATGGGGGTGCTCGCCGCTGATGCGGACGCCGTGCTCGTCGACCACTTCGAGCTCGACGAACTCCGCGACACGGTCAACGCGGCAGGCGCACTGCTCGTCTCGCTGGAATGGGGAACGTTCGGCCGCAGGGCGGCGGACATCGTCGTCGACAACGGGTTTCGGCCGCAGGAACGTCCGGACGACGGCTCGCCTACCGTGCTCACCGGCTCCCGCTACGCGCCGGTGCGCCAGGCCGTGCGCGGCGCGCGCGAGCGCAGGTCCGCCGCGCCACCGGACGGCAACCCGCCAAGGGTCGTCGTCGTGCTCGGCGGCGGGTCGCTATGGCGGGACACCGTGACCGCACTTCTCGGCGCGCTTCGCGACACCGAACTGCCGTTCCACGCCGACGTCCTCGCGCACGGCGACCCGGACATCCCCAGCGAGGGCAAGGGACAGCGGTTCGACGTCGCCACGCCGCACAGCGGACTGCCAGAACTGTTCGCCGACGCGGATCTCGTCGTCAGCGCGGCAGGGGTGACGACGACCGAGCTGTGCTGCATCGGAACGCCCGCCGCGTTGGTGCAGTTGGTGGGCAACCAGGCGATGAACTACGAGGCGGCGGTCGACCTCGGCGTCGCGGCGGGGCTCGGCACGGCGGAGGACATCGCCGCTGACGCCTCCGGCGCGGCCCGTGAGCTGCGCCGACTGCTTGCCGACGCCGAGCTGCGCGCCGCCTACGGCGACCGGGCCGCCGACGTCGTGGACGGCGATGGTGGGGCGCGGGTGCTCGACGTGATCGATGCCCAACTCGCGCGGCCCGCGGAGACGGCTTCGCTGGCGGAGGATGCGTCCTAGGATGTCGGCATGGCGCCATGGGATCCGCAAGACCGTGTCTACTACCTGATCACCCCCGCCGGGTTCCCCAACTACGGCGACGAGCTGATCGCCGACGGCTGGCTGCGCTACCTCGCCGAGGTCGCGCCGGACGCTGAGGTCTGGGTCGACACCCACTCGCCAGGCCCGGCGCAGCTGCTGCACGGCGGGACGCACCCCAAGGTGCGCTTCGTCGACACGTTGTGGCGGCTGAGCGGCGAGGCCACCCGCGAGCTGGACTCGGACGACCCGTGGCAGGTCGCGGCGTGGGTGCAGCGCGCGGTCGCCGACCCATCGCTGGCGCCCGCGCGCCAACACGGCATCGCGCTGCTTCGGCGCGCCGACGTCTTCCACGTGCTCGGCGGCGGGTACGTGAACGGCATCTGGCCGCACCACTTCGGCCTGCTCGGCGGGGCGGCCGCCGTCGCGCGGTCGACCGGCGCGCGCACCGCGATGACCGGCCAGGGCCTCGTGCCGCCGCCGGAGGACGCGACCCCGCTGCTGCGGGCGCTCACCGACCGGTTCGACGTCGTCGACGTCCGTGACGCGGAGTCGGCTGCTCTCCTCGGCATCGAGACCGGCCTCGACGACGCCTTCCTCACCATCGCGCAGCAGCCGACCATCGCGCCGGAGGACGTCTGGCCGGATCAGGAGCCGCCCGATGTGATGGTGTGCGTGCAGTCCGATCGCAACGACTCTGGTCCCGGCGCGCTCGCGGGCGCGGTGCTGTCGCTGCTGCGGGCGTGGCGGGTGCGACCGGAGACGGTGTGCTTCGTCGCGGGCATCCCGCGCGTCGACAGCCGCATCGTCGGACTGATCGACCAGGAGTTTCCCGGCGCGCGGCACTACTCGTTCGCCGAGGTGTGGGACAACGGCCTGCCGGTGACGTCGTCGCAGACGTGGGTGTCGACGCGCTTTCACCTGCACCTGGCCGCTGCCGCTGCGGGGGCACCAGGGGTCGCGGTGCCGATCAGCGAGGACTACTACACCACGAAGCACCGGGCGCTGCTCGACCTCGGCTCCCACTGGACGCTGTTCTCCGACTTCGGCGAGCTGCCTGGGCGCCCTGACCACGGCGGCTTCGACGCGGAGACGCTGGACGGTTATCGCAAGCGCAAGCGTCAGTTGGCGGAGTCGGTGTATGCGCTGTGAGGGGCGCTCCCGGCGCGCCGCTGACGGGCGGGGCGCGCCGAGTTCAGCCATGATCGGGGCATGAGCGACGACACCACGAACCAACGGGACGAGCCGGTCTCGTCGTTCGCGAAGGCGATGTTCGCCGGTGAGCTGCCGGACGAGCTGGTCTTCCCGTTCCCTTCGCTTGCCCGCGACGAGTCGCGGAAGGTACACGGGCTGATCGACTCGGCACACGAGTTCCTTGGCGACGCCTACGATCCCGCGTTGGTCGAGCAGGAACGCTGGGTCGGCGACCACATCATCAAGGGTCTCGGCGAACGCGGGCTGCTCGGGCTGTACGTGTCCGAGGAGTACGGCGGCCAGGGGCTGTCGCAGACCGGCTACTGCCGCGTGATGGAGGAGTTCGGCGGCTACGACGCGACGCTGTCGGTCGTCATGGGCGTGCACCAGTCCATCGGGATGAAGCCGATCCACATGTTCGGCACCGAGGACCAGAAGGCGCGGTTCCTGCCGGATCTCGCCGCCGGCCGCAAGCTCGCCGGGTTCGGGCTGACCGAGCAGAACGCCGGGTCGGACGCCTATCACGTCGAGACCTACGCCGAACGCCAGTCCGACGGATCGTTCCTGCTCAACGGCGAGAAGCGCTGGATAGGCAACGGCGCAAAGGACGTCGTCTGTGTGTTCGCGCGGTGCGAGAACGGCCACGTCGGGCTGATCGTCGAGAAGGGTATGGACGGCTTCGAGGCGCCGCACCGGTTCGACACCCTGGGGCTACTCGGCAACGACCTGCGCAAGCTGACGTTCAACGACGTCCGGGTGCCGAAGGAGAATGTCCTCGGCGAGCCGGGGGACGGTTTCCGCATCGCGATGTCGACGCTGAACAACGGCAGGATGTCGCTGGGCACCGGCGTCGTCGGCGGGACGAAGGCGCTGATCAAGCAGGCCATCGAGCACACGACGCGGCGCGAGCAGTTCGGCATGCCGCTGGCCGACTTCGAGCTTGTCGAGGACAAGGTCGGCTGGATGGTGTCGTACCTGTACGGCCTGGAGTCCCTGGCGTACCTGACAACCGGGCTGGTCGACGCGGGCGTGCCGGACTACTCGGTGGAGTCGGCGATGTCGAAGGTCGCCGCGACGGAGTTCAACTGGTACGCCGTCAACCGCGTGTTCCAGCTGATGGGTGGCGAGGCGTACATGGCGGACTCGCCGATCGCGAAGATGTTGCGGGACACCAGGATCTTCCCGATCTTCGAGGGCGCCAACGACGTGCTGCGGGCGTTCATCGCGCTGTCCGGCATGAAGACGGTCGCTGGCGAGCTCGAGGAACTGCGCTCGATCAACCTGTCGGATCCAATTGGGTCGATCGGGACGTTGGCGGAGTTCGTGCGCGGCAGGGTGAGCAGGCGGCTGCGCCCGGCATCGTTGGAGACGGCGCACCCGAAGCTGACCAAGCAGGCCGAGGCGGTGGCCAACCAGACGAGGCAGCTGCGCGGCGCGGTGGAGGCGCTGTTGCGCACGCACGGCAAGGACGTCCAGCTCCGGCAGCGGCAGCAGAAGCGGATCGCGGACGCGGCGAGTGACATCTACGCCCAGGTCGCGACGATCTCGCGCACCACGGCGCTTTTCGAGGATCAGGGCGTCGAGGCGTCCGGGCAGGAGCGGTACATCGCGTCGTCGTTCTGCGACCGTGCCGCGCACCGGGTCGGCACGCAGTTGCGGCTGGTGGAGCGCAACGACGACGAGCAGATGCACTCCATCGCGCGGCTGGCGTACAACCGGGGCGGGTACTCACCCCGGCTGCACTGACGCCGGGTCGTCCGGCTGTTCGCAGGTTGTGCCGTCGTCTGGCTCGGTGCCGTCGGTGGTTTCGTCCCCGTCGCCCGCCGGGTCTTCCGGGGCCTCGCCGGTGTCGCTGTCCTCACTGTCCTCGGCGCCGAGGACGGCGTCGCCGTCCGTATCCGCGTCGTGCCCGGCTTTGTCCGTGGCCCCGTCGGCCGGGCTCTTGTCGGTCTCTTCGTCGTCGGTGCCGGTGGTGTTGTCCGGCTGGTCGCAGGACGGATCGTCGGTCGCGTCAGGTTCCGTAGGTTCGGTCGGCTCCGAGGGCTCGGTCGGCTGTGTGGTGTCCGGGCTGGCGGGCTCCTCCGTGTTGTCGTCCTTCGGCACTGACGGCGATTTCGTAGAGCCGCCAGGGGTTTTCGTGTTCTGGGTGGTGTTCGGCGTCGTCGATTCGTCGGTGTTGCCTGCGGGCTCCTCGTTGTCGGTGCCCGAAATATGACCAGGGGACCTGGTCGGTGTCTTCGAGGCAGTCGACTTCGGCGGGTCCTGTTGCGTCGCCGCTTCGTTTTCGGGCTGCTGCTTGGCGGGCTTCGCGGCGGCGGTGTCGGCAGAGCCGCGCGTCGCAGCGAGCGTGTGTGTGACGATGCGACCAGCACTTGGTTGTGGTCCGAGTCCTGCGTAGTGGTCGGCCCAAGCCAGGACGGCGCGGACGTAGTCCCATGACGGGTTGTAGCTGTACAGCGCCTGATTCAGTTGCGAAGGCTGGGAAAGATCGCGCGCGCCAGCGCACAGGTAGACCGCCGAACCGAGTGCTGCGTCGTAGATGTTGTGCGGGTCGCGCACCCCGTCACCGTTGCCGTCCTGTCCGTATTGCAGCCACGTCGACGGCAGGAACTGCATCGGCCCAACGGCGCGTTCCCACACGGCATCGCCGTCGAACTGGCCGCCGGTGCTGTCGTGGATCGTTGCCGTCCCTACGAGTGAGCCGTCGAGACGTGGGCCGAGGATGGGACTGGCCGTGCGACCGTTGCCCAGTAGCGCGCCACCCCATGCGTGTCCCGATTCGATGCGCCCGATGCCCGCCAGCACCGACCAGTGCAGCTGACATGTGGCATCGCTCCTGCTCAGCATGGTTGCGGCCCGTCGGTATGCGTCGAGGACCTGCTGCGGAATCGTGCCGTCGTCGAGCGTGATGGCGTGTCCCGGTTGGGCGTCGTACGCGATGTGTTGGGCGAGCCAGTGGAGTCGTGCGCTGATGCTGGAGGTCTTGAAGTCCGCAGGCGGTTCGTCGCTGGGGAGCGGGTAGCGATGTGGCGTCGGCGGATGCGCCGCGAAGTTCGGGAGGGCAGGCGGGACCGTCGCCGCGTCGTGCGGTTGCGCGCTCGCGGCTAGCGATGTCACGGCGAGACCGCACACGCATGCCAGTGTCGTGACGGTGGAGCGGCGTGGCTCCCGCTCACGTGTGGACATCAAGCGTTCCACCTCAACCTTGAGTTGAGCAGAGAATCAGTTACGCAGCGTCGATGAAGCATGTCAAGGACAGGCCACCATGGGACGTAGTCCTGCTAAGACTGTTCGTCGCAAGTCGCTCACCGTTACGGTCGCGCCGGGTCGTCCGTTGCTCCGGGCGCCGACCTCTCACGGCGCCTCCACCCGCGCAGTGCCACGAAAATCGGAACAACCGGACACAAAATGACGCTGAGCGGATGGCGGCGGAGCGCGGCCCCGGCGCCACACTCCAGGCCGCATCCGGCAAGCGCCCCGTCGAATGCTGTCCCGACGTCCGCGCCTACAAGTACTGCCCAGTGCCCGTCACGCCGGGGTGGTGCTCGCCGGCATGCATACCGCCGCTGCCAGCGGGCAGGCCCTTGCGCATCTGCTCCAGCTGCACCCGCGCTGCCATCTGCTGCGCGAACAGCGCCGTCTGAATGCCGTGGAACAGCCCCTCAAGCCAGCCGACCAACTGCGCCTGCGCGATCCGGAGTTCGGCATCGGACGGCGTCGTCTCGTCCGTGAACGGCGCGACGAGACGCTCCATCTCCTCCTGCAGCTCGGGCGCGAGCGCCTGCTCCAGCTCCTTGATCGACGTCTCGTGGATCTCGCGCAGCCGGTTGCGGCTCGCTTCGTCGAGCGGCGCCGCCCTGACCTCTTCGAGCAGCTGCTTGATCATGGTGCCGATGCGCATGACCTTCGCTGGTTCTTCGACGAGGTCGCCGACGCCGTTCTTCTCGTCGGACTCGGCATCGGTGGGAATGCGGGCGGCGCCGACCGGCGAGCCGTCGGGACCGACAACGACCACGTGATGTGACTGGTCCTGCTCGTCGCCGCTCGTCGAGTCGGGCTCAGGGATGTTCGGCTCGGTCATGTGCTCCATCCTGGTATGTCGGAGTTCGGCCTCCGTGCCGTTGCGGTACCTGGTCCCGAGGGTAGTCGGCGCTCGTCCCAATGGCTGCCACTATTCGTCGACCCGGAGATCCGCTCTACTTAGACGTCCGTACGGTGTCATCATGCCGTTCGACATCGCTCGGATTCGCGGGCACTACCCCGCACTGGGTGACGGGTGGGTTCACCTTGACGGCGCGGCCGGGATGCTTGTCCCTGAGCCGGTCGCGTCGGCTGTCGCCACGGCCATGCGTGCGCCGGTCTCCGGCCCTGGCGCGGCGTTCCCCGCGTCGCAACGCGCCGAAAGCATCGTCGCCGCCGCTCGCCGCGCCGTCGCGGACCTCGTCGGCGGCCACCCGGATGGCGTCGTGCTCGGCCCCAACGCCGCGGTGCTGACGAAGCGGTTTGCTGACGTCGTCGCCGAGAACTGGACCCTCGGCGACGAAGCGATCGTGTCCCGGCTGGACGAGCTGTCCAACCAACGCCCGTGGCAGCAGGCCATGCGTCGCATCGGCGGCGCGTTGCGCTGGGGCGAGATCGACATCGAGACCTGCGATTTGCCCGCATGGCAGTACGAACGACTCGTCTCCGCGCGCACCAAGGTCGTCGCCATCACCGCCGCCGCAGGCACCATCGGCACCCGGCCGGACCTGCCGACGGTGGCGGAGTTCGCCAAGCGCGTCGGCGCGATGATGTTCGTTGACGCCACCTACGCCGCACCGTTCGTCCCGTTCGACATCGCAGCCTGCGGCGCGGACGTCATCGCGTTGTCCGCGCTGACCTGGGGCGGACCCGCCGTCGGCGCCCTCGTCTTCCGTGACCCCAGCATGCTCGACCAACTGCGTCCCGTCGCGCTTGACTCGTCGGCTGTCGGCCCGGAACGACTTGAGCTCGGCCCGCACCCGTACCCGATGCTGGCAGGGCTCGTCGCCTCGGTCGACTTCATCGCCAACCTCGACGACGCCGCGAAGGGCTCCCGCCGCAACCGGCTGCTGACGTCGATGGGCTCGGTCAAGGCGTACACCAGCGAGCTCTACGACAGGATGCTCGGCGAGCTGCGCGCGATGCCGCACGTCACGGTGATCGGCGGCGCCATCCGCCACATCCCCGTGCTGGCGCTCACTGTGCGGGGCAGGAAGGCGAACGAGGTCACCGCCCACCTCGCCGCGAAGGGGATCTGCGCGTTCACGGCGAACGGCACCGACGGCCTGTTCGGGTCGCTCGGCGTCGCCGAGGTCGGCGGTGTGGTGCGCATCGGACTCGCGCACTACAGCAACGACTTCGACGTCAACCAGCTCGTGCGCGCGCTGTACCAGCTCCGCTGATCAGCTGTGCGCGGCGAGCAGGATCTTGCCGAAGATGCCGCCCCCGTCGAGTGCTCGGTGCGCCTCAGCCGCGTTCGCCATCGGAATGACCTGGTCGATCACCGGAGCGACCGAGCCCTGTTCGACCAGCGGCCACAGCCGAGCGCGGACGTCGGCGACGATCGTGGCCTTCCCTTCGAGTGGCCGCCCCCGCAGGCTGGTCGCCGTCACGCTGCGCGCTTGACCAGTAGCTTCGCGAGGTCAAGCTCCGCCTTGCGGCCACCCTGCATGCCGATCACGACGAGCCTGCCGCCGGTCGCGAGCGCGTTGACGTTGCGTTCCAGGTACTTGGCGCCAAGGACGTCGAGGATCACGTCTGCGCCGCCGTGTTCCTTGACGACGTCGACGAAGTCCTCGGTGCGGTAGTTGATGGTGACGTCGGCGCCGAGCTGGCGGCACCGGTCGAGCCGGTCGTCGTCGCCAGCTGTGACGGCGACCCGCGCGCCGAGCGCCTTGGCGACCTGGATCGCGTGCGTGCCGACGCCGCCAGCGCCGCCGTGCACCAGCAGCAGCTCATCCTCGGCGAGATCGGCGACGAGGACGACGTTGGACCACACCGTGCACGCCACCTCGGGCAGGCTGGCCGCGGCGATCAGTTCGACCTCGCCAGGCACCGGCAGCAGCTGACCGGCGGGGATCGCGACCTTCTCCGCGTAGCCGCCGCCCGCGAGGAGGGCGCACACCTCGTCGCCCTCCTGCCAGCCATCGACGTCGTCGCCGACCTCGATGATCGTGCCGGAGCACTCCAGCCCCGGGTACTCGCTCGCGCCGGGTGGTGGCGGGTAGAAGCCCTGCCGTTGCAGCAGGTCGGCGCGGTTGACGGCCGACGCGGCGACGTCGACGACCACCTCGCCGGGACCCGCGACGGGGTCCGGGACTTCGGCCCACTGCAGTACTTCCGGCCCACCGGGCTCGCTGATCGTGATCGCGTGCATGCCCCACAGTGTGTCATCGCCGGATCCTTGCGATGTCCGGCGATCGTGGGATGTGTCGCTGACCGGGTGCAGAACCCGACGAAAGTACGGTTGACGCATTCGAGCATGCGCATGCAGTGTGATCGGCTACCAGATGCGAGGCGTCCGTTTCGGGGTGGTCGCCTCGAACCTGTCACGCATCCATTTCTCAGGGGAGTTCCTTT